>PAOV01000018.1 GCA_002708145.1 Chloroflexota bacterium
AGTGTGAGCATTGAAAATATAAATGCCTGGATAACACCCACAAATAACTCCAGACCCATGAAGGGAATAATTCCAATTAACGGTAGTAAAAAAGCCATTGCTATAAGTAAAATTTCACCTGCAAACATATTACCAAATAGCCTAAACGTGAAACTAATAGTTCTCGTAAGTTCACCAAATGCTTCTAATATTCCAACAAAAGTTGATATTGGACCTTTCTTTATTGGATTAATGATAAATTTACCACCATAGCCCTTTAGCCCTAATCTTCTAAACCCCCATATTTGAACACTAATCATTGCTACGATTGCAATAGCTAAAGTAGTATTTATATCCGTACTCGCACCTCTAAGATAAGGAACTAATAAGCCAACAGTTTTCATCCCTACATATTTAGGTTCATCTTCACCATTATAATCATACTGGATAGCTTCGATTTTTTCCTTTAATAAATACACATTAGTATAATTTCCACTTTTTACCTCTTCTTCATATTGATGAATTAGTTCTAAATCATAGCCTAATATTGAAGACAATTTTGGTCTCTGGGCTTCACCAAAGCCCAGTGGTACTACTTTACCAATGGGACCATCATCAAACATTACAAAAGTGTCACTAGCATGACTTTCTAAAACATGTAACTTCGCTAAATATTTTACTTTTTTTTCATCATCGTATTTAGCGTGTAATTCATCTTCATATTTATGAGAATGGTGATGAACCCACTCATCTAAATCTTCAATTCTTCCTACAGAGCCAACACCAGGCATTATACCAACCCAGTTTGACATCATAACAACTAAAAAGATTGTTGTTACTAAGGGCAGAAATAATCTTCCTGAATGTTTTTTCCCGCCTGCAACACCATCAGCCGTATTTGAGAAAAACTCATAAATCAATTCAAAAAGACTTTGTAATCTTGATGGAACTTCAGCCATATTGCGTGTGGCTCTCCANGANAANAANACAAGNATAATNCCNGCGAACCAAAACATTATAGAAGAGTTGATTAANTTATANGAGCCAATNCTTGNAACTTTCTCNGCTGGNATAGAAATAAATGGTATTGGTCCNCCNAAAAAACCAAATCCTAATGAAGCACCTAAAGCCCCNCCNAGGATTGAAAAAAATAAAAGNGAAATAGAAAAAANTNNAAGAGCTANGANTTTTGGATTTTTAATTATAGATTTCAATTATAGTNGCCTAANTAACCAATTATTTTTTTGTTCTTANTAAANTAATCAACAATTTTCGCATTCCAATTAAAGATACTAACAGACCTAATAGTATTCCCAAAATAGTAAAAAGGGGTAATGTTTGAATTTTTTGGTCAATCAAGTGTCCTACAAAAGTAAAAATGATAATTGTTAGGGATATGAACCAACCAAATCCTCCCATTTTCCCAAGTGAAACAAAAGTGTTTCCCCATGAATTTGTATTTTTCCCATTATTACCCATAAAAATATTTGATGTCTAATCTATATCCAAAGATTCAATAAAATCTTCAAAAATTGATAAATTTGTAGAATTATCATCAATTACAACACAATTTTTTTCTAAAACTTCCTCAGCAACATAAATATCCACATTCGACCTTATTGCAATAGCTATTGCATCTGAAGGCCGAGAGTCAATAAATTGTTCTTTTTCATTACTATCGTAATATATTCTTGAGTAGAAAGTATCATTTTCTATTTTATGTATTTCTATAAACTTTACAAATATACTCTCTTTATTTAATAGATTAATGAATAAATCATGAGTTAATGGCCTTGATATCTCTATATTTTGTAAGGCTACAACAATCGACTCTGACTCAAACTCTCCTACCCATAAAGGCAAATATCTATTACTGTCAATTTCTCTTAATATTATTACTCTTTGATTATTAATAATATTAGCTCTGATACTGTTTATTTCTACCTTTTTCATGTTGAAGACTTTTTCAATATTTCGTTAATGTTATCTCTTAATTCTATACATTTTTTTCTTGCATGATGATAAAAATTATCCTTATTATTAGATGCATACAATATACTTCTAGAAGAATTTATAAGAAAATTTTTCTTTGAGCCTCTAATCATTACTGAAGAAACAACATCTGTTAAAGCTCCTCCTTGTTCACCTATGCCAGGTATCAGAAAGTTATAATCTGGTAAAGATTTTCTCAAATTCAATAATTCATCAGTATAAGTAGCCCCAATGACAAAACCTAAGTTTTCGTAAGAGCTCCAACTAGAACATTTTTCAGCAACATATTCATATAGTTTATTTCCGTTGCCAAGTTGAAGATCTTGAAAATCTTCAGAACCTTTATTGGAAGTTTTACATAAAATATAAATACCTNTATTTTTATATGACAAAAAAGGTTTTATAGAATCATACCCCATGTATGGATTCACAGTTATAATATCAAATCCATAAATATCGAAAAAAGATTTTGCATAGGCTTCTGACGTGGAGGAAATATCCCCTCTTTTACCATCTCCGATAATTACAATATCATCAGACTTATTTTTTATATACTCAACTAATCTTTTCAAGGTTACTAACCCTTCAGGTCCAAATGATTCAAAATAAGCAAGCTGGGGTTTATATGCACTAACTAAATCGAAGGTTGAATCAATAATAGAACGATTAAATTCAAACAAATCATCAAGTGGCATTCTATTAGAAATAGGATCTAAGCCTATACATACATTTGATTTTTTCTTTATTATAATTTCTGAAAATTTATTAAAAATGCTCGCCATAAACTTATCTCCAAATAAGAACATTTATAGGATAGCATAATATTGATGTATAAAAATAATACTTAATCATTGTGCCTCAATAAGTAATAATAAATTGATAAAGTAAAGGTAGCAATAGTTACTGAAGTAATTATTAATGGCCAAATCTCTGATTCAGAACTACTTGATATTTTGGTGTATATCCCTAAAGGAATAGTTTGGGTTTTACCAGGAATATTTCCTGCAACAACTATCGTTGCCCCAAACTCAGACAACGAGCGGATAAACCCTAAAATAACACCAGCAAATATACCATTTTTAGCAAGTGGCAAGATTATGTACCTAATAGTTTGAAAAGTGTTAAACCCCAAAGATTTAGCTACTATTTCAACATTCTTATCAACTCCAGAAAGAGCAATCATAAAAGATCTCGTAACTAAGGGTAATGACACTAAAAATGATGCTGCAACAGCAGCAAACCAAGTATAGGTTAGGTTAATACCAAAAAAACTATACAAAGTTTCGCCAAAAAAATTGTTACGTCCCAAAAGCCACAACAAAAAATAGCCTACTAATACCGGAGGCAAAGCTATAGGTAAGGATATTAATAAATCTAAGAAAAATTTTCCCTTGAAATTTTTTTTAACTAAAATCCATGCAAAAATAAAAGCAAAAATCGAAGTTATAAATGTTGATATAACGCCAACTCTAATTGATAATAAAATTATTGATGAATCAGAATCCATTTACTTATTAAGCCTATTCAAGCCTCTCGAAAAAATAACTTCTGAAAATCTTATGTCATCAGATTCCGTTAGGAATTTAAAAAATTTGTCCACTTGTATTTTATTTCTACTATTTTGCATTACATGAATATAATAATTCACTGAATATTTTGAGACCTCTTGGATATTTTCAAAATTGACTAGATTTTTTGAAATTAGTAAGTCTGAGTAATAAATAATTCCATAATCGGCATTATGGTTTTCTAATGAACTATGTACAGCTTTAGCATCCTTTGCAAAAATTATATTTTTCTCTAATTGATTATACATATTATTATTAGATAAAATTTCCTTTGAGTAGACTCCTAAAGGAGCCAATTTGGGATCAGCAATTATTATCCGATAATTACTTAGATATAATAAATCTTCTAGACTTTTTATAGGTTTTGAATTTTTATTACCTACAAATACTAATCCATTAGTCAAAAAACTATAACTAAATTTTTTATCAATTTTTTTACTACCACTTAGTATCTTACTTGGTTTTTCTCCAATAAAAACTACTCCGTCAGCAGGACTATCAAATTTTGTAATCTGATTTGCTAAAGATATAGAACCTCCAAAATTAAAAACAACTTGTATGTCATTATTTTTGCTAAATATATCATAACCTTCTATGAGTAAATCTGAGATAGAAGAGGCTGCATAAATTACAACTTTTTCTTTATTATTAGCATCTTCACAGCTAATAAAAGGTATAGAAAATATTATAAATATACAAATATAAATTGCTTTCATCTCAGAAAATTATATATTAGATAAAAAATTTATTGTAATATTTAGATGATTAGACACGCTTAATTAAGCAATTATGGAGAAAAATTTTAATGAATACAAGTGAAGAATATAATTTTAATCAATTTTCAAATTTACCTTTCTATACTGATATAAATGCAAATTTTTTAGAATTTGCTGAAATTGACGACTTAAAAACAATTGTTGACTTGGGTTGTGGTACTGGAGGGATAACAAAATTGCTGATCAAAAGATTTAGAGATGCCAAGGAGACAATGATTTTTGCAATTGATCATTCAAAAACCGCGCTTAAAACTGCAGCAAATGAGATTGGTGAGACAAAAAATATCATAGTGAAATTTTGCCATTCAGAAGTACAAAGTCTTACGGATGTAATAAAGGATAAGGTTGATGCGATCGTTTATTGCAATTCCATACACTATGTACCAGACAAATCCGATTTACTAAAAAAAATTAAAAGTAAACTTAATAACAAGGGGATTCTTGCCTTCAATACCTCTTTTTTTGAAGGATCCCATCCAGATGACAGCTTAGAGTTTTTCAGAAAATGGATGTTGAGATCTCTCAGAAAAGTAAGAAAAGAATATGGATTATCAGCAAAAAAAAGCGACAAAGTTCAATCAAGAGTCCAGTTGAATCAAAAACAATATGAAAACCTACTAATAGAAAATGGATTCAAGATAAATTCTATTTCGACTAATAGAATCGATGTACCTATAGAAGGCTGGCATCATATCTCTGGTTTTTCAGATTGGATAGAAGGAATTTTGCCTGGTATTCCACTTGATATTGGTAGAGAAGTACTTCAAAAATCACTAGCCGAAATCTGGGATGAGCTAAAAATCAAATCTATACCAAGAATTTGGTTGTCAGTTAGTGCTTCTCCAAAATCTTAGAGTTCTAAATAATTTGCAATACTATTTATGTTATATTTTCTTTTTGTAAAACTAGAGGATAAATCTTCTGTCTGAATTGCGCAAAGAGCTGTGTCTATGGATGTAAAACATGGAATCTTCTTCAAAGTTGCTGCTCTTCTAATATGAAATCCGTCTTGTAGAGTTTGTCTATCTCCTGTAACGGTGTTAATTACCGCGCTAACAGTTCCATTTTCTATAATATCAACAACATTTTCTCCGACATTATTACTTAATCTTTTTTCAACAGTTACCACATCAATTCCAAGTTTACTTATCATTTTAGCTGTACCCTGAGTAGCGTATAATTTATGACCATTTTGATGTAAAATCTTAATCAAATTTTCCGAATCAGTTTTGTCGGGATTAGCAATACTTAGTAAAATTGGTGATCCTGGATTAACATTTAATCCAGAACTTATAAGTGCTTTTTTCATTGCTCCAGTAAAATTGTAATCTATTCCCATAACTTCTCCAGTAGATTTCATTTCTGGACCTAAAAATGAATCAACTCCTGATAGTTTTGACATTGAAAAAACAGGTGCCTTAACTGCAACTAAATTTTTATTTGGGTAAAGACCATCCTTATATCCTAATTCTTTTATAGATTTTCCATTCATAACTTTGGTAGCAATTTTCACCATAGGGACTCTTGTTACTTTAGAAATAAATGGAATTGTCCTCGAAGATCTAGGATTAACTTCAATCACATAAATTTCAGGATTTTCGGAATAATCATTTTTACTGTATATACTTCTTCGAGAATTAGCTCCCGCAACTATAAATTGAATATTCATTAATCCAATAATTTTCAGAGAAGAAGCAATTTTTCTTGTATAGTTCACAATCATTTCAATTTCTTGGGTAGATAAAGATTGCGCAGGATAAACTGCCATTGAATCACCTGAATGCACTCCTGCCCTTTCAATATGTTGCATTATTCCTGGTATCAATACTTCATCTCCATCAGAAATAGCATCAACTTCTACTTCAATACCTGAAAGATAATGATCAATTAAAATTTCTTGATTAGGGAATTCTTTTTGAGAATTACGAAAATAATTAACTAGCTCATTTTTATTTTGGACAATTTCCATAGCTCTTCCACCTAATACATAACTGGGTCTCAGCAAAACTGGAAATCCAACTTTGTTAGCTACTGACATTGCAGATTCAATATCTTTTGCCATACCTCCAGGAGGAAGAGGAATTAAATTATTATGAGCCAAAATTTCAAATTTAGCTCTATCTGATGCGTTATCAATAGATTCAGATGACGAGCCAAGTATAGGTAAATTTAATTTACCTAAACGTTGAGATAAATTGATTGCAGTTTGACCTCCAAACTGGACTAAACTCGAAGGCATTTTGTTAGAATAATTTTCGTTTTCTATTATATTTCTAATTGATTCTTCGTCCAAAGGTTCAAAATATAATCTATCTGAAGTATCAAAATCCGTAGATACAGTTTCAGGATTAGAGTTAATCATTACTGATTTTACTCCAATTTCTTTTAAAGCAAATGCCGCATGGACAGAACAATAATCAAACTCTATTCCTTGACCTATCCTTATAGGGCCACTACCTATTACTATGGCTTTACCGGATTTCAAACTTATTGCTTCATTCTCTTGAGAATACGTCGAATAGAAATATGGCGTATAAGCCTCAAATTCACCGGCACATGTATCAACCATTTTGTAAACAGGCAAAATATCCCATTTTTTCCTTAAGTTTCTTATATCTTCTGATGAATAATTTGAAAAATTTGCTATTTGTTCGTCAGTAAATCCTAAGATTTTAGCATCAAGTAAAAGTTCTGGAGTCATATGATTATCTGACAGAGTCTTTTCAAATGAAATAATTTTATTAATTGAGTATGTAAACCATGGATCTATCCCTGTAATTTTTGACACATCATTAAAATCTAAACCTCTGCGCATAGCAGCTGCGAGTTTCCAAATTCNATCATCATCAGGTGATAAATTTTTTAAGTCATTCGCATCCCAATCCGGATTTTCCCAAGATAAAGTACCTCTGCCGTTTTCTAGTGACCTAACTGCTTTTTGTAAAGCAGATTCAAAGTTTCTATCAATAGCCATAACTTCACCTGTAGCCTTCATTTGTGTACCCAAAGACCTTTCACCTAGAGGAAATTTATCAAATGGCCATCTAGGAATTTTTACTACACAATAATCTAATGCAGGTTCAAAAGCAGCGGTTGTACGCTTGGTGACTGCATTAGAAATTTGATGTAAAGATTTACCAATAGCTATTTTTGCAGCAACTCTTGCAATAGGATATCCGGTAGCCTTTGAAGCTAATGCCGAAGACCTACTTACTCTAGGATTTACTTCAATCACGTAGTACATTGATCCTTCATCCTCATATCCAGATCCTTCACCAAGATTATCTGATATTAAAGTTGTCGGTCTATAGGCTAATTGAACGTTACATCCACCCTTTATATCTAAACCAGTAATTATATCTAGAGATGCTGTACGTAATCTTTGATAGTCTTTATCATTTAATGTTTGACTTGGAGCAACAACTATTGAGTCACCAGTATGAACACCCATAGGATCTAAATTTTCCATATTACATATAGTTATTACATTACCATCAGCATCACGCATCACTTCATACTCTATCTCTTTCCATCCAACCAAAGATTTTTCTATCAATACTTGACCTACCCNACTAGCAGATAAACCACCTTTAGCAATCTCAACAAGTTCAGTTTTATTTTTGGCGATACCTCCTCCTGTGCCGCCCAAAGTATAAGCTGGGCGTATTACTACAGGGAAACCAATTTTATTAGCTGATTCAACAGCATCTTTAATATTGTCTACTGCAAAAGATGGTAAAACCGGTTGATCTAGATTTTCTAATAAATTTCTAAATAGTTCTCTATCTTCTGCCATTTCAACTGATTTTACAGATGTTCCAAGAGTCCTAACATTATACTTTTCAAGTATCCCATCATTATATAAATCACATAATAAATTAAGTCCTGTTTGCCCACCCAAAGTTCCAAGGATACCATCAGGTTTTTCAATCTTTATTATCTCTTCTATTACCTCAATAGTCAGAGGTTCAATATATATTTGATCAGCAATATCTTCATCAGTCATTATTGTTGCTGGATTAGAATTTACAAGAACTACTTCTATACCTTCCTCTCTTAGTGATCTACAAGCTTGAGTACCAGCATAATCAAATTCTGCTGCTTGACCAATAATTATTGGCCCTGAACCAAGTACTAAAACTTTTTTAATTTCACTCATAATTTCTTACCTAATTTTTATCTAATAATTGAATAAATTTATCAAAAATATACTCACTGTCATGAGGTCCTGGAGAAGCCTCTGAATGATATTGAATTGATAAAATTTTTAATTTTTCACTGATTAATCCAGCTACCGTATTATCATTAATATTAATATGACTAACACTAACATCTTGTGATAAATTTTCTGAATTAAGAGCATATCCATGATTTTGTGCGGTAACATAAACCTTTCCAGTACTTAATTCACGAATTGGTTGATTACCACCTCTATGCCCGAAAGGTAATTTAAAGGTATTAGCTCCAAATGCTCTACCAATTAATTGATGTCCCAAGCATATACCAAGAATTGGTTTGATGCCTGACAATGAATGAATGAGCTCTATTGATTCATCCAAAAACTCAGGATTTCCTGGACCTGGNGATAAGACTACACCATCTGGATTAAGATTCATTACATCTGATAATGATGCATCTTTTGGTACTACAGTTATACGACAGTTTCTTGCATAAAGAGATCGTAGAATATTAAACTTAACACCAAAATCAATCAATACAATATTATATTGATTTGCAGTTTTTTTAGTCCTATTTTTTAAATCAATAAAACTTTTTTTATTTGAATCTGATGGAGAAATTTCCCATTCATATATTTTTGACGTTGTTACTTCACTAACAATATCAAACTCACCGTACCTAGGACTTCTATTAATTTCAGCAACTACTTTATCGAGCTTATTAGAAGTTGTTATTGTACCCATCATTACCCCAGAGCTTCTAAGTTTTCTAGCTATTGACCTGGTATCAAGATCATAAATACCTGGAATATCATTCTTTTCAAGATATTCTCTGATAGTACATTCAGACATTGGATGAGAAGGGTATTCACACAAATTACTTATAACAAATCCTTTTACTTGTATTTTAGCTGATTCTACATCATGCCTACTAACACCATAGTTTCCGATCATAGGATATGTTGGCATAAGTATCTGTCCAGCATAGGAAGGATCTGTTAACATTTCCTGATAACCAGTCATAGAAGTATTAAAAACAACTTCGCCTATAATTTCCTTTTGTGATCCAAAACTTTTACCTGAATATGTTGTACCATCTTCTAAAACTAAATATATTTTTTTATCTTTATCAAACATAAAATTTGTTATCCTTATAAATAATTTTCCCCTCAGAAATAGTGCATATAATCTTACCGTTCATGTCTAAATCTAAGAGGGGAGTGTTAGAACTTTTTGATACAAATTGATCCTCTTTTACCTTCCATTTAGCTTTAGGATCTATAATTACAACATCAGCAAAATATCCTTTTTGAAGTTTGCCAATTTTGTGCAAGTTAAAAATTTCAGCAGGCTTAGATGTCAATGATTCGATAATTCTATTTATACTTATAGATTTATTCAAAAAAAGATCAAAAACTGAAGAAAATGCAGTCTCAAGAACATTAATTCCATGGGCTGCCTCTGCAAAACTACATTTTTTTTCAAGCTCAGAATGAGGTGCGTGATCAGTGGCTATAATATCAATTAAACCTTCAGCTAAGCCATCTACCATGTCTTTGGCATCATCAAGAGTTCTCAAAGGGGGATTTACCTTGGCGTTAGTATCGTATGAATCTTCGTCAATATAATCAGGAACTTCACCTTTTTTCCCATAAACCCAATTTTCGTTGAGCGTTAAGTGATGTGGGGTTACTTCTGCAGTTACATTTACGTCCATATTTTTATATATCTCAAGAAGAATCAAGGATGCTGATAATGATATATGAGGGATGTGTAATTTAGCTCCAGCTCTTTCAGCTAGGATTAAGTCTCTTGCAATCATTATTGTTTCTCCAGATGGATCAGCACCAAAAAGACCTAATCTGTTTGAAACAACCCCTTCATTCATTAAACCTTTACCTACAATGTTTTTGTCTTCAGCATGATTAATTATCGGTAAACTTAAATCCTTACTATACATAAGTGCTTGCTTCATAATATTTGGATCACTTACAGGATTCCCATCATCAGAAAAACCTATAACACCTACTTCTGCAAGTTCATTCATAGGTGATATATTTTTACCTTTTTGTCCAACGGTAATTGAACCAATTGGTAATATTCTTACAATTCCTTCTGATTTTGATCTGTCAATCAAATCACTAACAATATTCACATTATCTAAAACTGGTATAGTATTCGGCATACTTGTAATCGTTGTAAAACCTCCTTTTGCAGCTGATCTACTTCCTGTGTTAATAGTTTCTTTCCATTCTTGACCAGGATCCCTTAGATGTGTATGAAGATCGATAAATCCTGGAGTAACTAACATGCTTTTTGCATTTATTATTTTATAATCACTGGAGTAAGTTTCATTACTCAAAGGTAAAACATCAATAATATAACTATTTTCAATTACTACATCTCCAACTTCATTTATTCCTGAACTTGGGTCTATTATGTTGCCATTTTTTATTACTATCTTGTTTGATTTCATATTATTTACATATCTCACTTAGAATAGATTTAATTATCGCCATTCTAATATATAATCCATTTTTAACTTGCTCATTAATCAAGCTTTTGTCACTATTCACTAATTCAGTTGTTATTTCTATACCTTCATTAACTGGACCTGGATGCATGATTAACACATCCTTTTTTGCGATTTTTAATTTTTGAGAATTAATACCCCAATACTTTGAGTACTCTCTTAAAGATGGTATATTTCCCTGCTTCTGTCTTTCTAATTGAATTCTTAAAGGCATTATCACATCTGCATCATCTAAGGCATTGTAAATATTATCAACAAAAATTACCTTTGAATTATTAGATTCAAATAATTTATTTTTCCACAATGATAAAGTTCTTGGAGAATTAATATAAACTGTTGCACCAAGCTTCGCAAAGCCTAATATATTTGAGCGGGCAACTCTACTATGCAAAACATCACCAATTATGGATATTTTTTTATTTTTTAAAGTTCCTAATTTTTTTTGTATTGTGTAAATATCTAGCAATGTTTGAGTAGGATGAGCATGTAATCCATCTCCTGCATTAATCACAGGTATATTTATATTTTTTGAAATAAAATATGGAGCTCCAGAATCAGCATGCCTAACAATTAGCAGATCAAATTTCATTGCTTCGAGGGTCTTGATTGTATTCAGCAGAGATTCTCCTTTTTTCACACTGCTACTTTCTAATGAAAAATTTATAACGTCTGAACCAAGTTTTTTTGCAGCCAGCTCGAAAGAGGTTCGGGTTCTAGTACTATTCTCAAAAAATAAAGTTAATACAGATTTACCACCTAAGTATTTTTTAGTCATAGGATTTCTTTTTTCAGATAAACTAGTTGCCTCGTCAATAATATTTTTAATATCATTTGGATTCAATTGATCGATATCCAACAAACTTTTGTTCAAGAGTGATTTCATAATAAAACTACCGAATCATTAGAATCAACTTCGATGAGATTTACTTTTATTTTTTGGTCATACTCTGTAGGTATATTTTTACCAATATAGTCTGGCCTTATTGGTAACTCTCTATGGCCTCTATCAACAAGAACAGCTAATTGAATTCTTTTAGGCCTTCCAAAATTAAGTAAAGCTTGAATCGCGGCTCTTATTGTTCTACCTGTATAAAGTACATCATCTACTATAATTACATTTTTATCATGTATATCACTAGGAATAATAGAATTTTTAGCTTTTTTAATATGATAGTTATCAAGATCATCTCTCCATAATTTTGGATCTAAAGTTCCTACTAAAATTTTTTGTTGAGTGATTTTTGCAACCGAATCAGAAATCCTTTGAGCTAAAAATACCCCCCTTGTTTCAACTCCAATAAGTATTGTGTCTGAGATTTTGACATTTTTTTCAATTACTTCAAAAGAAATACGTTTGATACATTTACTCAAGTCAATTTCTGATAATAATTTAGTTGTATTTTTATTTTCCGACATATATTTAGACAAAAAAAAACCTTGCATGACGCAAGGCAACAGAATATATACCTACCTTGCCAGTCTCTCTGTACTGATTTAAAGGTTAAACTTTAAGATAATATTACCATCAAAATTACATCTTCACAACCTGATCCATACAGGAGATTCATTTTTATCAAAATTTTTGGACAAAACTATTTCCTTCCATTTAGTTGGAAAAATCTCCATTCCACAATCACAAAAAAGATGAGAAAGTTTTAATCTTCTTATAATATTTTTATTGCAATTTATGCATTCAATATAAAACATAAATTTTCTTTTCCATTTGTGAATTTTTACATCAACATAACTTCTAGGTAATATGTTTAATTTTTTACATATAAGCCTAAATTCCTTACCATGACTAGGGGTAAATTTACCATATTCATAAAATGTAAATGTATGCGCTAATTCATGCAGCACAACTGATTTTAGCTCTATAAACTCACCAAATATTACTAAATTATAAGATAGAGTAATCTCATGTTTTTTTACATTATAAGTTCCCAAAGTTTTTTTCATACTTTTTGAAATTTTAATATTTGGGAATGATATATCTGGATAATATAAATCAATAGTATCTTTCACCAAAGAATATATTTTATCCGGAATAAAAAAGTCAATAATATTACTCTTAATTGGATGAGATTTGTCTAAGAACTTAAAGGCTAATTGCATATTGTTATATTACCACTTTTAAGGATAAGGTCATAGGTTTTATTTTTTATAAAAATCTATCAACTGAAAAATCATATATGTAATTGTCTAATTCCTCATTAAAAATATATTTATAGATTGTTTTTCCCATGGCAGGACCAAATAATATTCCATTAGCACTTCCTCCTCCACAAATAAATATATTTTCATTATTACTAATTCTACCTATTATTGGTAATGAATCTTTGGTCATTGGCCTTAAACAAGCTGTTTGTTCAACTATAAATCTTTCATCTAGAAATGGGAAAATTTCCTTAGCATTATCTAAAATAATTTTTTTTGCATTAGGTGTAGGTTTTTCATCATAACCTATATTTTCATGAGTTGTTCCCAGCCAACTAATATTCTTATCTTTAGTTGTTATATAATTTTTACCCCACCAAAAAGAAATTTTAAAACCAGGAAAAATATTTTTCATACGTAAAATTTGCCCTTTGATTGGTGTAATCAAATCTTTTCCAGATATATCTTTAATTAGTTGATTAGCCCAAGGACCATTAGCTATTATTATTTTGTCAAAATTATAGATTCCTTCATGAGTATGTATTATTAGCTTATCTTTAGAGTTTGTATTGATTCTCTTTACATTTTCATTGACGAAATTAGCTCCATTTTCAACAGAATAATTTAGTAATGATTTAGTCAACATTAATGAATCAACCTCTAGAGAATTTTTTATAAATAAACCTCCAGATACATTATCTGATACCCTTGCATCAATATGTCGTAATTCACTGAGTGATAATAGATGGGAATTATTATGATTTTCAGAATTCAGGTAATTTTCATAAATTGCAGAATTTTCATTTTTAGTAAAAAGATGCATTACTGGCTTTTTAACATAATAAATATCACTAAATTTTTGCATTAATTTATTATGTATATTTAGTGCATAATCTGACAAAAGACTTATCGAAGTATTTTTATCTTTTTCAATCAAAGGAATAATTGATCCATTTGATTTACCAGAAGAGTGAGCTGCGACAAAATCTTTTTCAAAAATCGTAACTTCCGATTTAGTTTTAGACAAATAGTATGCAGTAGCAGATCCGGCTATTCCGCCACCAATTATTCCAATTTTCAAAATTTACTCCAAAAATGTATATAAATTTTATTATAATTCATAATATAAAAAGAAGAATTAAAAAAAATTTGATACTCTGATTATATAAANACTAATTCGGAGAAAAAAATGGATAATGCATCTCAACCACAAATAAAAGGTAAATTCACTACTTGCAAACTAATTAAAAGAGAAGACCTTACTCATGATTTAATTAAGTTTTGGCTTGAACCAGAGGAATCATTTAACTTTAAACCTGGTCAATATTGCACCATAGGTACTGGAGGTATCGAAAGACCTTACTCAATAGTTTCATCACCAGATGAAAAAAACATTGAACTATTTATTGAAGTTGTTCCACCACCAGACGGTAACCTGACTCCCTTACTTCACGAATTAAGTATTGGAGCAGAAATGACTCTTCGCCCACGTGGAAAAGGGCTATTTGTATTTCAACCTAAATTTAAGAATCATATATTTGTAGGTACAGTTACAGGTGTTGTTCCTTATGTTTCAATACTTAGAAAATTTTTAAATGATCCTAATTGGCCTGAACCAGAAAAAATGGAAAATACAAAAAGAGAAGATTACCAATTTCATGTTCTAGAAGGTGCGAGTTATCTAGATGAATTTGGATATGATGAAGAGTTGACAGATCTTTCCAAAAATCATGAATTTATACATTTTTANCCATCGGTATCAAGACCTGATGAAGATAAAAATAGTGGTTGGAGTGGAGCTAAAGGAAGAATTAATAATCTTGTTGAAGATTATATTAAAAATCTAAATATAAATCCTGAAGAAACATGTGTTTATGCTTGTGGACATCCACAAATGATTGAAGATGTAGAAAAAAAATTTTCTAAAACTGACTTTACTTTCTTAGAAGAAAGATTCTGGAAAGACGACGAATAGGAATTAAAATAACTAACCTTCTTCTGATTCTTCATTACTAGAAATATCGTTTAGAAATTTTTCGACTTCTGGCAACAGCGAAACTTCACTATCGTAATCAAGATTTACCACTTCATTTCTTGAGTCAAATTCTTTCTCAAACCTATCGATCATATTTCTCAACTCATTATTATCTGAGAGAGCAGGAGTAACTTGCTCATATTGATTTCTTCCTAAATCAAACTCTGAAAATTTATTATCAATTTTATATATTTCGGAAATCACCTTTAAGAGTCTTGATGCACCTGCATAATCATCATCAAGTTTTAAATATAAAGGCAAGTGAACCATAAGTGACATAGTTTCAATAGTAAATTGTTTTTTTATTCTTTCTATAATTTGCGATACGATAGATGTGGGACCTTCGTAGTTAGACCTTCTAAATGATATGCCTTGGGTTAATTTTGGTTCCCAATTATGTGCACTTCCTGTAACTATCAATTGTCTGGTATGGGGAACTGAATCATACATTCCCCCAAGTTGAATATATCGATTAACTTTGAAGTAATCTAATACCTCTAAAATAGAATCATTAAAATCCTCTCCAAAAGAGTGCGGTTCTAAAAGTTGAAGAAGAAGTATATCTTGACCTGATATGTTAACCCATGAAAGCTCTGAGTTAGGGATTTTAAATTTTCTTTCTCCAGATTTTGAATCTAAATAAACATTTGGCCTGAATCGTGTGTAATCATAAAATTTGCTAGGTTTATTAAGTTTACCTATTTTTTGACCATGAAATTCCTTAAATAATCTTTTTATCACAATTTGTCCTACATTACCGACATTTATCCACGGTTTTAAGATAACAATACAATGAGGATTATTAATATTAAGTTCAGAATTATATATTTCAAAATCTTTAATTAGCATACAATAATATTTTAACTCGTTATTATAGAAGTATAAATTATTGTATACCAATTGTCATCAAGAAAAAATTTGAACTTAGTTAGGAAAATTCTATGATAAAAAAGTTTGTTTTTATACCAAATTCTAATGCATTAACAAACAATAGTATAAAAAAATGGATAGAACAATTATCTGATATTTTTTTAGATTGGACATTTCATTCTCCGAAGGATAAAGAAGATGCTTTATTAGAAATTTCTGATGCAGATGCTGCATATGGAACAATGGACAAAGATTTATTGTCAGCTGCAAAAAAAATAAAATGGTTACAAGCTCCAGCTGCAGCTCCAGATGAAGGATTTTATTTTGATGAACTAATAAATCATCCTATTATTGTTACAAACTTCAAAGAAATATATAACGATCACATTTCAGTGCAAATACTAAGTTACATTTTAAGTTTTGCAAAAAATTCACACATATACAGAGATCAACAAAATGAAAAAAATTGGAAACAATTACCAGAATCTGAGCATGAAATATTTTTACCTGAATCAACAGTATTGATAATTGGAGTTGGAGGAATTGGTCTTGAAACAGCAAGAATTTGTAAGGCTATCGGAATGAAAACAATCGGAATTGATTCAAAAGAAATTCTGTCATCTCAATGGCTAGATGAGATATTTCCAGCAAAAAAACTTATGGATCATGTAAATAGGGGAGATTTTATAGTCTCTACAATACCTCATAATCCAATTACGGAAGGAATGTTTAATTACTCATTTTTTAATAGAATGAAAAATTCTTCGTTTTTTATAAATATTGGCAGAGGAAAAACAACATCCTTAATTGATTTAAATAAAGCTATAATTGAGAAAAAAATCGCAGGTGCAGCGCTAGATGTATTTGAAAAGGAACCTTTAGATAAAAAAAACAAATTATGGACTTATCCAAATGTAATAATTACCCCTCATATTGCTGCCCATGGAGGTAAATACTTAGACGAACGAAGATTTGATATATTGAGAGAAAATATAAAAAAATTTCAGGACGACAAAAAATTAAAAAATGTTGTTAATAAAAATCAGTGGCATTAAATGATTAGACATCAAACATCTACAGGCTTCATAGTATATCAAGATAAAATCTTACTACATTTCCATCCAAAAGTAAGAGAATGGCTTCCTCCTGGAGGTCACATTGAAGAAAACGAAGACCCTTTACAAGCAATCATTCGTGAAATTAAAGAAGAGACAGGATTATCTTCTGATAATAAAAAAAATAATAACTTTGTTTACCCTGTACCAACAAATGATATTTTAGAAATAAATAATCTTGAACAAGTCTATGCTCCATTCAGCATTATGCTAGAAGAGGTAAAGGATAAAATACTAGGTACACATCAACACATTGATCATATATATTTTTTTGCTTTATCGATAAAAAATGAGAAAAAAATGCCAGAATTATCAGATATTTGGAAATGGGTTGATATTGAAAAGCTTAGAAAACTAGAACCAATTAAAATTAATATCCCTTTATTAAACGAAGAGGTTAGCTATAAATCACCTCCAGAAGATGTAAAAATATTGGGAATTAAAGCAATAGAGCATATTGGATTGAAATCGAAAAATTTTTTACCCTCATAAAAATTTACCTCGCCCAATTATTGGTATTACTTCCTCTAATTTTCCTTTTCTTACACCATAAAAATTTTCATGCAAGTTAATTGTAGTATCTCCATGCATAGGTAAAGCAAAAATTTTATCACCAATATCTAAACTAATTTCATTTTTAACTGATGATTCAATAACTGTATGTTCTTCAGAATGTTTTTTTATNTNAAGTTTTTCATTAGATATTATTTCAGCTATGCCTCTGTCAACTGATATAGATTTGAGGCCAAAATCTGCTACAACCCAATCTTCAGACTTTGATATAACTGTGGACATTACTGTTAATGCTGACTTAAATTCATCAAGGACGTTCAAATAATCTCCATCCATAAAAATATAAGACCCACACTGAACTTCAGTTATCCCAGGTATTTTTCCGGAAATAGAATATGTTCCTGTTCCAGAAGCTGAAACTATATTAACAATAATACCTAAAGACCTAATTTTATCTGCAGCATCATTGAGGAGTGACATTGCTTTTTGAGTTTCAAGAACTCTAGTTTCAGAATCTCTCAATGCAACTGCATGGCCTTCATACCCCATCAATCCTTGAAAATTCAATGTAGTAGAGTTTTCTATTGCTTGGGCTAGTGTAACAGCATTTTCAGGNGAAACTCCACATCTATTCATTCCGACATTTATTTCTATTATTACCCCTAATTTAACAGAATTTTTCTTAGATATTTCTCTTAATTGATCGATATTTTTCATGTTATCTACAGCAACTGTCACTTGGATATTTTTTGCTAATTTTGCTAGCCTTTTAATCTTTGTTTCACCAATAATTTGATTTGTAATCAAAATATTGTCTATATTATTTTGGGCCAATACTTCTGCCTCGGATAATTTAGCACAACAAACCCCTATAGCGCCAGCAGAAATTTGTTTTTTTGCCCAATATGAACTTTTATGGGTTTTTGCGTGCGGCCTAACATCTATTCCAAGTTCATTTGCATTATTTTGTAAGGTTAGTATATTCTTTTCAGCAATATCTAGATCGATTATAATGCAGGGAGTATCTAATTCATTAATTGGTGTTCCTATTTTTGGCAAATTATTATTCATTTCTGCTTTCTTTTATTAAGATAAAAATACATAATAAGATAATATTAACAAATAATATAAAGAAACTGTAAAAAAAAATGACAAAAAAACCTACAAGTAAATTAAATCATAAAAAAACAATTAAACGGCAAGTTGGAAAATGGAGAAGCTGGGAGACAACTGAAGGAGTAGCAAGAGCTCCTCATAGATCCATGATGAGAGCCATGGGTTTGAATGACGATGATATTAATGCACCTTTTATCGGTGTTGCTTCAACACATAATGAAGTTACACCATGTAACGCTGGAATTAAACCTTTAGCAAATGAAGTTAAGAATGGCATTAGCTCTTCAAATGGGACTCCTTTTGAATTTGGAACTATAACGGTTTCTGACGCGATATCTATGGGTACTGAAGGTATGAAAGGGTCATTAGTTTCCAGAGAAATAATTGCAGATTCAATAGAAACTGTTTGCTTTGCCGAAAGATATGATGGAGTTGTTGCAATTGCTGGATGTGATAAATCTCTACCAGGTGCAATGATGGCTATGGCTAGATTAAACATACCAAGCGTATTTGTATACGGAGGATCAATTTTGCCTGGGCACCTAAATGGCCAAGATTTAACAATTATCAGTGCATTTGAGGCAGTAGGTAAAAGACAATCAGGAGAAATAAATGACAAACAATTAAGAGAAATTGAAATGCATGCTTGTCCAGGACCAGGTTCTTGCGGTGGAATGTTTACAGCTAATACTATGTCAAGTATTGGTGAAGCTATTGGTTTGAGTATCCCAGGATCTGCATCAGAAGCAGCAGTTGATCAAAGAAAAAAAGATTCTTCTAGGCAAGCTGGTGTAGCAGTAATGAACTTAGTAAGAAAAAATATAAGACCTTCAGATATTTTAACGAAAAAAGCTTTCGAAAACGCAGTTACTTTAGTTGTAGCTATGGGAGGATCAACAAACACAGCTCTGCACCTTCCAGCAATTGCAAATGAAATGGGAATAAAACTAACATTAAAAGAGATACATGATATTTCTATGCGAACTCCTCTTCTTGCTGATATGAAGCCTGGAGGAAAATATGTAATGTTTGACCTAGATAAAGTAGGAGGGGTGCAATTAGTTATGAAAAGATTACTAAATGCTGGTTTGTTGCATGGAGATGAAATGACCGTGACAGGAAAAACAATAAGAGAAAACTTAATCAACATAGATATTAATTCTAAAGAAAATAAAATTGTGAGACTTGTTGATAATCCCATCTCAAAAATAGGAGGTTTGGTAACACTATTTGGAAATTTGGCTCCAGATGGATGTGTATTGAAAGTTGCCGGGCATGATTTTGGGAAAAAATTTACTGGGCCAGCAAAAGTTTTTGATCAAGAAGAACAGGCAATGGAAGCTTTGAGAAAACGGGAAATAAAAGCCGGAGATGTAGTTATTATAAGATATGAAGGACCAAAAGGAGGTCCGGGTATGAGAGAAATGTTATCTATCACTGGGGCATTAGTTGGGCAGGGATTAAGTGAAAGTGTTTATTTGATAACAGATGGAAGGTTTTCTGGCGGATCTACTGGAGCTATAATCGGTCATTTAGGCCCTGAAGCTGCTGTAGGAGGTCCTATAGCAGCCGTAAATAATGGAGACATTATAGAAATAAATTTAGATAAATTCGAGCTTAATGTAAAAATCCCTGATGAGGAAATTAAGAAAAGATTAGCTGATTGGAAGCCAAGAAAACCTTTATATGACAGAGGTACATTAGGAAAGTATATTAAGNTAGTTAAACCAGCTTCTACAGGTGCAGTAACTTCATAATTTCTCCATACACATTTTCAGGGCAATAGCAATCATGCTCTTTGTTCCAGATATTAATGAAGCAATACCAACAGATTCATTAGTTCCATGTATGTTATTTAATGTAGAATCATCACCTGGATCTGAACCATAAAAACCATAAGTAGTTGTACCTAAGTTTCTTGTATACGTTGAATCAGTAAAACCAGGGCTATGAAGTGGAACCCAACTTATTTCTTTATTAGTTTGTATAATCGACTGAGATTCAATAATTGCTTGTGTTAATGCTGAATTAATATTAGATTCATTAGGTTCTGACATATACTCCAAATCATAAGACAAGCCTTCTATATCTTGTGAAATTTTTTCTATTTCCGATATAACATAATCAATTTTTTGAAATGGAAGATTCCTAACGTCACAAATTAATTCTATTTCTTCTGGAATACTATTAGATTTCACTCCCCCTTGAACCATAGTTGGAGTTATTAACATTTGTGACAACGCCTTACATAATGATGAAACTGCAGGATAGGATTTTTCTATTTTTGTGACTACTTCATGAAAATTTTTTGAGTCTACACTTTCTTCTATACCAAAATTATGAAGATGATTAAAAAAAGGTAAAGATGTGATAATTTCAGGATTATAATCCTCTAAATTTTTTAATAATTTTGCTAATTGAAAACTAGCATTTTTTCCCATCCATGGTGTAGAAGCATGTCCACTCTCTCCTTTAATTTTAAATNTTAATTCCAATCTTCCTTTCTCTCCCACTCCAATTGAAAGAACCAGTTTGTTATCAGATTCTATAGCTACACTTCCACCTTCATTTATAGCAAATTCAGATTTTATAAGTTTGGGATGCTTTTCTGAAAGCCACTTAAAACCCCATTTACCTCCATGCTCTTCATCGGCCCCACTAACCAATTTCAATCCATGATCTAAAATAATATTATTTCTTTTTAGTATTTTCATCGCCATCATCTGAGTCGTTAATAAGGCCTTACAGTCATTTGCTCCTCTGCCATATACTCGTCCTTCATGTATTGTTCCAGAGAAGGGATCAAACTTCCATTTTTCCTCATTTTCAACTGGAACTACGTCAGTATGAGACATAAACATCAATCGAGTTTTATTGGATTTACTTGGGTAATCTGATAAAAAATTACATCTATCTGAATCTCTACCAAGTAATTTAGATTTTATCCCAGCGTCAAGTAATGAATTCTGCAAATATTTTGCTACAGCAGTTTCATTACCTGTAGGCATAGTACCAGAATTAACTGAAGGAATTTGAGTTAGCTCTTGATTCATACGAATAATTTCTTCTATCGAATTATCAACTTGATCTAATAAACTTTGTAAATTTGACATTATTTCCTCGTGAAGATTTTTTTTCGTTTTCAATATAATATGTTAATTATATTAAATAAAAATATTATGATTACTTCTAATTTAAATAAAACACTATTCTTTATACTTTTTGCTACTGCAATTTTTATATTTTTTGGTTGTAATAGCAATAGCAAAGAAAAAATAGATGTTTATCCTATAATATTCTCTTTTTCAAAAGATGAAAACATCGATATATATAAATTAACAAATATTGATGATCAAATAGTTCAATTGACTACAGATAAATCAAATGAAACAAATCCAGTTTGGTCACCAGATAAAAAAAGAATAGCATATTTATCTAATAAGAATGACATACCAAATTTATGGATAATGGATTCTAACGGAAAATCAAAGCAAGAAGTTTTAGAATCTAATGTAGAAGTAGAAAAATTTTATTGGTCACCTGACTCAAAAAAAATAGCTGCTGAAACCAATAAAAATGGTAACTCTAGCATAATAATTATCAATCTTAATGAAAATTCTAAAGAAATACTAAATTTACCTTATCAAAATGTTGATATTGGGGGTTGGTCTCCTGATGGTAAATGGATAATTTACTCTATACAGGATAACAAGCATGTAGGATTAAAAAGAAAAAATCTTTATGGTGTAGATGAATTTACTATAACGGAGCAAAATGATTATTTACCAAAATGGTCTCCTAATGGAAAATGGATAGCTTTTTTCCGTAAACAAAGCTTTGGGAACTATGAATTAATTTATACGAATATTGACGGTAGCAAAAGTGAAATATTACTAGATAACTTAAATGAGAAAATTGACTATGATTGGTCTGATGATAGTAAAAATATTATTTTCTCAAAAGAAGATGATAAATCAAAAATGAATGAAATTTTTAAAGTAGAAATTAAAAATAAATCCATAAAACAACTTACTCATAACAGAGTTAATGATACCAATCCTAAATGGAACAAGAAAAATTCAAATATAATTTTTTCCTCAGAAAATGGAAATATAATAGACTTATACTCAATGTTAATTGACGGCTCAGAGCAAAAAAGAATAACAAAAAATTCAGAAAAATTCTTAACTGCGGATTGGTAGATTTATCCTAAGCCAATTTTTCCTAACCAACGTGAAGGTTTTTCACTATCACTTTTTTCACCAGTAATAGAATTTCTTAATTCAGGTGGCCTAGGAGCATTAACTTCATTTGCTGATGAACTTCCACCTATTTTTCTCCTTGTAGGAGTTCTTCTTATTGGAGATTTTGAAACTGAAGATTTGTTACTTGTGTAGGTTCTTTTAGTAGTTGAGGACTTTCTAGTTGACCTAGATGATTTTGTTAATGCTTTGTCTTCACCATTAGGTGAAGCTGCTTCATCAGTTACCTTGGATCTTTGTGAGGTTACTGCAGCTCTGCTTCTAGCTTTCGATCTAGTCATCCATAATCCAGTAAAAAATGTTTTATTCAATCTTAATGAATAATCAGCCACCTTACTTGATTCATTAGAAAGATTACTATCAAAGGCAGCGACTTCGATATGCTTACCCGTATCCTTAACAGCTTGTAAAGCTGGATAAAAATCTGCATCTCCACTAACAACTATAGCTGTATCATAATGATCTTGATATGCATGTGCTACTAAATCAGTTGCTAACATAACATCTACACCCTTTTCTACTAAAGTATCACCTCTTTGCTTCCAAATGCCTAATCTTACTTCAATAAATGGAGTCTCGTACATTGAATCTAAAAATTTTTTTTGATCTTGTACCATGTTTGCAGAGGTTTCACTATCTTGCTTAACATTGTAGTAGTAAGTTCTTCTTAAAGATCGTCCATTCGCAAGCTTTGTTGAAAATTTATCAAATTGCAAATCATGTCTACCGCAATTTTGAGATAAAACGTGATATAGATTACTACCATCTATATACACCATAACGCGATCAGTGCTGTTAATTGATAATTTAGAAGTATTCGAAGGCATTTGTTTTCCAATCTAGTAAATAAGAGATTTTAATTTGTATAAATCATCTTTAGTAAATAAAATAAAAATATATATAATAACATTGTATAACAGAATCTCATTAACTTAATCATTTAAAAGAAATTAGTACAAAAAATTAAGATTAATGACAATAAGAGGTTGGGAAATATGAAAACTATAGAACAATTTGCTACTCCATGTGAAATGCCTAATGGACTTCAATGGACAGACGAAGGTCTTTTTATAATGGACCAAAAAACTGACAATGTATATGTTGTTGATGATAAAGGAGATATTATAAGAGAGATCAATACTCCAACGGCTAATGGATCAGGCATAACCGTAGGAGGTGGATATCTGTGGACAGCTTCAAATGGCGCTGCTGCTGCAAGGCCTAAAAGATCTACAGATACTGGGTTAGGATTTATTTATAAACTTGATTTAATAACAGGTGAACCTATAGATAGATATAGAACACCAGATGGTGGTGGTATACATGGAATTGAGTGGGATAATGGAAATATTTGGATTACAGCATTTAATCCTGAGTCATTATACTTAGTAAAAAGTGAAAATTTTGAAATTATAAAAAAAATTCCTGTTTCTCATCAAAGATTGCATGGCTTAGCGAAGGTTGATGACGGCATATGGTGTGCACACACAACAGATAATATAATTGTGAAATATTGTACTGAAACTGGGGAAGAAAAACAAATAATCAAATTGGATAAAGGAGATGCATATATTCACGGATTAAGTATAAAAAATGGTGAGTTGTGGTATTCTGATTCTAATTTTGCAGGAAAACATAGTACTGCGATTTTAGGTAAACCAGAAATAGGAAAAGTTAAAATATAGTTATGAGTAATACTATATACATAGACAGCCATCAGCATTTTTGGGAAATAAATAGATTCGATTATTCATGGATGGATAAAAACAGCCCTATAAGAAAAGATTTTATGCCAAAGGATTTAGAAAAATTAATAAATGAGAATTCTATAGATAAAACTATTATTGTCCAAGCAGTACCATCTATTCAAGAAACATTTTGGCTTTTAGAAATTGCTGAACAATATGAATTTATTGCTGGAGTCGTTGGTTGGGTGGATTTAACTGATAAAAATATTGATGATAAACTTAATAAACTTCAAGATAATCCTTACTTTAAAGGAATAAGACATTTATGGGAAACTGATGATGATCCTGGATGGATTATCAACTCTGGAGGTATTAGAGGTCTTGAATCTATCGCAGAAAGAAACTTAACTTTTGATTTTTTAGCCAGACCAAAAAATCTAATTTATATTCCAAGAATCATGAGATTAGTTCCTAATCTTAGAGCTGTTTTAGATCATATTGGCAAACCAGAAATATCAACAAAAAAATTCCAACCCTGGTTAAATGATCTTAGAAAAATTTCTAGTATAGATAATGTTTTCTGTAAGCTATCAGGAATGATTACAGAAGCGAATCATGCTGATTGGAACGTTGATGACTTAAGGCCATATGTTCATCACGTTCTATCATTATTTGGTGTTGATAGAGTAATGTTTGGGAGTGATTGGCCAGTCTCAACCTTGGCTGGTGAATACAATCAGGTAAAAAAATCATTTGAAGAAATTCTAATAGAATTAGATACACCATCAAAAAACAAAATATTTGGTGAAAATGCCCAAAGTTTTTATAAAATCTGATAGTTATCCTTGTGGCTTTCCTGAAGACCAATTCCAGTTATCTGGCGGCCAAATATTTTTACCTACTCTTCGTGCTGTATCTACATCTTTAGAATCATCATACCAATCCTTAACTGTCTGAATCCACAAATTGATATGGGGGGTGCCCTTATGATAGTCAAATGCTTTATCATTCACATATACCTCGTAAAGATAAATTTCTGATTTATCATTAATATTTTGGTATACATCAAAACGTAAACAACCTTGCTCTTGATGTGTAGATCCCAAACCATCTAATTTTACAGCATCAATAAACTCATCTACTTTATCAGATTTTATATATTTTGGAGCATGAATAATGTGTAAGCCTGATTCAAAAAAAATATCTCTTACTGCATGATTATTTTTTGCATCCCATTTCGCGTCATTAATTGGAAAAACGGGTTTACAAAATGAAACTTCTGGCTCAGATATTAATAAATCTTTTACTGATCTATCCCATTGCTTAAAATGAGGATAGGTTAGATGATCTTCAAAGGCTTCTTTATCATTATATATTTCACAAAATCCAAAAAGGTTAGGTTTGTCATTATCTTGGACTATATCAAATCTTCTACATCCCGGTTCAAATTCCACTGAACCTCTTGCGTCACTTATTGATTCATTAATAAATTCCGTTATCTTATCTTTCTTTACTTCTAACCTAACCATTACAATATACATAATTAGCTTCTTTCCTTTTTATTTTTTTTCTTTATGTAAACAAATGATAATATGAAAATTATCATACTAGGTAATATATAAATAAGCAAAGTCGTCATGAACATCCCATCAATCCATGCATTCTTAATACTTACTATCTGCGAAATGAAATTATCACTATTCAATTCATAGCTTAATTTTGAAAAGGTATTTATTGACTCTGGAAAAGTTATATCTTCTAAATATGGTCTTATATCAACTAATTTTATAGCTTGAATTATTAGCGCAATTAATAAAGCAGAGATTAGCATTACACAGCTAGCATTTCTTATCCATATTATTGAAAGCATATTTTTAATTTTATAATTGCTAGATACAAGACCAAATATAAACAAAGCAATAATTAAACCAGAAAACCATAGTCGTTCTAAAGTTTTAATTTGGTTTATATAATTCCTAAATTCATCAAATTCCCTTAGTTCCAAACCAATAATTGTCTCTAGGTTTTTGTTAGTGATATTGCCAGAAAGAAAATTTCTAATATCTTCAATACCAATACTTTTATCTTCCGAAGAAAATAAAGTAATTAAATCTTCATTAGATAAAGTATATCCATCTGAGATATTTTTTTTAAGATTAATTAATTCTGAATCATCTCCTATAAGACCCTCCACATCTTGAGATGTAAGGTCAAGCTTTGATGGAAACTGTTCATTTATAAATTTGTCTACTTCATCATTTATAATTTTTATCATTTCATCATAAAAAATATAAATAGCAATCTGCCCTCCGGGAATACAACTAGGTTTATTTTTTTTGGAAATTGAAGAAGTAGCAAAAGCTGATTGAATAGTATTTTGACATGCAGGTAATTCAGTTAGCAAATTATCCAATTTATTTTTTCCAAAGTTCTTAAGTTCATTTGCCGCTGCTAATTGTCTATCAGCTAAATCGATAGTATAAGATAAATCATCTTTTTCACCTGTTAAATAACCTACAGAAGAATCAATTAGAGCATTGCCATGCTTTGCTACCCAATCTTTAGGCGCTATAGCTTTAAAAACAGATAAAACTTCTTCCTGTGTAGCAGTTATCCCATATCCGAAATCCGTTAAATCACTTAAGTTGTTTTCTAATAATGGATTTAATAATTTCTTAAGAATTAGATCGTATAAAGTATCATCTTCATTAAGTTTATTTTTTAATACTTTAGCTGCAATTACCAACCTGTCATCAATGGGTATTGTAACAAGAAAATTTTCATTCTCTTTAGTCATAAAATATACTACTGAATCATGTAGTAAAAATAAATTATCTTCAATCCATTCATCAGGAAAGATTTCATCTAAAGCGCCCTTAATCTCTTCATCTGTATATTCAAATCCTAAATCTTTTGTCAAAGGTTGCAAAATTTCTTTAGACTGAACTGACAAAACATCCTTTAAAAGTTGGGGTAATTTTATATCTGCAGAAAGAGTCCTAAAGTTGGAAATTGAATTTTTCATTACTAAATCAAATTCATAATCTATAGATAAATTGTGATTTTCTTTATTTATTAACATAATCATCTCAGATAATGTAAGTTTGGTTTTTTCCTTAAAATGCTCTTTAGTAATCAAACTCTTTAGATATAAATTAATTGATTTTTTTGCAGATTCATCATCGTAAAATTTAACTAATTTAGAATTTTCATTTTGGGTATTAATTTGATAGCCTCTTTCAACAATATCGTCTACTAACAAAGTGATTAATGAGTCATAAAAATAATCATAGAAATTGGCTTTTTCTAAAGTATTATTTAATGAATTTTTATTAGTTAAAGTACCTGACACATGATTTAATAAAATAGATACAGATAATAATGTAAATAAAATTACCCCTAAAATTACCAAAATTATTTTTCTCATTTTTATCCTAATCTAAACATCTTATTGTTTGTCTAATTGTCTAGTTTTATAAGAAGCAAATAAAGCTAAAACAGCTATCCCTGCAGAAACCTTGAATGCTAAATCCCAACCTTGATTAAAAGTTGATGAAACTTCTGGATTAATAGAATCTGCAATTTCACTTAATTCAACATTTATATTGTTGCTTAACATTATGCCAGTAATTATTGCTGTAGATATGGCTTGGCCAATCACTGTTGCTGTATTTCTTACTAAATTTAGAAATGCAGATGTTGATCCATATTGACTAGGAAGTACAGAAGCTAATGTTGCACTCATATTTGGGGCCATCCATAATCCCATTCCAAAACCATTTATAACCAGTATAAATAATACAATAAATATGCTGGTATCTTGAGAAAAAAATGAAAATGATAGATTACTAAATATTATAAAAATCATACCTAAAGAAGTGAATTTCCTAAATCCATATTTGTCAGAAAGCCTACCCGAAAACTGTGAAGAAAAACCCATAAAAAAAGCCCCAAAAAATACTAACAAGCCAGTTGCCGATTCATCATAGCCCATAAAACTTTGAACAAAAATCGGCACTAATAAAAATGCTGGGGCAGAAGCAATAAAACCAAAGAAGCGTGTCAATGTCGACCATCGAAATGTTGGGTAAATAAATAAATTTAAGTCTATCATTGGATTATCAATTCTTAATTCCCAAAAAATATAAAATACAAAGAAGATAAAAGTCAAAAATATCATCAGTATAAACTCAATATCAGATATTGAATATGAAAATGGATTAGATATAACGACTATCAATAATGAAAGAAAAAATATTGATACAAGTGAACCTATAAAATCATAACTTTTTTTATCTCTAATAACAGACCCCAGTCTTTTCTCATCTAAAATTTTTGCTGCAAAAATGATACCTATAAACGTTGGAATTGCTGTAACAAGAAATATTTCTCTCCATCCAAAAATATTTATTATAGGTCCAGCAAATAAAGGGCCAGATGCTGCTCCAATAGAAACAGCTGTCGTAATCATACCGAGACCTTTTCCTTTCTGATCTTTAGGAAAAACTCCAACAATAATTGCAAATACAACTGACTGACCCATCGTACTTCCAATAGCCATTATTATTCTTCCAAAAATTAAATATTCCAAAGATGTAGAGGTATAAGATAGTAAAGCACCTGTAACAAAAAAAATCATACCCGTAATATGAAATTTTTTCCTACCTATAATATCCGATATAGCTCCTAATGGAAGCATAAAAGCACTTGTAATAAGTGAACTGGAAATTATAACCCAACTAACTGACTTAAGACTTACTTGAAATTCATCTGCAATAGTTGGCAATGCCAATATAACAATAGAAAAATCTAAAACCATTGCAAAAAGTGCTATTGCAACGGTATAAAATACTATCCAGTGGTAATTATTATTTTTTGATATTTTTTTAATGTTTTTTTGCATGAATTTTCATAAAATAATCGTACATGACTATACTTGCACTAACGGAGGCGTTTAAAGACTCTACTCTGCCAGACATAGGGATAGAAACTAGGTGATCACAATTTTTCTTAACTAGATCTGAAATCCCTTTACCTTCAGAGCCAATAACAATTACGGATTTTAATTCAAATTTTATGTCGGCGTATATATCAGAAGATTTTCCGTCAAGGCCATAAATTGTAAAACCTCTTAATTTAAGTTCTTTAATCGAATTATTAAGATTCGTAACCCTACAAACTTTAATATGTTCTAAGGCACCAGATGATGCTCTAATCGAGCCAGGGGAAATTGACACAGATCTTCTTTCTGGAATTATTATTGATTCTACAGATATAGCATCAGCAGTCCTAGATATTGCACCAAAATTTTGGGGATCTTGAATTCCATCAAGCATAATAAATAATGAGTTTTTAGAATCAGATATATTGTCTAAAATATCATTTAATTTATGATATTTAGGATCTTCAACAACTGCAATAATTCCTTGATGCTTTTTGGTATGGCTTTGCTTATCAAGTTCATCAGATTGACAGTAAATTATTTCAATATTTTTTGTCTCAGCGGTATGAATTATTTCTTTTAAATATTTACCTTTTTCAATATTTTTATACAATAAAATTTTTTGAATTTTCCGATCTGCTCTTATACTTTCTAGTACAGATCTACGACCTTCAACTGTTTGTAAATGATTTTTTTTTGCTCTTGAAAAACGTGACATAATATTTATTTATTTTAAACAATATAATACTAAACTATTTAATGTATAAAAAATATAATTTTTATTATATTTAGTTAATTTATTTGACAAAAAATCATAGAAGATGTAACCTTGAATGTATTCTAACTTCAATATTGCTTAGATCCTAAACATGAGCTTATTGAATGTCGATGAATCAGCGAGCTTCGGATCAAAAAGCTGCTGCTGTCACTCTCGATTAACCTGTTCTAGGTTGCCGGAAGTAACCAGCGTGCTACTTTTCCGATGATAATAAGGAAAAATAAATTGAATATTATTTTACGTCAATTTTTTTCTTTGCTTTATGAAAAGCTGCTGCTGTCACTCTCGGCTAAATTGCCTGAGTATAACGGCGAGTTTTTTTCTTTATGCAAAGAAAAATGTATTTCTTGAAATTAATTTAAGAAATTTTATCTAATAATCTCATAATTTGTGACTAACAAAATAATTAATTTTTAAAAAAATGGGATTACAACAAACTATAACTCAATGGAAGGAAAAACTCATGAGTAATTATAAATATGAAACATTACAGCTACATGCTGGACAGGAAGCAGACCCAACAACTAACTCTAGGGCTGTCCCAATATACCAAACAACATCTTTTGTGTTCAATAGTCAGGAACATGGTTCAAATCTTTTCACTCTTAAGGAATTAGGAAATATTTACACCAGAATAATGAATCCTACAACTGATGTTTTTGAAAAAAGAGTTGCAGCATTAGAAGGTGGACTCCTTGGACTTGCAACTGCATCTGGTCAAGCAGCACAATTCACTGCAATAGCAAATATTGCACAGGCCGGCGATAATTTAGTTTCCACATCTTTTTTGTATGGTGGTACTTATAATCAATTTAAGGCACAATTCCCAAGATTAGGAATAAATGTAAAATTTGCTGATGGAGATAATATAGAAAGCTTCAAGAAATTAATCGATGAAAATACAAAAGCTTTATATATAGAGTCCCTAGGTAATCCAAGAATAAATGTACCGGATTTTGAAGGTTTAGCAAATCTTGCACACTCTCATAATATACCACTAATAGTAGATAATACATTAGGGGCAGCTGGAGCATTGATTAGGCCTATAGATTATGGTGCTGATGTACTTGTACACAGTGCAACTAAATGGATTGGGGGACATGGTACCAGTATCGGAGGGTTAATTATAGATGCAGGTACATTTAATTGGGGCAACGGTAAATTCCCTTTATATACCGAACCTAGTGAAGCTTATCATGGATTAGTTCATTGGGACGTTTCTGGAACAGGAAGCGACTTATGTAATGCACTTGGAATACCTAGTGATAAAAATATTGCTTTTGGTATTAGAGCAAGATTTGAAGTTTTAAGAGATTATGGGGCTGCTCTTAGTCCATTTAATTCATTCTTATTTATTCAAGGATTAGAAACATTATCCTATAGAGTAGAAAGACACTGTGAAAATTCATTAAAACTTGCACAATGGTTAGAAAAAAATCCAAATGTCGACTCAGTTACGTACCTAGGACTTGAAAATAGTCCATATAAAAAGTTGGCTGATAAATATCTCGAAAGAGGGTATGGATCAATTCTTACTTTTACACTTAAAGGTGGATTTGATAGTGCAGTTACATGTATTGACAACCTAAAATTAGCAAGTAATTTAGCTAATGTAGGTGATTCAAAGACATTAGTAATTCACCCTGCATCAACTACTCATGAGCAATTATCTGCGGATGAGCAGATTTCTGCTGGAGTGGAACAATCAACAATTAGAGTCTCTGTAGGCTTAGAGCATATAGATGACATTATTGAAGATTTTGATCAGGCAATAAATAAAATTAAATTATAAGATTAAAGAATGACATTAGTTTTACCATCAAACTATCACGCAATAAATGCATTAGAGCGAAGCTCAGTTCGATGGATACCTGTAGAAAAAGCGGAGCGGCAAGATATTAGGCCGCTCCGAATAGGCATACTAAATATTATGCCTATTGGAGAAAAATACGAATTCAATATAATTCACCCTTTAGGATTATCAGTACTACAAATTGAACCAATATGGATTAAACTTAAATCTCATAAATATAAGACTTGGGCCCCGGGTCATTTGAATGAGTTATATAAAACATACGATGAAACTATAAAGGATAAGCCTCTAGATGGTTTAATAGTAACGGGTGCCCCAGTTGAACACTTGAAATTTGAAGAAGTTGAATATTGGGAAGAATTTTCAGAAATTGTAAATGATTCTAGAATTAATACTCCAAGTACACTTGGTATATGCTGGGGAGGATTTGCGCTTGGATATATATCTGGAATTAAAAAAGTAAATTTTCAAAAAAAATTATTTGGTTTATACGAACTAACTAACTTAGATCCTGGACATGAAATCATGAATGCTCTTGACGATAAATTTTTATGTCCTCAAAGTAGATTCGCAGGAATGAATGATGAAGAATTAAATGAAGCATCAAAAAGTAAAGATATAAATATTTTAGCTACTGGCGAGAAATCTGGACATACGATTTTTGAAACCTCTGACCATAAATTACTAATGCATATTGGGCACCCTGAATATGCAGCCAGTAGATTTGCAGAAGAAGCAACAAGAGATTTAGATAACCCAAATGTTCCAAATGTTGAAAATTTTGATTACAATAATCCTATAAATAAATGGAGAATGCATAGAAATATCTTTTTCCAACAATGGATTAATTTTTGTTATAAGCGTATTAGTTCGATTTGAAAGGAAATAAATAAATGTCAAAAACATTTAAGAATTATGTGAATGGAGAATGGGTAACATCAGATTCTAATGAAACTATTAGCAGTATAAATCCTGCAGATAATGATGATGTACTTGGTCTTTTTCAAGCATCAACAATTAATGATGCTGATAATGGGATAGATTCTGCTTACTCTGCAAAAAAAGAATGGTCAAATATTTCTCAAGTAGAAAGAGGTAACTATCTGCTAAATGCTGCAAAATACTTAGAAAATAATTCTGGGAAATTTGCAGATTCAATAACTAGAGAATGCGGAAAAGCGATTTTAGAGTCTCGTGGTGAGGTTGGTAGAGCTATAGCATTATTACAATACTATGGCATTGAGGGCTCAAATCCAATTGGAGATGTTGTCCCTTCCATAAATCCAAAAATATTACTATATACTAAAAAAATACCATTAGGAGTTGTTAGCTTAATTACCCCATGGAATTTTCCACTTGCAATACCAATATGGAAGATGGCACCAGCACTAGTTTATGGAAATACAGTTGTTCTAAAACCAGCTTCTGCTACACCCTTAATAGCAACTTTAATCGCAGAAATGTGGGATTATGTGGGATTACCTAAAGGCGTATTTAACTTAATAGTTGGATCAGGTAGTACAGTAGGCGAAAGATTAATTAATAATCCTAAAGTAAATGCTGTTTCTTTCACAGGTTCAACAAATACAGGTAAAGATATTGCTGTGAAATCTGCGCAAAATGGTAATAAATTTCAACTTGAAATGGGCGGTAAAAATCCTGTAATAGTCTTACCAGATGCAGACTTAAACCAAGCTGCAGAAATAACAATATCAGGAGCAATGAAGTATTCAGGACAAAAATGTACTGCAACTTCAAGAGTTATAGTCGTTGGAGATATTTTAGAAAAATTCACTGAATTACTTGTAGAAAAAACAAAGTCTCTTATTATAGGTCCTGGTATAGATGAAAAATCTATCGTTGTTCCTGTTATAGATAAACATTCTCTAGATAATATAGAAAATATGATAAATAAAGCAATAAAAGATGGAGCAGAAATTGTTCATGGAGGAAGTAAAATTAATGAAGGATTTTTTGATAAAGGAAATTTCATCCAGCCAACAATTTTATCAAATGTTGAACATGATTCTTTTATAGCTTGTGAAGAAGTTTTTGGTCCAGTGTTATCTATAATTAGCGCTAAGGATTATGATGAAGCAATAGAAATTGCAAATTCTGTTCAATATGGACTTAGTGCTGCTATATTTACTAAAAGCCTTAACTTATCCATGGATTTCGCTGAAAGAATTGAAGCTGGAGTAATAAAAATAAACGGTGAAACTGCAGGATTAGAACCACAGGTTCCATTTGGAGGTTTAAAATCAAGTTCTTCTGGAAATAGAGAGCAAGGAAAAGCTGCTATAGAATTTTTCACTAACACAAAAACTATATATGTAGACAGAAGTGCTACATAATTTTATATAAAAGTGGGAGGCTGTGAGACAACCTCATCATAAGGATGTCTCTTGCTAATGAGATTAGAAAATTCAAATACATCTAAAGCTTTTTCATATAAATCTTTTTCAATTGCTATTTCTCCAGACCAAGTTCCTAATTTTTGATAAAAATCTATAGCTTTAGAAATAGATTCAACATCCATATCGGGGAAATATTCTTTCTCAACATATGCTATTTCTTCTGGTTTAGCTGTATTAACCCATTTTCTTGAAGCTGTATATGCCTTAGAAAAAGCGGCAGCTTCATCAGTATTCAACCAATTATTTCTACAGACTAAACTAGAAAAAGCAACAGGACCTATAGATTTACCAACAGAAGTTAGTATAAATCCCTTACCCTCATATTCAAGTTGCTGAGGGAAAGCACCTTGTTCATGAAAAAAATCACCTTCACCATTTTTCCATTGTCTCATCATTTGATCGCCCCCAGAAGAAAAAATATTTTTTACTTGATCAAGGTCAAAATTTTCTTTATGTGCAGCATATCTTAACATTGCTTCAGGTTGCCCCCCATGGACATACAAAAATTTTGATTTATTTAATTTTTCCCAAGAAAAATTATTATCATATTCTCTACCAAGTATAAAAAAACCATCAAATCTATTTATTTGAGCAAAATGAGTGAATGTTAAATCTTCCCCCTTATCTAATGGTCCCCAGCTTGCAGATACAGCAGCCTGAGCGACATGCATTTTCCCTGATGCAACTTCCATCGCACTATTCCCACCATCCTTAACAATATTGTATGTTGCTTCAATACCCTCAGAATTCAAAAAATCACCAGCTATGCAAGCGATCAGTGGACTATAAAATGCAGAATGCCTTGAAACAATGATATCTAAATTTTTCAAATTCTTTTTCCTTCATTAGCTATTTATTGATTTATGTATAAAATAAATTAGAATTATATAAATAATATATCAAATTTAAAATAAATTTTAGGTCAAACATGTTAAAAAAAGCATTAATAACTGGAGCAGCTGGTTTTATTGGTTCAAACTTAACTCATAAATTACTTGATAAAAATATAGAAGTTCTAGCTATTGACGATTTTTCTTCTGGAAAAATAAATAATATTCCAAAGAAACATAAAAACTTAAGTCTAAATAAAATGAGTATTTTAGATGAAAATCTTGAAAAATTAATAATGGATTTCAATCCTGATATTACATATCATTTAGCTGCACAAATTAGCGTGTCCTCATCAACAAAAAATCCTTTATATGACGCAAAAATTAATATTATGGGAAGTATTAATTTATTAGAAATCATAAAAAAATTAGATCAAAAACATAAATTTATTTATGTTACCTCAGGAGGGACTGTTTACGGTGAGCCTAAAAATCTCCCAGCTCCAGAGAATAACCCAATTGAACCACTCTCGCAATACGGTGCTTCAAAATATTCAATAGAAAATTACCTAAAGATTTATAATAAACTGTACCAGACTAAATATACTATCCTTAGATTAGGTAATGTCTATGGACCAAAACAAGACCCCCATGGCGAAGCAGGTGTAGTTGCTATTTTTATAAAAGCAATGTTGACACAAAAACATTTTGAGATTTATGGAGATGGAAAAAATCAAAGAGATTATATATATGTTGACGATGTGATTAATGCAATAATGTTAGCCGCTGAATCAAATGAGTTTGGGCCATTTAATATTGGCACTGGCATAGGAACTTCAACAAATAAAATATTTTCTATAATATCAAAATATTGTGAATTCTCAGACCTTCCTATATATAGCAAGCCGCGACCTGGAGATATTAATAAAATCATTTTAGATATTAATAAGGCGAAAAAAGAAATCAATTGGTTTCCAAAATTTAATATTGATGAAGGTATAAAAAGAACTGTAGATTGGTTTAGGAAGAACGTAGATTAGCATTGATTAAGTCGTAAAAACCTGTCCAACCTAATAATGCACATTTAATTCTAATAGGGAATTTTTGTACTCCAGAAAGAGCGTCTATATCTTGTATGTTTTCTCTATCTTTTTCGGAAATTTCTTCACCTTTCAGCATATTTCTAACAATATTTACTGCATTAAGGATTTCTTTGACATTTTTTCCTTCAACATATTCTGCAAGTAAAGATGCTGAAGCTTGACTAATTGCGCAACCTCTACCAGATACAGAAATCCCTTCTAATTTATCATCGTTAAATTTTGCTTGAATTCGTAACTCATCACCACAAAAGGGGTTGTTTATTTCTTCATCAAAATCAGGATTATCAATAAATTTTTTGTTTCTAGGATTATGATAATGATCTAATATTATTGCTTCATATAAATCATCAAGACCATCTAGTCCACCCATTTGACTTATCATTTAGTAAAATATCCTTCGATTTGTTCTAATGAATATAGAAAAGCATCTACTTCATCAATAGTATTATAAACATAAAAACTTATTCTAGCTGCAGCAACAATATCATAGCTCCTAACCAGAGGCATTGCACAATGGTGACCAGTACGAATAGCTATTCCTCTTTGATCTAGAGCTGTTCCGAGATCATGAGGGTGGATATCTTCATGATAAAAAGAAATAACTCCCCCTCTATCTTTGAAGTCAGGTGATCCTAATATATGGATTTTCTTCAAACTTAACATTTTGCTCATTGCATACTCGGTAATTAATTTTTCATGTTGCCATATATTATCGATACCTATTTGATTCAAATAATCTACAGCCACCCCAGACGCAATAGCATCCGCAAAATTTGGAGTGCCAGCCTCAAATTTGTATGGAAGACTATTCCATTTTGCATCTTTTTCGTAACTAACCTCTAAAATCATGTCGCCACCGAACATATAAGGAGGCATTTCATCAAGCAATTGCTTTCTACCGTATAATATTCCAATTCCCGTTGGCCCCATCATCTTATGCAAAGAAAAAGTTAAAAAATCCACATCTAAATCGCTAACATCAACAGGCATATGGGGTACACTTTGAGCTGCATCAAGTAAAACAACAGCATTTTTATCGTGAGCAATATCTATAATTTTTTTCGCAGGATTAATAGTTCCTAACACATTTGAAACATGAGTTAATGCAACAATTTTAGTTTTTGAATCAATAATTTTCCCAATATTATTAAATTCTATTTTCCCATCATTAGACATAGGCAAATATCTAATTTCAGCATTTTTCTTTTTTGCTATCTGTTGCCATGGGACAATATTAGAATGATGCTCCATAGGTGTTATAACAATATTATCGCCAGACATAATATTTTTTTCACCCCAAGTGAAAGCAACTAAATTAATAGACTCACTTGTATTTCTAGTCCAAATAACTGTCTCAGGAGAAGGAGAGTTTATTAACTTAGCAATTTTTTCTCTTGCAAATTCATAATTTTCTGTAGATTCAATTGATAAAGTGTGAACGCCACGATGAACATTTGAGTTACTAGTTTTATAAAAATTACTTATTGAATCTATAACACTGTTCGGCTTTTGTGTGGTAGCTGCGTTATCGAGATATACTAATTTATTACCATTTACTTTGCGTGACAATATTGGAAAATCAGATCTGATTTTTTGTATATCTAATTTTTTCATGTAGTTCCTATCGTGTCAGATTCTGCTAATACAAGTGGGATTTTTTTGTTTATCAAATTACCAACAAAATTGCTCAATTCTTCATGAGTGAACTCATCTAACATTTCCTCTGCAAATCCTCTAACGAGCATACTCTTTGCTTCAATTTCTCCTAAACCTCTAGATAGTAAATAGAACAATGAATTCTTATCAACATGTCCTGCAGTAGCTCCATGGGCACATTCAACATCATCAGCGTATATCTCTAATGAAGGTTTAGCATCAATCTCTGCTCCATAAGAAAGCATCAAATTTAAATCTTTTTGAGTAGCTACACTTTTTTGGGCATTTCTTTCAACAATAACTTTCCCACTAAAAACAGCATGTGATTTTCCAGAAAGAATGCCCTTGTAAAATTGATTAGATATACAATTAGGAGATTTATGGCTTGTACTTATCTCATGATCTTGTTGTTGACTTCCGTGGGTTATATATATACCTCTTAAATCGGACTCAGAGCCTTCATCTTCTAGCTCAGCTAGAATGTCATTTCTACCTATTGAAGCACCAGTTGCAAAACTCACTGAAGAGAATTTAGAATTTGATTCCTGAGATACTCTAGTAGTAGGAATATGAAAAGTATTTTCGTTTTCTTCTTGAATTCTGAAATGATTCATTGATGATTTAGGATTTAACTTTATCTCTGTAACAGGAATAACAAGCTGAGATTTATTGGTGAAATTAATATATGACTCTATTAATTCAATATTTAAATTATCAGTAACTTCAATAAAAATTCTAGGCAATATAATTTTTTGTTTGCTGTCATTAGAAATAATATTTATAACATTGATAGGCTGAGTTATCTGAGAAGAAACCTCTATAAAAGCTATATCTTGAAATAGCGCAGAATTAAGTGCAACGAAATTATGATCACTTACTTTTGCAATTTTTGCGACTTTTTCTGATAATTTTTTATTTTTTCTTACATCAGATATATTATAAAAATTTATACCAGTTTCAAAGGTGCTATCAGAGTGCGTTGATGAAAATTTTCCATTGATAAAAATAATATTATTCCATTTTTTATCTTTGGGTAATTCATTTTCATCTATATTAATCTTTAAATTTTCTGCGTTATAATCGAGTTCATATGATTTTTTTTCTATAACATTTAGATTAGTATATTTCCATAATTCATTTTTTTTCCTAGAAGTAGGAAATCCCTTTGCTGAGAAAGTACTCCATGCATTTTTTCTAATAACATTGAGAACATTGCATGTCTCATTATTTATTATGCCAGTAAACATTTCTTGGTAGATTTTCATTTTTTTGCCAGAATTATTTGACATAGTATTTACTGAAAATCCTTGTAACCGTTTTTTTCAACGTCCAGAGCTAAATCTGCATTACCTGTTTTTACAATTTTTCCGTCTACTAAAATATGAACTATATCTGGCTTTATGTAATTTAATAACCTTTGATAATGAGTTACTATTACAAATGATCTATCAGGTGACCGCATAGAATTAACTCCATCTGCAACTATCCTAAGTGCATCAACGTCTAAACCAGAATCTGTTTCATCTAATATTGCTAATTGGGGTCTAAGAATTTCTAATTGAAGCATTTCATTTCTTTTTTTCTCACCTCCAGAAAAACCATCATTAAGTGATCTCTTAATTAATTCTGGGTTTACACCGCATGATTTCACCTTTTCATCAAAAAGTTTTGAAAATTCTCTAACGGATATTTTCGATTCTCCATGATATTCAGATTTAGCATCCAAAGAAGCTTTAAGAAACTGCCAAGGGCGTACGCCTGGTATTTCAACAGGATATTGAAATGCAAGAAACATGCCTTTATGTGAACGTTCATCAGCGGGCAACTCAATTATATCTTCTCCATTAAAATTTATTTCACCATCGGTTACCTCATAATCAGGTCTCCCCATAAGTACATTTGAAAATGTGCTTTTTCCTGATCCATTTGGCCCCATTATGGCATGAATTTCACCTGGATTTACTTCAATATTTACGCCTTTCAGTATATCTGAATCTTCAACATCTGCAACAGATGCACATAAATTTTTTACTTTTAACATAATTTCTCTTTCAAGTATTCTTAGGTTCTAATCTAATAATTTTTATCCAACTGCGCCCTCTAAGGACACTTTAAGAAGCTGGGAAGCTTCGACTGCAAATTCGAAAGGCAATTCTCTAATTACATCTCTACTCCACCCAGTGATAATCATATGATGGGCTTCTTCTTCTGATAAACCTCTAGACATTAAATAGAATAATTTATCTTCGCTAACTTTAGAAGTTGAAGCTTCATGTTCCAATCTTGCTGTAGGATTTCTTACCTCAATATATGGCACTGTATGAGCCCCGCATTGATCACCCACTAACAAGGAATCACATATTGTATGATTTACTGCATTTTCAGCACCAGGTAGTATCTGTACTTGCCCTCTGTAGGTATTATTACCTTTACCTGCAGAAATACCTTTTGATACGATTGTAGATTTAGTATTCTTACCTAAATGAATCATCTTAGTACCGGTATCCGCTTGTTGATGGTTATTTGTTAGTGCGACTGAATAGAATTCTCCAACTGAATTATCTCCTTTCAAAATCACACTAGGGTATTTCCATGTAATAGCTGACCCAGTTTCAACTTGAGTCCACGAAATTTTAGCGTTTTTTTCAGCCCTACCCCTTTTTGTAACAAAATTATATACACCCCCCTCTCCTTCTGGTGTTCCAGGGAACCAATTTTGAATTGTAGAATATTTTATTTCAGCATCTTCTAAAGCAACCAATTCGACTACTGCAGCATGAAGCTGGTGTGATTTTCTAAAAGGTGCTGTACACCCTTCAAGATATGAAACATAAGAACCTTTATCTGCAACAATCAAAGTCCTTTCAAATTGACCAGAACCCTCTGTATTAATTCTAAAATATGTCATTAATTCAATAGGGCATCTTACACCTGGTGGGATATACGCGAATGACCCATCACTGAAAACTGCAGAATTGAGACCTGCAAAAAAGTTATCAGAAAAAGGGACAACAGATCCAAGATATTTCTTAACTAAATCAGGATGATTTTTTACAGCTTCACTAAAAGAACAAAAAATTATACCGAGTTCTTTTAATTTATCCTCCATTGTAGTTGCAACCGAAACAGAGTCAAAAACAGCATCAACAGCTACACCAGCTAACTTTTCTCTTTCATTCAAAGGTATTCCAAGTTTTTCAAAAGTTTCTAACATTTCTGGATCTACTTCATCAAGACTTTTTGGGGTATTAGAACTTGACTTTGGAGCAGCATAATAATATATATCTTGATAATCAATACCAGGGTAATTAATCATAGCCCAGTCAGGCTCTCCCTCAGATTTATTTAATTTTTCCCAATTTTCATAAGCTTTGATTCTCCAATCTAACAACCAAGCAGGTTCATCTTTTTTGGATGAAATTAACTTTACAATATCAGTATTTAAACCCTTAGGAGCCAATTCTGTTTCAACATCAGTTGTAAAACCCCACTGATATTCATCTCCAGATAAATCTGAATTTCTAGAAATTGTATTTTTATTAGTCAAAAAGTTTTCCTGAAAATAAAATAATTGGTTAATAAATCTTATTATTAATTTTATTGTTTTTATTGTTACTAGTCAACATAAAATTATTAAATTATAATAATGTAAATAGTTAGTTTTAGGAGAAAAAAATTGGAGTATGAAGCAGTTATTGGACTTGAAACACACGTCCAGCTGAAAACTAAAAGTAAAATGTTCAGCTATTCTAGTGCAGAGTACCAAAATGCTGAGCCAAACTCTATTGTTGACCCAATAAGTATGGCACTTCCAGGAACTTTACCAGTAGTTAATAAAAAAGCTGTTGAGTATGCCATTAGGATAGGTTTAGCACTAGATTGCAATATTACTAATATTACAAAATTTGACAGAAAAAACTATACATATCCCGACCTAATGAAGGGGTATCAAATTACACAATTAGACCACCCTATTGCTACAGAAGGTAAACTAAAACTTGATAATTCTAGTAGTAAAGAAATTCGAATTAACAGGGTACACATGGAAGAAGATGTTGCTAGGTTGATTCACTATCCAAGCTCTAATGACCAAGAGTCATATTCATTGGTTGATATAAACAGATCTGGAACTCCACTAATGGAAATAGTAACAGAGCCAGATTTATGTGATTCAAGTGAAGTAGAATCTTACATTAATTCGCTTCAACAAATAATTAGATATATAGGAGTGGGAACTGCAAATATGGAAGAGGGATCATTTAGATGTGATGCAAATATTAGTGTTAGACCAAAAGGTACTAACTTAATGAATACAAAAGTTGAAGTAAAAAATATGAACAGAATTAAAGCTGTCACAAGAGCGGTAGATTATGAAATAAAAAGACAAATAAAAATGATTAAAGATGGCGAGAGAATTATACAAGAAACTAGAGGGTGGAATGATGAAAAAGGAGTGACAATTCCTCAAAGAAGCAAAGAAGAAGCTCATGATTATAGATTTTTTCCTGAACCAGACATTCCACCTCTAGAAATCAAAGAATCATGGATTAAGGAAATAAATAAATCTATGCCTGAACTACCTTCAATAAAGAAAAAAAGATTCCAGGATTACTGGGGGCTATCTGAATATGATTCAAGTATAATTACTAGTTCATTGAAAAACGCACAGTACTATGAAGAAGTATGTAATAATAGAAATTATAAAAATGATAATGAAAAGCATTTATTGGCCAAAGAGGTAGCTAACTGGATTATTGGCGAGATGACAAGACTAATGAATAATGATGGTAAAAAAGATGTTTATGAAACAAAAATTACGCCAAATAACCTGTTTAAATTAGTAGAGAAATTTAAGAATAGAGAAATTAATAATAACTCCGCAAAAAAAGTTTTTGAGATAATGTACCATGAAGGAAAAGAACCTAACAGTATTATTAAGCGATTAGGATTAGAGGTAATTTCAGATTCCGATTCTTTATCCCCAATAATAGATGATATCATTGAAAAGAATAATCAAGCAGTGAATGATTATAAAAATGGAAAAGAAGCTTCACTAAAATATTTGATTGGTCAAGTGATGAAAGCAACAAAAGGCCAAGCAGATCCATCAGAAGCAAGCCAACTTATCATTAGTAAACTTAGTTAAATACATATATAATATTTTGTAAAGGAACTATAATGTTTAGCATATTACTTATAATAATTGCAACTTCGTTAATTGCAGTATTGCTTCTTCAAGCAAGAGGTTCTGGATCTTCACTTTTTGGTGAAGCAACCAGTACTTTTAGGTCAAGAAGAGGTTTGGAGCAATTATTATTTAGGCTAACTATAATTCTAGCCGTAATTTTTGTAGGTATTGCAATATTAAATGTTAGATTTGGATAAATCTAACTATTTCCACTTAGTTCCTTCTGAGGTATCTGTAATTTCAATACCTAGGCTAAGTAATTCATCTCTAATCAAATCAGCCTCTTCCCAACTTTTATTTTGCCTTGCCTTATTTCTTTTTGAAATCATAAACTCTATTTCTAAAGCATCAATTTTTGATTCTTTTTCTAACTTTTTGTAGTCCAATCCTAAAATATTTGATAGTTCTCTAAATAAAATTAATCCTTCACTAACATTATAAGTAGATGTTGATTTATTAATCATTTTAGCTAGATCAAAAATAGTTGCGATTGCTTTTGGAGTATTTAAATCATCATCCATAGCGTCTATAAATCTTTTCTTAAACCTATCAAAATTCATTTCCTCAAGTTTTGGATTGAATATAATTTCCGAGTTTATTGCCCTCAAGCGAATCAGTGATTTTTCTGTTGAATGAATTAATCCTAAATCTAATAATGGATTTGTCCTGTAGTGACTCTGAAGAATCCATAATCTAATAGCATCTGAACTAAAATTTTTTAGAGCTTCATTTATACTATATGTATTGCCTAAAGATTTACTCATTTCAGCACCTTTTACTCTGAGCATACCATTGTGCATCCAATATTTAACAAATGGTTTTTTAGAAGTGAATGATTCACTTTGAGCAATTTCATTTTCATGATGCGGGAAAGTTAGATCCATACCTCCACCATGAATATCAATTTGATTACCAAGATGCTTTTTTATCATTGCTGAACATTCTATATGCCAACCAGGTCTACCTTTACTCCAAGGACTATCCCAATATGGCTCCGAATCCTTAGAGGTTTTCCACAAAGCAAAATCATTAGAATGCTTTTTATTATAATTTTGATCAATTCGTGAAGAATCATATTCTTCAAAATAAATATTACCGCTTAGTTTTCCATAGTCTTGAAATTTTTTCACATCAAAGTACACAGAGCCAAATGATTCATAAGCAAAACCTTTATCAATAAGACCCTTAATAAAATTAATTATCTCTTGGATATCTTCAGTAGCTCTTGGATGTATGTTAGATCTTAATACATTTAGACCATCCATAGAGTGAAAAAAAGATTTTATATATTTTTCTGAAATAATTTCAGATGAAGTTTTTTCTTTTACAGCTTTATTAATTATTTTGTCATCGATATCTGTAAAATTCTGAACTTTTTTTACATTATATCCTTTATATTTTAGATATCTATATAGTACATCAAAAACTATGCTACTAAGCGCATGCCCCAAATGTGAATGATCATAAACAGTAACACCACATATATACATGTTGACTTGCTCTGGATTATTTGGTTCAAAAATCTCTTTTTTTCTACTAAAAGAATTATATATTTTCATAAAAATTAATTTTCCTATATTTTTGAAATAGTTGCAATTGACTGAGCAGCAATTCCTTCTGATTTTCCAATTAATCCAACTGAATCAGTGGATGTAATTTTTAAATTAATCTTAATATTTCTTAAGGATGAAATTTTAGACAGGCTATCAATAATCAATTCTACAGATGAGCCTAATCTTGGTTTTTCAGCAATTATAGTAGAATCTATGTATATAATTTTCCATCCTTTCTCATTGAGAAGACGTATAGATTCATTTATAAAATACTCGGAATGTAGATTTTTAAATTTTTCATCGTTTGAAGGGAAATTACCTCCTAAATCTCCTAATTCAGCTGCACCCAAAATAGAACTTGCTATGGAGTGCAATAATACATCTCCATCTGAATGGCCAGCTAATTTTTTCTCAAAAGGAATATCAATTCCTCCTAACCTCAAAGGTCCACCTTCAATTAGTTTATGACAATCAAAACCTATACCATATCTAATTTGATTAGAAATATTGTTATAAATAAATTGCCCTTTTTTTTCTAAAATTGAATTTGCTAATTGTAAATCAATAGGATTAGTTATCTTAATATTTTCTGAGGATCCTGGAAAAGTAGATACTAATCCACCGGAAAGTTCTACTGCAGAGGCGTCATCTGTAATTTCAGAATCCAATAGTTCATATGATGTATTCAAAACATCAAATTTAAAAAATTGAGGAGTTTGTACTGAACCTAATTTTTTTCTATCATAAGTTTTTGAAACTAAATTATTTGAAATCTTCTTTACCGTATCTGATATAGGAATGACTGGAATTGAAGCACCTGTTACATGAACAGATTTAATACCATTAGTGATTATTTTTTTTGTAGCAAATGGTCGAGCACCATCATGAACTCCAATTATTTCCAAATTAGAATATATTGATGACAAATTTTTTAAAGCTAACTTTACTGTATCTTGTCTTCTAGAACCACCAATCAAGGTGTAAATATCCTTGTTTAATTCTAAATTTTTTATAATATTCTTTACTTGATTAATATTATCTTCAGATAGCATTACAGTTATAGATCTTGTCTCTTCGATCTGATTAAATAGTTCAATACTATAAGTTATGACATTTTTATTAGATATTTTATATAGTTGTTTATCTATGCCGTTCATCCTACTACTTTTTCCAGCAGAAAGTATAATGACATCCAGAGTAGTTTCTGTCATCTAAACCATCCTATAACAAACTCCAATCCCAAATAACAAGAGTAGGATATGATTAATGACTTAAAAGTCTTAGAGAAAAATAAAATCAAAACAAACTTTCTTACTGGGTATTTAATGTTTCCAGATATAATACCTATAATATCAAAAAAAGGATTAGGAAATATGCTTCCGAAAAAAATAATTAGAGCTCCATTTTTTTGCATATTTCTAAAAATAAAATTTTTTAATCTATTTTCTTGAAAATTACCACTTATACTTCTGCCTGCAAAATAACCAGTTAATTCTCCAATTGATTCAGCAAAACCAGCAATAACACCTATAATCATAGGATTTAGATTTAGGCTTGGCAAAGAGCCTAAACAAACTGCACCTATTCCCGGTATGGGAATAATTATCGAACTTGCTGATATCAAACTAGAAATATATATACCCAAATAACCCAAAGTTTCAAATGGGATAGAGCTACTTAGCATCATCAATAACCATATTAAAATTACAAAAATTATCGATAAAATTATATATAGATATATTTTTGGTATTTTTTTAAATTTTGTGTTTAACAAATTATTTTTTAAAAATTATATTTTAGCCTTGGACTTTTTTTCTTTCGGAGATTTATTTGATTGTTTACTAGTCTTATAGTCAAATATTATCTCTCCATTCTTCTCCTTTACAATTATTTCAATATTTTCTGCAATGTTAACAGAAATTATTTCCTTAGATAAAGGATTTTCAATTAATTTTTGTATTGTCCTCTTTAGGGGTCTCGCGCCATACATTCTATCAAAACCTATTTTCGCCAATAAAGTTTTTGCTGATTCGGTTAGATTAATACTTAAGTTCATTCCAACTAGCCTTTGCGTGAATTCATCTATAAACTTATCTACTATTTGTTTAATATCATTCTCATCCAAAGAATCAAATATTACAAATTCGTCAATTCGATTTATAAACTCAGGTCGAAAAGCTTTTTTTAGAGTTTCTTCAACATTTGACCTTATTTGAGCACTCTCATTCTCTGCTCTTGATTTTTTTTGAAATCCAAAAGACTCTGTTGTTATTCCTTCTGATCCTAAATTACTAGTCATTATAATAATTGCATTTCTAAAATCAACAGTTCTGCCATGGCTATCAGTAAGCCTTCCATCATCTAATACTTGTAAAAGAGTATTAAAAATTTCATGATGTGCTTTCTCAATTTCATCAAATAAAACAACTGAAAATGGTCTTCTTCTAATTGCTTCAGTCAAATGGCCTGCATCATCATATCCTACATAACCCGGAGGGGCACCTATAAGCTTGGAGACTGTATGTCTCTCTTGAAATTCTGACATATCTATTCTGATCATATTATCTTCGTCATCAAACATACATTCAGCTAAAGCTCTAGCCAGCTCAGTTTTTCCAACTCCAGTAGGACCAAGAAATACAAANCTTCCTATTGGTTTTTTGGGATCTTTGAGCCCNGCTCTTGCTCTTCTCACAGCATCAGATAGAACTTCTACCGCATGCTCTTGACCTATCACTCTTTTATGCAACCTTTTTTCAAGGTTAAGTAACCTCTTAGATTCATTCTCTACTAATCTTGTAACTGGAATACCAGTTCTTTCAGAAATTAAGGAAGCTATATCTTCATCTGTCACTATATTACTTATCTCATGAGATTTTTCCCAAAGTTTCTTCTGATTAATGTAATCTTTATCTAAATTAATCTTTTCTACCTTAAGGTTTGCAGCTTTTTCATGATCTCCTCTATTCGATGCAGCTTGTTGATCCTCTTCAATTTTTTGCAAACGATGCTGTATACTCTTGAGATCTCCAGGTAAAGATTCGTTTTGAATCCTTTTTTTTGCAGCAGCTTCATCTATCAAGTCAACCGCTTTGTCAGGTAGTAATCTATCAGAAATATATCTTGAAGAAAGATCAACTGATGCTTTCAGAGCTGAGTATTCAATAGTAAATCCATGATGTTTTTCATACCTAGGGCGCAAAGTTTCGAGCATTTCAAGAGCAACTTCATTTTCAGGTTCCTCTACCCATACAGGAGAAAACCTTCTTTCTAAAGCTGGATCAGATTCTATATATCTTCTATATTCATTAGGAGTAGTGGCCCCGATTGTTTGCAATTCACCCCTAGCTAAGGCAGGCTTCATCATATTTGAAGCATCTAATCCCCCTTCTCCAGCACCCGCGCCAACTACTGTATGAATTTCATCAATAAATAAAACTATTTCTCCTGAGGCTTGGCGTATTTCATCCATAACTGCTTTTAGTCTTTCTTCAAACTCGCCTCTAAACTTAGCACCTGCGACTAAAGAACCCATTTCTAGAGCAATAACTCTTCTACCAGTCAAACTTTCTGGAACATCCCCAGAAACAATTCTTTGCGCTAAACCTTCAGCAATAGCTGTTTTACCCACTCCAGCATCCCCAATCAAAACTGGATTATTTTTTGTTCTTCTTGTAAGGGTCTGCATTACTCTTCTAATTTCTAAATCTCTTCCAATGACTGGATCTAATTTTGATTTTTGAGCAAGACTTGTAAGATCAACACTATACTTTGCCAATGCTTTATATTTACTTTCAGCTCTAGGATCTGTAACCCTAGCGGAGCCTCTTTCTTCTAACAAAGACTTATAAACATTTTCTTCTGTTATGTTATATTTGGATAATATTTCACCAGNATCACCATCAGATTGTTTCACTATTGCTATGAGTAGATGGTCTGCACCAATAAGTTCATCTTTTAATCTCCTTGCTTCTTGTTTAGAGATACTAAAAATATTTTGCATTCTGGGTGTGATATAAAATTGTCCTTGCGTTCCAATTTTTGGAGCCTTTTCAAGTTTTGCTCTAACTTCTGTTATTAATGAGCCAACATTAGCTCCTAAATTCTCTAGAATTTTAGCTGAAAGTGAATTTTGTACTTCTAATAACCCACAAAACAAATGTTCAACATCCCATTGATTATGTTTCATTGGAATTAGAAGTTGTTGAGAGTCTTGTAGCGCTCTAAAAGCTTGCTCTGTACATTCTTTTTCGTTTGGCATCACCATTTTTTTCTCCTTGTATTATTTATTCAGTAGGAAATTTAAAACTACTGTCTCTAAGCCTCACAATTTCCAAGGTTAGGCTATCAAGTTTTTCTTCTAATAAATTTATTTTTTTCAAAAGTTTTGTCATTACCTCTACACCAGCTAAATTAAGCCCCAATTCTTCTTTCCATTTCAAAATTTGCCTTATAATTTCGACATCTCTATTGGAATATAATCGTGTCCCTCCTTCAGATCTTTGGGGGACAACAAGCTCCCATCTTTCATAATTTCTTAGAGTCTGCTGATGAACTCCAACCATATGAGCAACTATACCTATAGCAAAAACAGGTTGATTAAATTCCATATTCATTCTTTTACATCTTTCAATTCTTTTTGACCTGACTGTAATTGTTCAAATAATTTAATTTGTTCTTCATGGATTTCTTTGGGTAATTCAGCGCTTACCTTTATTAATAAATTCCCAAATCTTTTATCTTTATAAAAAGGTAATCCTTTATTTGGAATTCTAAAAATTTGATCGTTTTGTGTTAATGGCGGGATAGTAAGCATAAATGCCCCCTTAAAAGATTCAATCTTAATTTCTGTCCCGAGTATCATGTCTGTATAAGGGAGATTAATAACTTTAGTTAAATTTTCACCATTTATTAAGAACTCTTTGCTCTTTCTAATATTTATAGTTGCAATAACTTGAATATCATCGTCAACTGTAAACTTAATCTTTTGCCCATCTCTAACTCCCTTAGGTATTGTGACTTCAATATTTTTTGAAGAATTATTTGTTCCTAATACAGTTAAGTTTTTTTTTGTACCGGTGTAGATTTCATTAATATCTAATAAAACTTTACATTTTTGCTTTCTTATTTCCTTTTTAGGCTTGAAGTTAAATATATCGTTCATATTAGAAGAACCAACCCCAGAAAACAAATCGTGCATATCAAATGTGCTAGATCTATGATTATTAAATCCAGACCTCATAGATCTAAGTTGATCAGCATGCTTCCATTTTTCGCCAAATTCATCATAATCTAAGCGATTTTTTTTATTACTAAGTACTTCATATGCTTCATTAACTTGAAGAAATTTATTTTTTAGGCGATCATCATTTTGGTTTACATCTGGATGAAATTTTCTAGCTAACTTCCTAAAAGCAAGTTTAATATCTTTTTCTGAAGCATTTTTTCTCAAACCTAAAATTTTATAATAATCGATTCCCATAAAATATAACACCACTATGTATAACTAATCTTATAAATAGTTTATCATATTTTATGTAAAACGAAAATAAAGATATCATTAGTAAATATATCTATTAAATCATTTATAATAAAATATAATCTAATTTTTTATGAAAAACGTCCACATTAAAAATAAAGCTACACCATTTTTTTTTCATCGCTACGAAGAAAAAATCGATTATGCTTTAAGGGAAGAATATAAAAAGCTAACTAATAATATTTATGACACTCATAAATATTATCTGGGGTGGGCTGATGAAAATGGTGAAAAACTTGAAACTATAACAGGGAAAAGACTTAGACCAAATTTGGTATTACTTGGAGCAGAAGCAGTTGGAGGAAATATTGAAGCTGCAGTTCCTTTTGCAGTAGCGATAGAGTTAATTCATAATTTCTCTCTTATCCACGATGATATAGAAGATATGGATGAATTAAGGCACCATAGAGCCACTTTATGGAAGTTATGGGGAATACCAGCAGCAATAATTTCTGGGAATGCCATGCTAAAAATTGCTGACTTAGCCACTAATAAAAACCTAAAAATTAATGAAAAAGTAAAACTTGAAGCTTCTTATATACTTTCCTCGAAATATTTGACTATGATGGAAGGGCAATTTTTAGATATTTCTTTTGAGAAAAAAACAGAAATATCAATAGACGATTATCTTGATATGATTCAAAGAAAAACAGGTGCTCTAATCGAGGCTTCATTACATATTGGAGCAATAGTAGGACAAAATAAGTTCAAAAATAATTTTGAAAAAATTAAATCAATCAAAATCATAGGAAAAGAATTAGGTAAAATCTTCCAAATCAGAGATGATATGCTAGGAATATGGGGAAACGATGAAACTGGAAAACCAGTAGGATCAGATATAGAAAAGAAAAAAAAATCATTGCCAATTCTTCATGCAATAAATTACTCCAAAGGAAGATATAAAAAAGAATTAAATGATTTATTTTCAAAAAAAAGAAACTTAAATGATAAAGAAATAAAATTTATATTAAAAATTATGGACCACTTAAAGACGTACAAATATTGTGAAAATATACTAGATATGACATGGAAGAATTGCTATAAGGAAATAAATTCATCTAGCATTGACGAAAACATCAAAAGCGACTTAAGAGATCTTGGTAAATTTTTATTAATAAGAAATATTTGAATTATCTAATGAACCTAATTATATGTACAAATAAAACAGTAACCATCAATCTAATAAAAAATAATAAATTTTTTGAGTATTTTTCAGATNATAATTATNANGAATATATATCTAACAAANTAGAAAATATAAAAATNATNATAATTAAAAATCAANATGAATTTAATAATNTTATCTCTTACAATGTTAATAAATATAATCCTGAAAGAATATTCTTAGCTAGTTTTTGCACAGCAACAAATGATTTTTATAAAATTGGAGATATAATAATTCCCTCTCGAATTTCTATGCTCAACGGTGACCCTACTACCTGGAACTCAAAAAAAAAACTTCCATCATTAGAAATTAATAAAACTTTTATATCTAAGTTAAAAATGTTTGGAGAATTAGCATCAATAGATTTATACATAAATAAGCATGTCACATTAAAAAATATACTAAGTGCTATAGCATACAAATCTTGGATATTTAAAAATTTCAAAGCATCTACAATAGATAATGAGATATTTATCCTAACTGAAATGTTAGAAAAAATAAAAATACCCTTTGTAATATTATTATCAATAGAAAAAACTTATAGCTATAAAAAAAAATATTTTGGAAAAGAATTTTGGAAAAGAATTAATAAAGATTCAATTTCTAGTGAAAATATTTCGAAGTTTCTTGAAATCTATAGCTCTTTTAATAAAAACTAGATATTATGATTTCATAAATTATGGATATACTTCCCAACCTCCAAATAAACAAAATTCATTCAAAAACCGAATATATTGAAGAATGTTTCGAAGAATGCAAAAAATTTACATATAACCATTATGAAAATTTTACAGTTGGGTCAAAAATTATCCCCAAAAATATTAGAAAATATTTTTACTCAATCTATACATTTTGCAGATTAACTGATGATATAGGTGATGAGTACAGTGGTAATAGAATAAAAAAACTAAAAATATGGGAACAAGAGTTAGATAAATGTTATAAATCAAAGTCTACGCACCCATATTTTATAGCTTTAGAAAATACATTTAGAAGATTTAATATAAAAAAATACTTATTTAAGAGAATAATAATTGCTAATCATATGGATCAAAAAAATCAATCCTTCAAAACATTTAATGATTTACTAAATTATTGCAAATATTCTGCAAATCCTGTGGGAAGAATTATGCTAAAGATATTAAATTGTTCAAACAGAAATAATATATTATTATCTGACAAAATTTGTACCGCTCTTCAAATAACGAACTTTCTTCAAGATATAGGAAGAGATATTGATAATAATAGACTATACATACCCATTAGTGATTTAAAAAAATTTCATGTGAAGATCTCTGAAATCAAACAAAAAAAATACTCGGAAAATTTTAAAAAAATGATGAAATTTCAAATAACAAGAACAAAAAAACTTTTCGAAGAGGGATACAATTTAGTCGATTATGTTGATAAAAAATTTGTAATAGATTTGAGCTTATTTACTATGGGAGGTCTATCAATTCTTAGAAAAATCGAAAAAAATAATTTTGATACAATTAGTGAAAGGCCAACATTAAGCAAGCTAGATAAAATATACATATTTATATCAGTTTATGCAAGGATGAAATTAGGTCTCTCCCCCATATCAAAAAAGAATTTTGAATATGAAACATTCGAAAAGTGAAATAAATAACTCTTATAATTTTGCAGCAAGAATAACTAAATCTGCATCTTCTAACTTTTATTATGCTTTTAAAATATTACCTAGAGAAAAAAGAAATGCAATTTATGCTGGTTATGCTTTTTGTAGGCTAGTTGATGATATTGTTGACAAAAATGGCGACATTCCAAAAAAAAATATCGAATCTCAACTTCTTGAGCTTGAAAATAAATTAAACGAATGTGTTAAGCGAAAAAAAAATAAAGGATTATGGATTGCTTTGGGAGAATCTCTAAGAAAGTATCCAAAAAATCTTTCGCACCTAAAAGACGTCATTGATGGATGCCGTATGGATCTTAGTAAAAAAAGATATGAAAATTTTAATCAACTAACAGAATATTGTAAAAAAGTTGCAAGTTCTACAGGTTTAGCAATGATTGAAGTTTTTGAAGTAAATCATTCAAAAGCAAATAAATATGCAACAGACTTAGGTATTGCGCTGCAGTTAACGAATATATTGAGAGATATAAAAGAAGATTATGGAATGGGAAGATTTTATATACCTGAAGATGAACTAAAAAATTTCAAAATATCAAAAAAAGAAATCATATTAGGCAAACAAAAAGAAAACTTTCTAAAACTTATGAAATTTCAATCTAGAAGGGCAAAGCAATTTTTTGTTTCTGGTGAAAAATTATTACCACTAATAAATAAAAAATATAGATTTTGCCCAGAAATTATGAAGAATATTTATTTTGAAATTCTTACTGAAATAGAAAAAAATAATTTTGATGTTATAAATAAAAAAATTAAATTATCAAAAATACAAAAATTCAAGATAATTTTACCCTCAATAATCAAAAATTTTTATACCGGATTATTTAGATGAAAATTATAATAATTGGCGGAGGTGTAAGTGGTTTAGCAATTTCATGTAAGCTAGCAAAAGAAAAAATAGATAATCTACTTATAGAAAAAAGACCTTTTTTAGGTGGTAGAGCATATTCCTTCTTCGATAATGATTCAAAAGAAGAAATTGATAATGGGCAACATGTTATTGTAGGGGCATGCAAAGAATTTATACACTTTTTATCAGAAATAAATTCAATTGAAAAAATTTCTTTTGAAAAAAAACTAAGAATACCAGTACTTAATAAAAACAAATTAGTTAATCTACAATCTCATAACTTCCCTATCAAAATAATAGGGAAAGTTTTTTCTATTTTGCAATATAGACACCTAAAAGTACGAGAAAGAATGAGTTTACTAAAAACCTTATATAAAATATCAAAAATGAAACCGAAAGATTTTAAGGAATTGGATAATGAAAATTTTTATGACTGGCTAAAAAATAACAATCAAAGTAAAAATACTATCGATTGTTTTTGGGAGTTATTTGCGATACCTGCTTTAAATGATGAAATTAAAAATGTTAGTGCAAGCATTGGAATAAGACTTTTCCAGGTAGCTTTCATAGAGTCGGACATAAATGCTAATTTTGCAATACCTAACGTTGGGCTAACTAAACTTCTTGGAGATTCAGCAGAAAATTTTCTTAAAAATACAAATACAAAAATCATTAAAAATCAGGAAATAAAATCTATTGTAGTAAAAAACGATAAAATATCAGGAGTAATTACTAAAGACGATAGAAAAATTAAATCTGACATAGTCATATCAACTTTGCCACCAAATCAAATATTAGATATTGTTCCAAAGAATTATCAAAGTTATTTTAAAAAATCAAAAGAAATTAATATGGCACCAATAGTTGGAATACACTTATGGTTTGAAAAATATTTTTTCGATGAAAAATTCATGGTTGTTCTAGGAAGTCCAATACAGTGGATTTTTAACGATTCAAAAATTAAAAATTCTAATTCAAGTTTTCAACATATTGTAATTTCTCTAAGTAATGCGTGGGAATGGAAAAATAAACCGAAAAAAGTAATGAAAGAAATATTTCTTTCAGAGATAAATAAACTTTTCCCAAAATCGAAAAAAAGTAAATTGATAAATTTTTCAGTTATAAAAATGTTTAATGCGACATTTCGATGCCAACCTGGAATACAAAAAATAAGACCAAAGAATAGAACAAAAATTAAAGGATTATATATATCTGGAGACTGGGTAGAATCTGAATGGCCATCAACAATGGAAGCCGCAGTAATTAGTGCAAAAAATACTATTTTGGATATCAAGAGAGATTTTGGTAATAAATTATAGTAATTTTTAAAAAGATTTATATAAAATAACAATTACGATTAGAAACTTAAGTATATGAATAATATGAAAAAATATTTTTTTATGTCTATGGGATTCTTATTTTTAGGAATAGGAATTCTTGGATATATATTACCTGGGCTACCAGGGACAATTTTTCTAATTATTGCTACATCATTTTTTATGAAATCTAATGAAAAAATGTATAATTGGGTGATTAGTAATCCAAAATTTGGAAAGTTTGTAAAAAAATATTTAGAAACTAATGAAATTCCCAGAAAAATTAAAATAATTGCAATTTGCTCAATCATAGTATTCACTTCAATCTCTATGCTATACTCGGGATACGGAATATTATTTAAAGTACCCGTGCTAATTGTTTCCATTTGGGGAATTTGGTTTATACTTTCAAAAAAAACTGGATAAAAATAATAAGGTGGTTATTTATGGATAAAATTTTATCAAAATTTATGGGAGAGTTTTTAGGAACTTTCATTTTTGTACTAGTTGCTATTGGATCTGCAGGAACAGTAGTGAGTTTATCCTCCGATCTTGATGGATTAGCAATACTAGTAATTGCAATTGGTCACTCTATTGGTATATTAGTGGGCATATTGATGATTGGGAACTTAACTGGAGGTCACCTTAATCCCGCAGTTACGATAGCAATGCTTGTTAGTAATAAAATTAGTTTGAAAATTAGTTTAATTTATATTTTTGCCCAATCAGCCGGTGCATCTTTAGCAGTTTTAATCATCCACTCTTTTATGTGGGATATAAATGGATTAGGTGTTCATAACTTATCAGAAAATATATCTATATTAGATGGTTTCATAATCGAAAGCATACTTACCGCATTTTTAGTTATTATAATTATGTTTGTGGTGAATGATAAAAATCCCCTTGCTCCTTTTGCAATATCACTCTACGTATTAGTTATTCATCTTGTAGCAATAAATCTCACTGGAGCTTCAATAAATCCAGCAAGATCTTTTGCTCCTGCCCTTATTCACAATGAATGGACTAATCATTGGTTATATTGGATTGCCCCAATTATTGGCGGAATATTAGGGGCAATAATATACACATTTTTATTTGGATCAAAGTCAGATAAAAAAGGTTTTGGGAAATTTAATACTAAATAATTATCTAATATGCGTTATCTGAATGTCACTTAGATTAATTGGACCTAACTTTCTAGAATCAAACGAATTAAGATAATTATCTCCAAGTACAATTATTTGGTTTTGCTCAAGAGCCCAGCTATAATTTTTATTTTTATCTAATAGATTTTTTTTATGATATTTACCATCAATAAAAAGTTTACTTTCCTTAATTTCTACTTTTTCTAAGGGCAAGCCTATAATTCTTTTGATATAAAGCTTATTGGTAGAATCTTTATATCTTATTATTGAGAATCTTTCAAATTTGTCTGTTGCCAAGTTGAACCTTTTCATAAAAAAAATAGAATTGTTTTTTAAAGTAGGTTCCATACTAGGACCATTTACTCTGATGTAACGATATTTGGTAATTTGGGGGAAAAAATTAATTACAATTAGTAATAAATTCTCAAAAATTTTATATGTTTTTCTATACATTTTTAATTTAATTTAATAGACTATCTAATAATACAAACAATTAATAATAAATATCTTGTTATTAAATGAGGAAATAAATGATAAATAAAATAATTAAATCTTTAGATAAATTAAATCCATTATACGACGGAGATGCATATGCTCATTGCGATATACCATGTGGAATATATGATCCGCGTGATGCAATACAAGCAGCACAAACCGTAGTGAGAATGACTGAATTAATGGAAGAATTGGACGTTTCAGGTGGTCCATCTCCAAGTTTAGCTAACTCTATGATGAGATATGTTGCAGCTAAAGAAGAGCATGCAACAAAAGCTAAAAATGACATTCTAGTTATTTGGACTGATTACTTTAAGCCAGAGCACCTTGAAAAATATCCAGACTTGCATGAAAAAGTATGGAATGCCTGCAAGCTTGGATCATACGTAAAAGTTAATGTTGATTTAGATAAAGCAAAAGAATTTAAATCTGCCTTAGAAGAAATAGGTAATATCTTTTGGGAAACCAAAAAGTAGTTAAGATTTATTATCATGGATTTTTATGATCCATGATAGTAAAAAAATTTATTGATTTAGGGCGTTATAAACCACTAATGGTGTTATAAACAATAATACCAAACCAATTGTAAGTCGTAATTTGCCTTGATGAAATTTTCCACCTATTTTTGAACCATAATACATTCCAAAAATTGATGGAGTAGTAATCAAAGCAACTAAAAACCAATCAACCTTACCGCTCAATAAATGCCCCATAAATCCAGATGAAGTTATCAAAATTGATAATCCTAGATTAGTTCCCGCTGCTAGGGTTGGTCTAACTTTTAGTACCTGTATCATCAAAGGTACTCTAAGAACTCCTAATGCCACACCAATTATTCCTCCAATCACACCTATGATGAATCCTGTAGTGACTTCACTAGACAGCCTTACAAAAGATAATTGACCTTCATTGAGATCTTTTATAGTTGAAGATAAATTCTTTATTTCTGATATGGCTTTCTTAATCATAAAAAATGAAGAAGAAATTAACATAGCAGCGACTAAAAGAAGAACAAATCTTACGGAAACTGAATCTGCAAAAAATCCCCCAATAAAAGAGCCAATCATAGAAGGGACACCAATAAATATTACAATTCGGTAAATTACCCTTTTTTGTTTTATCGCAGGAATAACGCCAGATATTGATCCTAAACAGCTTGCAAATAAATTTGTACTAGCAGCTACAAAAAAATCTACTCCAAAAAAATTCATTATTGGAACTCTTATTATTCCTAAAGGTATTCCTACTATTCCTCCAACAATTCCAATAATAAGAGATAATAACAATAGTGATAAAAGAACTACAAATGAAAAATCTGTTTGAAAAAAACTATCCACTAAACTAATTCCAATCTTTCAAGTATAGAATCAACTTCATAGTATTGCTCTTTGTCTGGCCTCAATGAGGGTAACTTTGCATTATCAGAACCTTTTGTAAAAATTCCGCGCCTTACTAAAATATATTTATATAGCCACGGAGCCAGACCAAGAGCTTGAGATAAAATTTTTGTTAGTTCTGAATATTTTTGGTGTTCAATTTTTGCAGATTCAATTTTACCTAATTTATATTCTTTCCAAATTTTTACAAACATTTCAGGTAATATAGGGTGCGGCATTGTACCTACAGATCCCCTGGAAAATTCTTCAATTGCAAATGCTCCTCCTGCTCCCCCAAATATAGTTACTTTATTTTTTTTATCGAGCAATTTTGTCTCATGAACTCTTGGCATTGTGGGAGGAGTTTCTACTTTTACATAGGCTAAATTGTCGTGTTTGTTAGCTAGTTCAACAGCCATTTTAGGTGTTACAGGAGCAGTTGGTTGATCCTGTAAAAAAATAGGTAAATCTACAGCATTAGCAATATCAATAAAATAATTAAAGTGCTCTGAATAGGGATAAGACCAAAATGAGGTAGGCCTTATCATTAATGAATTAGCACCTAAATCTTTAGCTTTTTCAGAGTTGTATATAGTTAAGTCCGTACTTTCTCCACCGGTATTCATAACAACTGTAACTCTTCCATTATTAGTTTTGACTACATTTTTTAGAATAGAGTCTTTTTCTTTCTCATTAAACTTAAATATCTCTGACGCTACAGCTATTCCGACACCATTTACACCTGACGAGATCAACCATTCAACTTGGCGTTCTAAGTCTTCGAATACGATATTTCCTTTACTATTAATCGGGGTAGATATAATTGGTATTATTCCATCTATAATTTGTTTTTTCAAAATTCTTAACTCACAATCTTTGGAACTAATGTTAACAAAACTCCTGCTACAGTAGCAGTACCTATTACACCTGCTAAATTCGGGCCCATAGCATGCATAAGTAAATGATTTTCAGGGTCTTCTTTCAACCCCATTTCTTGTACTACTCTCGCAGCCATTGGAACAGCTGATACACCTGCAGCTCCAATCATAGGATTAATTTTTTCTGAACTAAAAAGATTCATTATTTTCGCAAAAATAATACCAGAAATTGTGGCGAAAATAAACGAAATCAGACCAAGTATAAATATTCCTATAGTCTCCCACTGTAAGAAAACAGATGCAGGCATTGTAGAACCTACAGCCAAACCAAGAAAAATAATTGTAGCGTTCATTAGGGAGTTTTCAGAGACATCTGCCAGTCTAGGTACCACACCACTAACCTTTATAAGATTTCCCAGCATAAGCATACCAATTAATGCTGATGCAGAAGGAACTAAAATACTTATTATTAATATACTTAAGATGGGGAAAATTACTTTCACATAGTATGGAGTGTCTGTGACAATTTGAGTCATCTTAATTTTTCTTTCTTTTTTTGTAGTAAAAAGTTTTATCAAAGGAGGTTGAATAATGGGAACCAAAGCCATATAAGAGTAAGCAGCAATAGCAGTAGCACCTACAATATCCATAACCTCAACATTTGATAAAGATTCACCGAGCTCCCTCATTCTTGTGGATATAAAAATTGTGGTTGGTCCATCAGCACCGCCAATAATACCAATAGAAGATGCCTCAAGTAATCCAAAATTAAAAACTTTAAAATATCCTAATAACAATGCACCTAAAAGTGATATAAATACACCCATCTGTGCTCCAGCTCCCAGTAATAAAGTTTTAGGATTTCGAAGCATTGGACCAAAATCTGTAGAAGCACCAACTCCTAAAAATATTAATAATGGGAAAATATCTGATTCCATACCAATTTTTTGAAAAGTTACTAATAATCCCGCAGGGTGTCCTTCTTTTTCTAGCCTTACAAATTCAGATAACGGAAGATTAGCAAAAAGTAAGCCCATAGAAATAGGTACTAATAGCAGAGGTTCTTTTTTCTTGAAAATCCCAAAATATAATAGAATGAATGCTATAATCCACATTATAATCATTTGAGGAAATTCCAGAATATTTTGTATGCCTATGGTTAAATCTTCCAATATTTATTCTCCTATAACACCAATAATTCCTGACCGTGTTGAACAGAATCACCCTCAGACACCAAAATTTTACTAATTATTCCATCTTTAGGAGAATTAATCATATTTTCCATTTTCATGGATTCTAAAACTAACAATTGATCACCAGTTTTAACTTTATCTCCAACTGAAACCTTAACAGCGAGTATAGTTCCTGGCATTGGGGAAATTACTGAATCATCATTACTATTTTTATCATGTAGCTTAGTTTCTTGCTTGTCAATTTTTGGAGAATTTTTTCTTGTTTTTGGCTTTTGAGATATTGTATATTTTTTCAAATGATTAGATATATCTACACTGTAAACATTGCCATTGACATTTACATCTACTGGAGAGATTGTAATATCACCTACTTCAACTAAATATGTTTCAGTTCCTATTTTTATTTTTACTTGTTTTGATTCAGTCAAATTTACCTTCTATAAATATTGAGTATTTGGCCCATTTAGAGTTCTTTGATTACCATTGGTCCACCAAGAACTAGAATCATATTCAATGTTTTCATGACCCTGAAAATCATCAACATTTTCTTTGTAGTCCTTTAAAGCATAAGCTACAGCAATAGCTGCAATTTGGCTTTCAGAAATATTAACCTCTGAAGTATTAATCTTCAGAATATCTTTATCTTCATCTGTTGAAGATTTAGTAAGATTTTTACTGACTAATGTGAATCTAGTTATAATTTTTATAGATATAAAAATAAGTACTAATATTAAAAAAACAGTTAGCATTCCAACTGATGTTACATATAATCCATCTACTAGTACTGATTGATCCGAATTCAAAAATTACTCTCCAACAATCAAAAATATATTTAAAATTTTAAAAACAAAATAAATTCTAACAAAAAATCAAAATAATTATAATTATTTAATAAAATCTAAGGGCATTAATCGACCATCTATGTCAATAAGGCTAATATTATCATCAAAGTAATACTTTAAATCAATATTTGAGTCATTTACTTTGCATGTAAATGTATTTAATGTTTCTTCTTCCATTGATTGTTGCATATATTTAATATTTTTTTTGTATGCTTTTTGAGCATCATCGATAGTAACTAATACAAATTTAATTTTCCTTCCTGGCCTAAGCTGAACTAATTTGGGAAAATCTACACTAATCACATTAGCAATCTTAGGATATCCACCAGTTGTCTGTGAATCAGAAAGTAAAATTATAGGCAATTTGTCCCCAGGAATTTGAATTGAACCTTTATTTACATAATCTGAGATAATGTCATGTTTATTTTTTTTTGCTTCTATTTCAGGGCCCAAAAGCCTCATGCCTTGTCTATTATATTGTTCAGAAATAGTGAAAATAGAGTTAAAAAATAATTTTTTATATTCATCTGAAAAATTATTATACTGAGTAGACTCCAACACTCTTATCGAGCTAATACCTTGATTTATTGATAAATTAACATATTTTTTCTTTATTTTATAAATTTTTGGTTCAGGATTATAATCCTGAACTTGATAATTAATTTTTTCAAACTTTTTAATTGATTTTCCGAAAATTTCTGAGTTAATGTAAACAGACCTAGAGCCAAGAATTTTTTCAGTCTTTATCCCTCCACATACATTGAAGTATGCAATCCAACCTAAATCAAAAATTCCTATATGTAGCTTAGATCCAGATGAAGCATAATAAGGTGTATTAGATAATATTAAAGTTTCATTCAAATAATTTTTCCCAATTGCACCAGTTATACAGAAATAAGTAGATTCAGAAAAAACAACTTCAAAACCTCCGCCTATAATTTCTATACTTGCATCATTTTTAGAATTTCCTAAAATGAAATTTGATAGAGAGTATGACTGATTATCAAGAATACCTCCAGACGAAATTCCTATCGACTTCATACCAAATCTTCCGCTATCCTGTACAGATGAAAATAATCCTGGCGATAATATATCTAAATAAGCCATACTAATCTTCTCTAAATCTAATTATATTTCCTGGAGAAATATATGAAGGTTTTTTATTTTTTATATCAAATAAATTTAAATAAGTTTTCCCAATAATTTGCCAACCTCCAGGGCTATTTATTGGATAAATTCCTGTTTGTTTTTCAGCAATACCTACTGACCCTGCGAGTACATTAATTCTAGGTTTTTTTAATCTTGGACATTCAAGTTTTTTATTCATCCCACCAAGATAGGGAAATCCAGGAGAAAACCCAATCATATAAACTCTATAATCCACACTCGTATGAAGTTCAATTAAATTTTTTGTAGAAATTTTACAATAGTCTGCAACAAAATTTATGTCTGGTCCATTTTTCCCACCATATTTTACAGGTATATCTATTATTTTTTCTTTATAGTCAAAATTATTAATTTTTGTTTTATCTATAATAGATTCGACAAATTCTTTCATCTGATAATAATTTTTTTTGTCCTGTAAATATTCAATAGAAACTGTATTATAAGTAGGTATTACGTCAGTTATAAAGGAATATTTTTGTTGTTTTATATAATTATAAAAACTATATACACTATCATTATCTTTTGGATGAATTTTGTTTGAAAATTTTACTACTATGCTAGAATCTCCTAAGTGAAAGATTTTAGTATTTTTNTTATTCATTTCTAGATATTTTCCATTTTTGATAGTGGTAAAATTTTTATACCAGCATCTAAAAAACTTTTCCTTAGCGAATTAGCTATTTTTACAGCTTTTGGATTATCTCCGTGTACACAAATTGAATCTGCCACAAAATCAATTTCTGTTCCATCATTGGCTGTAACTTTACCATCAATTATTAGTTTTTTTGATCTTTTAATAATTTCATTAATATCATCGATTACCGCACCAGGNAATGACCTTGAAACCAAACTACCATCTGAATTTACCGCCCTATCAGCAAAGCATTCTCTAGCAACTCTAACTTTTTTTGATTTTGCAACATCTTCCCATATGGATCCTGCCAAAACTACGTGTATAAGATCTGAATCAAAATTTTTAATAGCATTAACAACTGCACTAGCAACCCTTTCATCTTTTACAGCAGCATTATATAAGGCTCCGTGTGGCTTAACATGTTGGATTTTTTTACGTCGAGTAAATCCTAGTAAAGCTCCAATTTGGTAGGTTANAATATTAGATATTTCCTCAGAATCTAAATACATATCTCTCCTACCAAAACCTAGTTTATCTGGATATGCGGGATGAGCTCCTATCCCCACGTTATTTTTTTCGCATAAATCTACAGTTCTTTTCATATGATTAGGATCTCCAGCATGAAAACCTGTAGCAATATTAGCAGAAGTAATTATTTCAACAATTTTTTCATCTTCACCTAGATTATATACACCATAGGACTCTCCTATATCTGCATTCAAGTCTATTAGAATATTTTTTTCACTCATAATAATTATTAAGCAATCGGTAAGTATACTCTATTGCCCGTTTGCCATGATTCTTGAACAGCATCTGTAAATTCCATATACTTTAGAGAATCTACAAAATTTGATCTAGTTATCGGTTCTTTNCCTCTTATTGCATTTATAAATTCTTCCTCTACCCGCCATTTTCCTTGTTTTTCTTGAGGTATCTCAATGGAAGACATTGTTTTTTCACCTCGTGTTGCACCTTCAACAATTGGTAAATCATTTGGGCCTGCACTTTTTATCCTTAGTGTTCCTCTTGAACCATAAATCCATAAATCCATTGGCTCAGAAAAAGGCCCGCTTACAGAACTCATTGAAAGGTTTACGTTACCACCACCTATCAAGGAGTATATAACATCCAATTGATCTGGAATAGAAACAAAATATTTTTTCCCATCCCAATTTGGTCTCTGATTCACAACTACTTGAGATTGAGCCATTACTGAATTAGCAGGCCCCACAAGTCTCATTAAATTTTCGTACCATATACCTAAAAACATAACATTGTTCCCGGAATATTCTCGAATTTGTCTCCAATGAACTTCACTTGATGAATCAGGATAAGCATTACCATCACTAACTCTTATATTGACATTTATTATATCTCCTAAATAGCCATCTGAAATCATATCTATCAAATGCGCCTCGCAATGCATTAGATGTGGCGGGGGCACAATCTGTGTTATTAAATTCGGCTTTGATTCAGAAGCGTGCAGCATTTCGCGTGCTTCAAATGCATTAGCAGCCATTCTAGCTTCACACAAAACATGCTTATCAAACTCAAGTGCAGTGGTAGTCATTATTGAGTGCATATACGGCCAAGTACCAATGCAAACAGCATCAATATCAGGGTCTTCGATTAGCTCCATCCAGTTTTTATAGATATTTTTTATCTCATATTTTTCTGCTACTAACTTTGAAGATTCTACTGTTCGATTAGCCACTCCTAAAAGTTCAACATTCGGCATAGATCTAAACCCAGGAATGTGGCGAAATGTTGTATTTGCTCCAGCTCCAATAAAACCAACTTTTATAACTTCATTTGACATTTTTTCACCTTGATAATTATTCTTGTTTAACTAATTTCGTATAATAAGTATTATATAAATATAAAAAAAAGCAATATTTTGAGTATTATAAAAATCAATTTATTTAGAGGTTAGTATTAATATAAAGTCATGGATATACCTATTGAAGTACAACTACTTAACGATGGATTAAAAATTTTATGGGCAGATGAAAAGCAATGTGTTTACCCATACAAGTATCTAAGATCACAATGTGGATGTGCTAGTTGCGTTGAAGAAATGACTGGGAAAAAATTATTAAATATCTCTAGCATCCCTGAAGATATCATAATAGTTGATTATTTTGAGGTTGGAAAGTATGCTTTACAGTTTTTATGGTCTGACGGTCATAGTACTGGAATTTACCCTTACAAAATTTTGCGAAAGATGAGCCAAACTGACAAATCAGTATTATGTGGATAATATTTTTTCAAATTAATACTTGATATATTCTTAATGATTTATCTATCTAAAACTTGCTTTACTGAGAAAATTACATCTTCGGGCTGAGGCATGAAGGCTTTTTCTAAATCTCTATTATAGGGAACCGGACTATGTGGGGCTGTAACTCTCTTTATGGGAGAATCGAGATAATCAAACGCTTTATCAGCTATAACAGCAGCAAATTCTGAAGCCATTGAAGCCCTAGGAGTATCCTCATCCACTATAACAACATTATTCGTTTTCATTACTGATTCAATAAGAATATCTTCATCAAAAGGAGATAATGACATCATATCAATAACNTCACAATTGATTCCTTCAGAAGATAATTTCTCTGCAGCCTGTTGACAAACAACTGAAGTGTAGGACATCCCAACAAGAGTTATATCATTTCCATTTCTAAGATATCTACCTTTACCAATCTCGATTGTATAATCTTCATCAGGAACAAAACCTGATAAATTTATAAGTTTTTTGTCATTAACTAAGAATACGGGATCATCATCTCTTATAGATGCAGCTAATAAACCTTTAGCAGAATAGGGATCAGAAGGAACTACAACTTTTAAGCCTGGAATATGAGCAAGCATTGAGTAAAAACTTTCCGAATGTTGGGCTGCATGACCAGTTCCTGCTCCAGATCGCGCAAAAAGAGTCAGCGGTACTTTTGTCTGTCCACCAAACATATACCTGCTCTTTGCTGCATTAGATAACAATTGATCATAGGCTACTGTAACAAAATCAAAATACATTAGATCAACTATAGGTCTCAGTCCAGTTAATGCAGCTCCAACTGCAGCTCCAGTGAAAGCAGCTTCAGAAATAGGCGCATCTCTAATCCTCTTTGGACCAAACTCTTGAACAAGTCCTTTTGTAGCTGCAAAAGGTCCTCCCCATGCATCTAAGGGCTCTTTAGTTTTTTTATCAAAGCCACCAGAAATATCTTCTCCCATTAAGAATACATTTTCATCTCTAATCATTTCAGCCCTAAGAGTATCCCTAAATATATCCCGAAACCTCATCTCTTTACCAGGTACATTTTCATATCCTGGACCTAATGGATTTATGTTAGTTTTTTCAACCATATATTTTCTCCTTATTTATCTCAATCCTTCAATAGAATTAGAGTATTCAACATATACATCTTTATACAAATCATTAATGTCTGGCATAGGACTCTTGAGGGCAAACTCAACAGCTCCTAACATTTCATTTTCAATTTTAGACTGAATAGTCTCAAGCTCAGTTTTGGTCATAAGTTTTTGCTCTGTAACTCTTTTTTCAAAATTACTAATAGGGTCTTTTTGATGAAATAATTTTTCTTCTTCATCAGTTCGATATTTTTTAGTGTCATCTGCGTGAAAATGTCCATGGTATCTATAAGTTTTCATTTCAATAAGTGTTGGGCCTTCGCCAGCTCTAGCTCTCTTAACAGCTTCACCAGCAGCATCATACACTTCAAAAACATCCATCCCATCAACTACAATACCAGGCATACCATAACCTTCAGCCCTTGATGCAATATCTTCTGTTGATACTGCATACCAAGCAGGAGTAGCTTCAGCATATCCATTATTCTCGCAAGCAAAAATTACAGGTAATTTCCATACTGAAGCCAAATTCATAGATTCGTGCAGAATTCCTTGAGAAGTTGCCCCGTCACCAAAAAATGAAACTCCTATTGAATTAGTCTCATCACCCTTATATTTAGCTGTTAGCGCTGCCCCCACCGCTAGAGGGATAGATGCTCCAACAATAGCATTAGCTCCTAACATACCTTTTGAAAAATCTGCTATATGCATAGAACCTCCCTTACCTCCACATTGCCCAGTAGATCGACCCATAATTTCAGCCATCATCGCACTAGTATCTAAGCCTTTCGCTATACAGTGCCCATGCCCTCTATGTGTAGATCCAATCCAATCTTTTTTAGTAAGATGAGCACAAATTCCAGTAGGAGGAGCTTCCTGCCCATCAGATGGATGAGTTACACCCATTGCATTACCTTTAAAAGTTTGCTCAAGCATAGTCTCTTCAAAACGTCTAATTCTGTACATAGTCTCATAAATCCAACTAAGTTTTGTCTTTGGGATAGTCAAAATTCACCTCACAAGATGATGTTTATTATATTTCGGTTGTAATAATATAATAATCGCATAAAGTTAATTATGTGTATATTCCTATTTAGCATAAATATTATAAATAATGCTAAAAACAGTAATTTTAATCAAAATTTACAACAATTTATGTTTTAGAACATTGCATAGATTTTGGGTAATGAATAAAATTAATTTATTAAGATTAGGAAAATTATTTACAAAAATTATTAATATGTAAATTTAGGAGTTTAACTTTTATAATGGATCCAGCACCACTATCAAAGGATCAATGGGCAGAGGTAGGAATGGCCCTCAAGTTTTTATGGTTAGCACTTGGCTTTGCAATAATGGCAGGACCTTCGCTTCTTATTGCTCATGCAATGATTCCTTCAGCAGTGGGTGATAAATCAATTGATGCAAAGTGGACAAAGCTTAGAAAGCCTCTATATGCATTTGGAATTCTATGCGTGATTGGAATAATTGGCTCACTGATAATGTTTTCTCAAAACTTGAACTTTCTCCAAGAAACTTATTCAAGATTTTGGATATAAGTATTACAATAAATTAAGTAACGAGTAAAAATTTGGATTTGGAAAATAAAAATAAAGATCATAAATCTAAACTTGGTAATTTCAAATTACCAAAATTACCTATCAAGCTACCAAAACCACCTCCACCTCCCACTCATTTAGGCGATGTTGAATTACCAAAAACGCTAATGTACCTACTTCCTGTTGGAGGTCTGTTCACTTTAGCATTCGTTGGAGCCATAGCCGCTTTTGTTATTACTGCTTGGTGGGGGCAGCCAATTCCTGTATTAGGATTTGAACAAACTTTTGACCAACCTATTAACTTTCCTCATACAGTTCATGCCTCAACTAAACAATTAGACTATAAAGACGCTGATGGTAATACTATGATGGGGCTAGGAACAGATTGTACTTTTTGTCACAGAACAGTGAATAAAACTACTGCAGCTGGAGCAAATGCATACATTCCTCCTGTTAATTTTTGTGCAAATTGCCACGGGGTAATTGGTACTGAGGACAATTCTCAGCTTAATATTTTAAGAGATGCTGCAGGAATAATTGGTGAAGATGGTACTAGCCCTATAAACTGGAGAAGAGTACACAGACTACCTGATCATGTAAGATTTGTACATGAACCTCATATTAGATACTTGTCTGCTAATCCAGAACATATTAAAGGCGAAACTGATGGGGTTTCAACTGGCCCGTCAGCAGTTTGCTCAACTTGCCATGGAAATGTTGCATCAATGGAAAAGGTATATCAGGTCGAACCACTCAAAATGAGGCAATGTGTTGATTGTCATCGAGATAATGAGGCTCCAACGGATTGTGCTACTTGTCACCACTAATGTAATAAAGTTTTTTTAAGGATAAAAAATATATGAAAATCAATCGAAGAGAATTTCTATCACTTACAGGTAAGTCTGCCGCTGGAGCTATGATTTTTGCAGCTTGTGGTTTGCCTGAAAAAGAATTAGTTGTTCAAAGTCCTGTTGGTTATCCTGAAGATTTAGTTAGAGGGGAAGATGCTTGGTACGCAACAAGTATGCCTGATTATACAAATGGGGATGGTGTAATTGTTAGAGTTGTTCAAGGAAGAGCAACTAAGGTAGAAGGAAATCCTGATCATCCAGTCAACAGAGGAGTAGCTACTGCAAGATACGATTCTACACTTCAAATACTATATCATCCTGACAGAATTAAAGAACCTCTAAGTAGATATTCTAAATCCGGAAATGTTATCAATGTCTCTTGGAACAAAGCTACTAACGACCTTAGAAATATTATTAGGGATTCTAAAGATAAAATCACTGTGATAACAAACCCTACCAGAGGGCATTCTTCATATGTAACTAACGAATTTGCAAAAAAATTTGGTGCGAAAATCATGCACTTTGATCCTATTAATCAAAATATTCAACAAAATACAATGAAAAGAATTTTTGATTTAGACAGGTTGCCTCATTTCGATATAGACAATGCAAAGACTATTCTATCATTTGGAGCAGATTGGCTAAGTACTTGGAATTCTCCAGCTCAATATAATGAAATGTATGGGAATTTTAGAGAAGGTAAAAATGGAAAAAGAGGATATTTTGTTCATGTAGACCCACGAATGTCGAATACTGCAGCATCTGCGGATCTTTGGTTGTCACCGATTCCTGGAACAGAGGGTGATTTGGCTCTTGGTATAGCCAATGAAATAATTTCCAAAAAGTTGGTTGACCAAAAAAATATAAATAAATTCCTATCCATAATTGATTTTGACATGGGAGAATTTTCAACATCAAACGTAGCGAAAAAATGCGATATTTCTGAAGAGAAAATAAAAGAGGTAGCTAAACATTTTGCTGAGCATACTCCATCTATTGCTTTCGCTGGAGGATCATCTGAAGCACATACAAACGGAAGCTTTATTACAAGCGCGGTTTATTCACTCAATATTCTAACAAACTCTATCAATACCAAAGGTGGTATATTGCCTAATCCAGAAGGAATACTTCAAAAAATTAATTCTTCAGCTAATGGAAAGTCAATATCTGAATGGGAACAAGAAATAGAGAGATGGTCCAACGAAGATGTAAAAACTCTTATAATTCGAGGTGTAGATATAATTCATGGAATGCCTGATTTTACAGGTATAAAAGAAGCAATGGGTAAAATTGATAACGTTGTATGCTTCGGACATGTTTATAATGACACTATGGATTATGCAGACCTTATATTACCTGAAAATACATGTTTTGAATCCTGGGATACAAATATTCCTGAACCTGCACCTGGTTATCAAGTTTTGGGTACTCAGCAGCCAATTGTTGGGCAAACTATGACTTCTGATGGTACTGGAATAATCAGTAACTCTAAAAGCTATGGTGACCTAATTTTGCAAGTTTCAAAAGATTTAGGTGAAAATATTGGAACTAGTATGGAATCAATCATTAAAAATGACCTGAAAGATTTGCATAGTTCTGTCACAGGCGGCTCGATAATATCAACTAACTCAGAAAACTTCACTAATGGAATACTTCAAAGAGGAGGTTGGTGGAACATTAATAACAAAAGTCAAAGTGATGATTTCCAAATATCTACAAAAAGTATTTCAAAAATTAAATCAAATAGTAATTTTTCTTCTGTAGAACATCACTCAAATGACGAGCATAAATCAGATGAAAAAAAACATTCCGAAGATTTTTACCTTGCTCCATTTATTTCAAATTCTATGCTAGATGGAAGATTAGCTTATGCTCCTTGGGCTCAGCAAACTCCAGATCCTATTTCTTCTGCATCTTGGTCAACTTGGGTTGAGATTAATAGTCATGAAGCTGAAAGCCTCAATATTAGAGAAGGTGATGTTTTAAAAATTTCTTCATCAAATGGAAGTATTGAAGCTCTTGCTTACCCACATCCCGGAATAAGACCAGGGGTAATAGGAATACCCCTTGGTCAAGGAAATAAGAATGGAGGTAGATATGCTGAAGGAAGAGGAGCAAATATACTTTCCATACTTGCCGATATGAGAGATAAAGAATCTGGTGCCCTGGCTTGGGCAGCAACCAAGGTTACAATCAATAAAACTGGCAACAGAAAAAAAGTGCCTAAAATGGAAGGTGATGTAGAAGCTAGACCAGTTGAACCTGGGGTACCAGTACTTGTTGTAGGCCCTAATGAAACTGCTAAGGAAGCTCAAGAACATAACCATCACCAATATCAAAAAGAATTATTTGAAAAAAAAGATTCGAAATCAAAAAGTGATCATTAAGTAAGGAAAAAATTATATGACAACAGATATAGAAAAATTTGGAACAAGAAATTGGGGAATGATTGCTGACCTAGATAAATGTACTGGGTGTCAAGCTTGTGTAATAGCGTGTCAGGCTGAAAATAATATACCCATTAATACTCAAGATAGAGTTGAAAGAGCAAGGTCAATATCTTGGATAAGAGTTGAAAGATATTGGGAAGGAGATTTTCCCGATACCAAAGCAAGATTTATTCCTGTTATGTGTCAACATTGTGAAAATGCACCATGCGAGCCTGTGTGTCCTGTATATGCTAGTTATCATAACTCAGAGGGATTGAATGTTCAGGTTTATAACAGGTGTGTTGGTACAAGATATTGCGCTAATGCTTGCCCATATATTGTAAGATTTTTTAATTATTGGGATCCAGTATGGCCTGAATCATTAAGAAACCACCTTAATCCTGACGTGACAATAAGATCCAGAGGTATAATGGAGAAATGTAGCTTTTGTATCCAAAGAATTAATAGAACTAGTAGAGAAGCTAAAAGCGAAGGTCGCGAGTTAGAAGATGGTGAAATTCAAACAGCTTGTTCTGCAGCGTGTGGGACGCACGGAATTGTGTTTGGTGACTTCAACGACCCTAATAGCAGGGTTTCAAAATTGCGTAATCATAAAAGAGCTTTTACATTGTTAGAGCAGTTTGGAACAGATCCAAATGTTATTTACTTAGCAAAGGTTGATCCTAACAGAAATAATTCAGAAGAAGGACACCATTAAATGGTCAATTTACCTAAAAAAGTAAATCATGATTCTCATCATACATTACCTCCTAAAAATGTAGATGCTGAGGTAGTAGTGAAAGAATTAGTAGAAACAACTAATGGTGCATCAAATAGATTTAAAATTATCGCTATTGGGCTAGGATTAATGTCCATAATAGGAATAATCGCTTTGATAATTAAGTGGATAAATTATGGGGATGATTCAACAAAATGGGGATATGTTGCCGCATTAGTGTCATTTTTACTCTCCATAACCGGAGGAGCACCAATGGTTGCAATGGGACCAGTAATGGCAAAAGCAAATTGGGTTAGGCCGTTGACTAGGTTAGCAGCTATTTTTTCCTTTGCTGGNGTCTCTACAATTATAGTATTAATACCCTTATTATTTCTATTACCACCATTAGTTGTTGACGGAACTCGAAGAAGAAGTATCTGGTTTGAAGCTCCTAACTATTCACCNCATGTCTGGGGAATAATAGGTATGCTGCTTTTATTAATAACTGGAATTGCATTATTTTACTCAGCAGCACTACCTGACTTTGCTGTTATGAGAGAAAATTCAACTGGTTGGAGACAAAAATTAGGTAAAAAACTATCCCGAGGATGGGTTGGTACTGATTCTCAATGGAGAACACTTAGAATGAGAATTGGGATGTTTGGAACCTTCTACTTTTTTGTTATGGTCATGGTAAATTTCCTTTATACCACTGATTTTGCACAAGGAGTTGTGCCTGGATACCGTGACGCAATTTACACTTTATATCATACTGTTTCTTCATGGCAAGGTGGAGTAGCAGCACTGGTAATAGCCTTGTGGATAGTAAGAAGAAATATGAAACTAGAAAAATATATTCATCTTGATGCATTTTGGTCACTAGGAAGATTATTGTTTGCATTAACACTTCTTTGGATATATCTTTTTTATTCATCATTTATAGTTTTTTGGTACGGTAGGTCGGAAAATGACAAAGCAACTCTAGATCTTTTAGTAAGAGGACCAATGATATGGGCATTTTTAGCTGGAGCTACATTTATTTGGCTAGTTCCTTGGTGGATTTTAATATGGAATAGAGTAAGAAAAAGTATAAATGGCATGGCAATCGGCTCATGTGTGATTATTATTGGATTGCTATTAGACCGAATAAGGTTATTTGTATCTGCTTGGTCTGTTCCTCAAGAATTTATTCATCAAAAGTGGTTAAAACAGATACCAGATACAATTTATCCTGATATATTCGATGTAATTATAGCTTTGGGGAGTATATCATTATCTATTCTTATGATTATGCTTATGACAAAAATTATACCTGTACTATCTATTTGGCAAATTCAAGAGTTCAACCTATTATCTAAACCAATAAAATTTATAAAAGGGCACGCAA
>PAOV01000019.1 GCA_002708145.1 Chloroflexota bacterium
TCTGAAGATGATGCTAGAGAAGCTTTGAGAAGAGCTTCTCATAAATTATCTATTCCGACAAGAATTGTTTCAAGGAGCGATGAGTTTTAATGAAGATTGATGAAATAAGACAACTTAATGATATGGATTTAGGAAAAGAATTAATCGAGCAGCATAAAGCTTTAATGAATTTGAGGTTTAGTAAAGCTACATTACAACTGACTAATACAAATGAGATTGGTAATACAAAAAAAATTATTGCAAGGATTAATACAGTTATAAATGAGAGAAGAATCTCTGAAGAACTAAATTCTCATACTCAAAAAATAGATCAGGATGACTCTTCAAATGAAGGTAAGGATGGAATAAGTGGCACGTAAAACGCAAATAGGATTCATAATATCTGGAAAAAATGACAAAACGGTCATTGTAGGAGTCTCATGGCTTCAAAAAGATAGAATCTATAAAAAATCTAGTAAAAAACTCACCAAATTTGTAGCGCATGATGAACTCAACAGTGCAACTATAGGCGACAAGGTTTTGATAGAAGAAACAAGACCTTATTCCAAAACAAAAAGATGGAGAGTTGTTGAAATATTAGAAAAAGTTGACTATGAAGAAGTTAACGTTGATCAAGAAAAGAAAATATAGGTATTAAGATGATTCAAAGAGAAACTCGACTTAAAGTAGCAGATAATTCAGGAGCCAGAGAAGTGTTATGTATCAACATTACAGGTGGCGGTTCAAGAGCATATGCATCACTTGGAGATGTTATAACTTGTGCCGTAAAAGATGCTCAGCCTGGAGGAACTGTAAAAATGCATGAAGTTGTTAAAGCTGTTGTTGTTCGAACTTCCAAGGAGGTTCAACGGTCGGATGGCTCTTTGATTAGATTCGATGATAACGCATGCGTTATCATCGGTGAAGATCAGAATCCTAGAGGCACAAGAATATTTGGACCAGTAGCTAGGGAATTAAGAAATAAGCAATTTATGCGAATAGTTTCATTGGCACCGGAGGTATTATAATGGGAAAAATAAAAATTAAAAAAGATGATCAGGTGTTAGTTATATCAGGTAAAGATAAGGGTAAAAAAGGAAATGTGATAAGGATAATTTCTTCAAAAAATCAGGCAGTTGTTGAAGGTGTAAACATTTCAACGCGACATATAAAAGCCCGTCCTGGTGTTTCTCAAACTGGAATTGTCAAAGGAGAATCTCCTATACATGTTTCAAATCTTTTATTAATTGACCCAGAAACTGGTAAATCAGGAAGGGTTTACAAAAAAACACTAGAAGATGGCTCTAGGGTAAGGATGGTTAAGAGTGGCAGAAGATAAGAAGAAAATTACAAAAAAGAAATCTGTAACAAAGAAAACTACAGCAAAAGCAAAGCAGGTTAAAAAAAATGTTTCTACTAAAAAAGTAGAAAAAGCTCTTGTAATTGCAGATGCGCCAAGAGTAAAGAAAATTTATAATGATGAGGTTGTACCCTTACTAATAAAAGAATTTGGTTATAAGAATCCAATGCAGGTTCCTACAATTAAGAAAATTGTTGTCAATATTGGTGTAGGTGAAGCTTTGGATAGTAACTCAGCTCTCAATGCTGCTAATAATGATCTGATGAAAATAACAGGTCAGAAGCCTAAACAGAACCGAGCAAAGGTATCTATTGCAAATTTCAAACTAAGAGAGGGCTCTGTAGTGGGAACAAGTGTAACTCTTAGAGGTAAAAGAATGTGGCAATTTTATGATAGGTTAGTTAATATTGCTCTTCCTAGAGTTAGAGATTTCAGAGGTATCAAAAGATCTGGCTTTGATGGCAGGGGAAATTATTCATTAGGTATGCGAGATCAGTCTACATTCCCAGAGATTGATTATAATGAAATTGATAAAATGAGAGGCTTACAGATAATTTTAGTTAACTCTGCTAATTCTAATGAAGAGGGTATGAGATTATTTGAATTATTAGGTATGCCATTTGTAAAGTTAGAAAATTAGAAGATTAGGAGAATTTTTTTGGCTAAAAAATCTATGTTAGAAAGAGAAAAAAAGAGAAAGAAGCTAGTGGATTCCCATATGCAAAAGCGTATGGAATTACGTAAAACTTCTCTCGATATGTCACTTACTCCAGAAGAAAGATTTACAGCTAGGCAAGAATTATCAAAATTACCTAAAAATTCTTCTCCTAATCGATTAAGAAACAGATGTTCTGTGACCGGAAGACCAAGAGGGTATATGAGATATTTCGGACTTTCCAGAATAACCTTTAGAAAACTAGCCTTGGAAGGTGAACTCCCAGGGGTAAGAAAAGGAAGTTTGTAAGTTGTCTATTAACGATCCAATTGCAGATATGATTACTAGAATTCGAAATGCTACTATGTCTAGACATGAAAGTGTTGAAATTCCTAATTCAAAAATCAAGAAATCTATACTTAAAATCTTAAAAAAAGAAGGTTTTATTTCTGATTTGAGTTCCAAAGGAGACTCGGTTTCAAAAGAAGTATTAAGTGTTAAACTAAAGTATTTTGATGGTAATACTCCTGCAATAATGGGATTAAAGCGTGTTAGTAAACCAGGCCTTAGGGTCTATGTAGGTAAAAATGAAATACCAAGATACTTTGGTGGTATAGCTACTGCGATGCTGTCAACATCAAAGGGTATATTGACGGGACACGAGGCAAAAATTCAAGGTTTAGGTGGAGAATTATTATTCTATGTTTGGTAAATACTATATATCTAAAGAAAGTGAATAAACTATGTCTCGAATAGGAAAACAGGCAATAAAAATCCCAGATGGGATTAAAGTAGAATTAAACACTAATCTACTTACTGTTACCGGTAAGAAAGATGCTTTAAATTATACTTTGCCGGAAAATATAACTGTTGTTGTTTCTTCAGATGAACTCGTAGTGCAAAGATCTAATGATGATCCTAATGTGAGGGCTCTTCATGGGCTTTCAAGAAGTCTGATAAATAATATGGTAGTTGGTTGCGATAAGGGTTTTGAAAAAAGGCTTGAGTTAATTGGTACTGGTTATAGAGTTCAACAAAAGGGAAAAAGTTTAGAGATGAATGTTGGATTTTCACATCCCATTATAATAGACCCACTAGAAAATAATGATTTAAAAGTGGATGGACAAAATTTGATTATTATTTCTGGTCCGGATAAGCAATCAGTTGGTCAGCAAGCAGCAATAATTAGAAAATTTCGGCCACCAAATCCATATACTGGAAAAGGAATCAAGTATTCGGATGAAGTTATTAGACGGAAGGCTGGCAAAACAGCAGTAGGAGGAACTCAATAAAATGGGAAGCAAGAAATTTGATACCAGAGCCCGATATATAAGACACAGAAGAGTCCGAAAGAAAATTGTTGGTCTCACCGAGAAGCCAAGACTATCTGTTTTCAGAAGCAATAAACATATACACGCACAAATTATTGATGACGAAAATGGTACAACTTTGGTAGCATCTTCTTCACTAAAATTAGATGAAAAAATATCAAAAATAGATTTAGCTAAAATAGTTGGTGAAGAAATAGCAGAGAAGGCAAAGTCAGCTGGAGTGAAAAAGGTAGTGTTTGACAGAGCAGGTTACAAATTTCATGGTCGTGTTAAGGCTCTAGCAGATGGAGCTCGATCAAAAGGATTAATTTTTTAATATGGTTACAGATACTAATAAAATACAAAAAAATGAGAAAAATAATTCTCGTCCAGGCCGTTCTAGGCGTAGAAGACAAAGAAATCAAGAAGAGTCTCAATTTATAGAGCGAGTCATCAAAATTCGTAGAGTTTCGAAAGTTGTTAAGGGTGGAAGAAATCTAACTTTTAACGCTATGGTAGTTGTTGGCGATGGAAAAGGCAAAGTCGGAGCAGGATTAGGTTCAGCTGCAGCTGTGCCAGACGCTGTAAGAAAAGGTACTATTTATGCCAAAAAAAATATGGCAAGCGTAACATTAAATGGTCCTACTATACCTCATGAAGTAACCACAAAATTTTCAGGTTCAAAAGTTTTGTTAAAACCAGCTGCACCTGGAACGGGAGTAATAGCCGGAGGTGGGGTTCGTGCTGTATTAGAAGCTGTGGGCGTTACGGATGTACTTTCTAAGACTTTTGGATCATCAAATACTATAAATATAGTAAGAGCTACTTTAGAAGCTTTAGGACAATTGAGAGATCCCAAAACAGTAATTTCTAAAAGAAGAGAGGGATAGCATACAAAATGTCTCAAATAATAATAAAACAAATAAGAAGTTCAATAGGAATTAAGCCTAATCAAAAGGCAACACTAAGGGCTCTTGGACTAAGAAAAATCAATCATGTTAAGCATCATGAAGATACTGAAAATATCATGGGTATGATAAAGAAAGTTAGTCATTTAATAACAGTTGAACAAGTTAACAAATAGTGAAATTAATTAGGATTTGATATGTCATCATTACATAAACTAAAATCAAATAAAAAAAATAGAAAAAGAGTTGGGCGTGGAAATGGATCTGGCCATGGAACATATTCAGGTCGAGGAAGTAAAGGACAAAAACAAAGAGGTAGTGTTCCATTTTTATTTGAAGGTGGGCAATTACCTCTAATAAAAAAATTGCCACATATGAGAGGATTTAATAATATTTTTAAGACAAAATATTCTGTTGTGAATTTTGATACTTTAAATCAATTTGATGATGGTTCTAATATTTCTATAGATAGCCTGATAGAGAAAAAAATCATAAAGAATAAAAAAAATAAACTTAAGATTTTAGCCAGCGGTAAATTAACCAAAAAGTTGAATGTTACAGCTAATCATTTCAGTAAGTCAGCACAAGAACAAATAGAGTCTCTTGGAGGCTCAATTACAATCATTGATGAAAAAGAATAATTTATGACAACCTCAACCAATCAAAGTTCAAAATCACCAATACCTGCATTATTTAAGGCTGCAGTGGATGCTTGGGGTATTCCTGATCTTAGATATAGAATTTTGTTTACTCTTTTCATACTAATTTTATTTAGATTTTTTGCTCATGTTCCTGTACCAGGCGTTGATAGAGATGCTTTGGCAGCTGCTTTTGAAGCGAACCCCCTTCTTGGATTTTTAGATTTATTTTCAGGAGGAGCGTTAAGAAATCTTTCAATAGCTGCACTTGGTGTGTATCCATATATAACAGCTTCAATTATTTTGCAGATATTAACTCCTATAATTCCGACATTAAAAAATCTTTCACAGGAAGGCGATGCCGGTAGACAAGCAATTAATAGGTATACTCATTATCTTACTGTCCCTTTAGCATTTTTACAAGGTTATGGTCAATTAAATTTATTTGCAGGAGGTTTTTTATCACAGAGTGGTTCTGCTATATCTGGAATTGGCTTCGGAGGAGGTAATACACTAAATACTATCGCTATACTTACAGCAATGACTGCAGGAACAATGCTACTAGTTTGGATGGGTGAGTTAGTTACTGAGAAGGGTATCGGAAATGGAATTTCAATGATAATTTTTGCAGGAATAGTATCAACTCTACCCCAAGTAGTAGGTCAATTATGGTTACTTCGTGAACAAACATTTCAGGTAGTAATGTTAATTGTAATTGCCATAGTAATAATATATTTAATTGTATATTTTGCAGAAGCTCAGAGAAAAATACCCGTACAATATGGAAGAAGTGTTTTTAGAGGTGGGCAAATGTACAGACAGTCAGGTGCTACGAATATTCCATTAAGGGTTAATGCTGCGGGTATGATACCTCTAATTTTTGCATTCTCAATATTAATATTCCCATCTGTAGTTGCAAGCTATTTTAATGATGGTTCTGGAAGTTTTATATCAAATATAGCAAACTTTTTTCAAAATTCTTTTGGCCCTACAAGTTCTATATATTGGATAGCGGTATTTTTATTAGTAGTTATATTTACTTTTTTTTACACACTAGTTGTACATAATCAACAGAACATTGCTGAAAATCTTCAAAAAAATGGAGGTTTTGTTCCTGGTATTAGGCCGGGTCCGCCAACTAAAGAATTTCTTATGAGGGTAGTTCTTAGAATTACCTGGGGAGGAGCATTGTTTCTTGGTTTTGTTGCTATAATTCCATTCATCGCACAGCTGATAACAAACCTTCCTAATGCAACTACAATACTGCAAAGTACGAGTCTCTTAATTATGGTTGGAGTTGCTCTTGATACAATGAGACAGCTTGAATCTCAACTACTTATGAGAAATTATGAGGGCTTTGTAAAGTAATTTGAGGTACTACGAATGAATGTAATTTTATTGGGCCCTCCTGGAGCCGGAAAGGGAACTCAAGCTCGCAAAATAGTTGATGAATTTGATTTTGATTATATTTCAACAGGGGATATGTTNCGTAAGGAAGTGGAATCTGCTTCAAGGCTTGGTAAAATTGCAAAATCATACATGAATAAAGGTGATTTGGTACCAGACAATTACATTGTTGAAATGATTGTAGATAATCTTGGTGAATTAAATGCTAAAAATCTAATTGATGGGTTCCCTAGAAATATTTCACAAGCTGAAGCGCTAAATGAGAAATTATCTGAAAATCAACAAAAAATCGCGGTAGTTTTACATATGAATGTTGATGATGAAGAGCTAATTAATAGACTTTCTACTAGGGCTGTTTGTATATCCTGTCAAGCTCCTTTTAAATTAAAATTTCCAGATGAAATTTTAAAAATTAATTGTAACAATTCACCAAGTAAATATTGCATTATTAAAGTAAGAGAGGACGATAATCCGAAATCAGTTGCAAGAAGGATCACAGTTTACAAAAATGAAACCTTTCCTGTAGTTAAATATTATAAAGATTTAAATGTCAATTTAGTAGATATTGATGCAAGGGGAACAGAAGAGGAAATTTTCGAAGAAATTTCTAAATTTATAGTAATATAAGATTTTATGAGTAATTCAAATTCAAATAGAAATTCTAAAAGTGATACATATGGTAGTGTAAATCATAACAATACTGCTATAATTAAAACGGATGAAGAACTTGATATAATGCGAGAAGCAGGAAGGATTGTTGCTAAAGCATTAAGAAAGTCGTTTGAAGCTCTTGAACCTGGTATTTCAACAAATGAGTTGGATTCTATTGCTCGAGGTGTTATAGAATCTGAAAATGCTAAGCCAGCATTTTTGGGTTTGTATGGTTTTCCAGCAACAGCTTGTATATCAATTAATGAAGAAATTGTTCACGGAATACCTAGTGATAGGAAAGTTCAATCAGGTGACATAGTCACTATGGACTGTGGGGCATTAGTAAGCGGTTTTTATAGTGATCATGCTGTATCTCAAATTGTTGGTTCTTCTACCCATAAAAAACAAAAGTTGATTGATATAACAAGAGAATCACTTACTAAGGGGATAGATTCTTGTCATATTGGTAAAAGAGTCGGAGATATATCGAATTCTATAGAGAAGTATGTTATCGATAGTTCTTATGAACTAGTAAGAGAATATGTAGGTCATGGTATTGGAAAAAATTTACATGAACCGCCACAGGTACCGAATTTCGGTCCTTCTGGTGTAGGAGTTGAATTAGTACATGGACTTGTTTTGGCAATTGAACCAATGGTTAATGCTGGTACATGGAAAACAAAAACTTTAGATGATGGTTGGACTGTGGTAACTGAAGATGGAAAGTTGTCGTGTCACTTTGAACATACTGTAGCGATTACAGATAATGGTCCAGAAATTTTAACAAAAGAATAAAAAAGAAATGGAAAGGAAATTTTGGCTAAAAAAGAAGCAATAGAAGTTGAAGGGTTAGTAAACGAAGCTCTAAAAAACGCTGTTTTTAAGATTGAACTTGCTAATGGGCATGAAGTTTTAGCACATGCTTCTGGAAAAATAAGGAAAAATTTTATAAGAATTTTACCAGGAGATAAAGTTTTAGTTGAACTCTCACCCTATGATCTTACAAGAGGAAGAATAACCTATAGGTTTAAGTAAAGGAAATATATATGAAAGTAAAAGCATCAGTAAAAGCTAAACATCCAGGAAGTAAAATAGTTCGACGTAAAGGTAGAGTTTACGTTATAAATAAAAATAATCCTAGATTAAAATCAAGGCAAGGATAAGGATAAATAATGGCAGTAGTTGCAGGAGTAAATATACCAGACAATCAAAGAATTGAGATTGCATTAACATCTATTTATGGTGTGGGGAAAACTAGTTCAAAGAAAATAGTTTCTGAAGTAGGAATAGATCCTAATATTCGTGTAAAAGATATACAAGATGATGATTTGACAAGAATTCGAAGTGCAGTTGAAAGGCTTGGTATTTTAGTTGAAGGAGACTTGAGAAGAGAAGTTCAACTAAATATAAGAAGACTAACAGATATTCAAACTTTTAGAGGTTCTAGGCACAGAAAAGGTTTGCCAGTTAGAGGGCAAAGAACTAAAACTAATGCTAGAACAAAACGTGGAAGAAGACAAACAGTAGCAGGTAAGAAAAAAGTTGCTGCACACTAATATTTTTATATATTTTATGATTGGAAAAAATTATGCCTAGACAAAGAAGTAGAAAAAAAGAAAAAAAATTTGTTCCCCAGGGTCAAGCGTTCATAAGTGCAACGTTTAATAACACGCTTGTTACAGTCACTGACCCGCAAGGTAATGTAATATCGCATAGTAGTGCTGGAGCTATGGGATTTAGTGGTTCTAGAAAGTCTACAGCATTCGCAGCTCAAAAAGCGGGAGAAACAGCTGCAAAATCAGCAATGGAACATGGCGTCAAAACAGTTGATGTAATGGTTAAAGGTCCTGGAGCAGGAAGAGAATCTGCTATAAGAGCTCTTCAAGGGGCTGGTATAAGAGTAATTTCTATCAAGGATATTACCCCCGTTCCTCATAACGGCTGTCGTCCTCCAAAAAAGAGAAGAGTATAAAAATAGTGAATACAGGTAATTAAATGGCAAGATATATTGGACCCAAAAATAAAAAAAATAGAAGATTTGGACTTCCGTTAAAAAACGATAAGCCAGATAAAAAGTCTGGAGGATCTCGTTCTGAAAGGCGTCTATCTGACTATGGTATGCAGTTACGCGAAAAGCAGAAAGCTAGATTTATTTATGGAATATTAGAAAGACAATTTAGAAATTACTATAAAAAGGCATCTAGATTAGAAGGTATTACTGGTGACAAACTATTACAACTTCTAGAAAGCCGATTGGATAACGTTGTTTATAGGCTTGGCTTCGCTCATACTAGAGAACAGGCGAGACAAATTGTTAATCATGGTCANATTGAGGTGAATTCTAAAAAAGTAAATATTCCCTCTTATCAGGTAAAAGCAGGAGATAATATTTCATGGAAAGAACGATCTAAAACTACTGAATTATTTAAAAATTTGGAGGGTAATTCTAAATCTGAATCTGGAGTACCCTCTTGGCTAAATCTTGACAAAAAAAAATATATTGGACAAGTATCATCTACTCCAAACCTATCAGATGTGGAAATGGTAATTGATACAAGGCAAATTGTAGAATACTACTCTAGGAGGTAGAAAAAATGTTAGAAAGAATGTATGGTATAACACCTCAGGACGAACTACCACCAACTGAATTAGAAGTTCCTGGTATTTCTATTACTGATGAAGAGAATGGGGAGTCTTATGGAAGATTTGTTGTGCAACCTTTGGAAAAAGGATGGGGAGTAACCTTAGGAAACCCTGTAAGGCGTATTCTCTTGAATTCTCTTCCCGGAACTGCTATAAGCTGGATAAAAATAGATGGCATTCAACATGAATATTCAACACTCCCAAATATGCGTGAAGGTATCGTTGAATTTATCCTTAATGTAAAGGGTGTAAGAATAAAATCTTTGACAAATAGGCCTGGGAGACTTAGGCTAGATGTTTCTGGCGAGGGTGAGATTAAGGCTGGAGATATAATGGCTACTTCTGATTTTGAAATTGTAAATCCTGANCACCATCTAGCAACATTAGATAATGAAAATGCAAGGTTATCTGTAGAGTTTAATGTTGATCAAGGTACAGGTTATTCTATGGGGAGTAATGACGAAGGTTTACCAATTGGAGTCTTACCTGTAGATGCAATTTTTTCTCCTGTAAGAAAAGTTAATTTTAATGTTGAGCCAACCCGAGTAGGTCAAAAATCAGACTTAGAAAAATTGACAATAGAGGTATGGACTGATAAAACGCTTTCACCTCTTGAAGCATTACAGGCTGCTAGTAATCAATTGATGGATAAATTTTACTTGTTTACGCAATTCGATAAAAAGCTTGAGGAGTCTGATACTCCAACATTGCCTGGAGTTTCCCCTGAAGTATTCAATACTTTAGTAGAGACTCTTGATCTATCAGCAAGAACTCTTAATTGTCTAAAAAGAGCTAATATAAACCGTGTTGGTGAAGTTTTGATGATGCCAAAAGGGGATGTTTTGAAAATCAGAAATTTTGGTCAAAAATCTCTTGATGAATTATATGATAAATTGGCAGAATATAAATATCTGCCTAGTGAAAATGGAGAGACTTCAGTTGAGGCATAAAGTTACTGGTAGACAATTTGGTAGACCTTCAGGGCAAAGAAAAGCGCTGTTTAGAAATCTAGTTACTGATTTACTCAGGAACGGTCATATTAAAACTACAATTGATAAAGCAAAAGAAATTCGTCCTATTGCTGAAAAGATGGTTACTTATGGGAAAAAAGGCACATTGAATGATAGGCGTTTAGCTGCGTCATTCATAACAGATCCAAAAGTTGTAAAAAAAGTTTTTGACGAAATAGGACCTAAATTTAAAGATAGGCCTGGTGGATATACTCGAATTAGTAGATTGGGAAATCGTGCAGGTGATGCTGCTGAAATGGCAATTATTGAACTAATATCTGAATAAATAGTCATGCAGTTTAGTTTTCGTTTACAGTACGATGGTACTCTTTTTTGTGGCTCGCAGCTACAGAATAATGTGAGAACTGTTCAGGGTGATCTTGAAAACTCTATTTCAAAAGTATTTTCATCAAAAATAAGAGTAAAGTTTTCTAGTAGGACAGACTCAGGTGTTCATGCTTATTTTCAAGTTGGTTCATTTAGTGTTAAGACTGATATGACCACTAGAAATATTGCTGAAGCAATAAATTATTATCTTAGTGATGATGTTCAAATAATTTGTATACATAGAGTAAAAATGAATGATTTTGATCCTAGAGGAGACGCTATAAATAGAACCTATACTTACAGGCTAAGTGACTGTAAATCTCTATCTGTTCTTTCTAGAAAATATGTTACAAAAGTTAAAAAAAAAATTGATATAAAAATAATGAAATATTTATCAAATAAATTGGTAGGTAAACATGATTTTTCCTCATTTATTAGCTCTAAGGTTCCTAAAAATGCATCCACTCAAAGAGAAGTGATGAGTACATCGGTAATTTCTGACGATAATGTAATAAATTTTTCCATTACATCTAATGCTTTTTTACATCAACAAATTAGAAGAATAGTTGGATCAATGTACCGAGTTTCCTCCGGCATAGACGATGTTGAGATATTTGAAGATCAATTATTGAGGCCTAAAAGGGGGAAAGCATCTTTTGTAATATCTCCGAAAGGTCTTATATTATCAAATATTTTATATAAGTATGCATTAGAATGTGGTTTACCAGGAGAAAAAACTATTTCACATTTGTAGTAATTTAGTTAAAATAGTACTCTATGTCAAAAAAAATAGAACAATATAATCCAAGTGCAAGTGAAATAGTTAATGACTGGAAGGTTATAGATGCCAATGGTCAAACACTAGGAATTTTAGCATCCAACATAGCTACAATGCTTATGGGTAAACATAAACCAAATTATGTCCCTCATATGCTGACAGGTGACTATGTTGTTGTAATAAATTCTTCTGGAATAAAAGTCACAGGATTAAAAGCAGAGCAGAAGGTATATACAAGACATAGTCAGTATCCTGGGAATATAAAAAAAATTCCATATAATAGAATGCCATCTACCAAAGTTTTGCAATTAGCTGTAAAAGGTATGCTACCTAAAAATAAATTGTCTAGTAAGATGCTAAAACGTTTGAAAATATATGAAGATTCTAATCATCCTCATACTGCTCAATTATTAGGAACGAAAAATAGAATATCGGTAAAAAAATCAATATCTATAGATAATGAATCTAGTAAACCTTCTTCAAAAAAAAATGCTGAGTCTGTAAAGGCTTCAACTAAAGCTACGACAACTAAAGCTACGACAACTAAAGCTACGACAACTAAAGCTACGACAACTAAAGCTACGACAACAAAAGCCAAGACAACAAAAGCCAAGACAACAAAAGCCAAGACAATAAAAGCCAAGACAACAAAAGCCAAGACAACAAAAGCAAAATCTAGTACAAAAGAAGATTCAAATAAAAAATAAATTTATGGAGAAAAATCATTGAAAGATCAAAAATATTTTTATGGTACCGGCAGAAGAAAAACTTCTGTTGCTAGAGTAAGAGTTTACAATACTCCAGGAAAATCCACTATAAACGGTAAACCTATGGATGAATTTTTCTCAGTTGGGGCATGGAAAAAAATTGCTACCCTCCCATTACAGATTACTAAACTTAACGACAAAGTAACTATAGTTGCTAAAACACATGGTGGTGGGAATGCTGGTCAAGCTGGTGCGTTTTCACATGGACTATCTAGGGCCTTGATTGTTATGGATGAAGCTCTAAAAAAGCCATTAAAAGATGCAGGTTTGGTAACTAGAGATTCTAGGATGAAAGAAAGTAAAAAATATGGATTAAAGAGAGCTAGAAAAGCTCCTCAGTATACTAAACGATAGATTCATCTAGGATTTATTTTCTCATTAATATAATCTCCAACAATATTCCATGACAGAATCAATAGCCATATTATAATTATCGGTGGAAGTAGTTGCTCTGGATGGTTTCTTAGAACTGACACACTAGTACTACCCCTGGAAGTCACATCATTAATCATAAGCCCTAAACTTGGTTTTGGAGGTTGAACACCTATACCGAAAAAACTTAAAATAACTTCTGATAGTGCTATCGCTCCTATTCCAAAACTTGCTGAAACTATTACAGGGCTTATCACATTAGGTAATACATGAAAAAATATTATTCGAAAGTTAGAAGTTCCCATTGCTTGAGAGGCTTGAATATATTCGAGTTTTCGAACTAATAATACCTGCCCTCTAATTAGCCGCATAGTCCCAAACCAGCTAAGTGGTAATAAAGCTATACCTACAACAAAATAGTCAATTATTCCAGAATTAACTAATCCTGAAATATTTAATTTATCTTCTAAGCTATAAATTATTTCAACTATTTTTGGTCTGATAGTAGCAGCTAATAAAATTATTAAAAAGATTTCAGGAAATGATGAGACTACTTCACCTAAACGCATTATTAATATATCTATTTTACCTCTAAAATATCNGCCTATTAGCCCCATTGAAACGCCTAAAAATAATGTGCCAGTTAGTAATGTAGAAAAAGTTATTATTACAGTAGTTTGCATTCCCCACACTAATCTACTAAAAATATCCCTGCCAAGTTTATCTGTACCAAGTAAATTTTCTCTTGAAGGAGAACTTTGAGTATTATACAAATCTGTTGCATTGTAGTCATGCGTAGCAATTATTGGTGCAAATATTCCAATAATATAAATTGAAAAAATAAAAAATATACAAATAGAAATTAATTTCTGCTGTAAAATTTTTTGTTTTAAATTTTTAATTAAATTCAATTTTTTTCGCTTAATCTTATTCTAGGGTCTACTAAAGTGTAAGCTAAATCTATGACTAAGTTTGCAATAATTAGTGATACTGAACCTATCATAATAAAAGCAGTTAATATGGGAAAATCCCTTTGATAAATTGCATCTAATGAAAGTCTAGCTACACCAGGAATACCANAAATTAGTTCTACTATTAATGAACCANTGAATATACCAGCAATCGTGAAGCCAAGTAGAGTTATTATGGGAAGTAACGCATTACGTGCAATATGTTTTGTGTTAATTTGAAAATCTCTTAAACCTTTAGAATGAGCTGTTCGTACATAATCTTGATTTATAATGTTTAGGGTACTTGATCTCATATGTCTGATGTATATTGCTGAACCAGGTATACCGATTGTCAAAGCTGGAAGAATAGCAGAGTATGAAAAAAGACCATCCCATCCAGAAGCAGGAACCCAATTTAGATATACTGCAAAAAATAAAATTAGTAACGGTGCAGTGAGAAAAATAGGAATTGCATAAATTATTAGACTGCTTAGAACTATCAATGGATCTAATATAGTTTTATGATTTTTGGCAGAATAAAAACCTAAGGGTAAACCTATAAATATGGCTAATATTGANCCAATTANGTTTAGTTGTAATGTGACAATTAATTTTGGACCNATNATTNNACTTACTTTTTTATCTGAGTATGCATAGCTTTCACCAAAGTCGCCCTTAATGGCATTCTTCATATATTTGATATATTGAGAAGCTAATGATTCATTTAATCCCATTTCATTTCGTAATTTTTCTATTCTTTCTGGAGTAGCTTTATTTCCAAGTTTTAATTCTGCTGGATCGCCTGGAGCGATACTTCCCATGAAAAAAACAAAAAAAGTTGAAATTATAATTAATATTGGCNCCCACAATAATCTTTTAGCTACATATATAANCATTAGTTATTTATTATCCATATATCCTTAAATCTAGACATACTAATTGGATAAAACTTCAAATCTTTAATCCTTGGTTTGACTAATGACTTAGAGTCTGTTCCCCACCATAAAGGGAGCCAAGGCGCCTCATTAATAATTATTTGCTCTGCCTCATTATATAAACTAAATCTTCTTGAATTATCTTGCTCTAACTGTGCTTCATAAACTAGTTTATCTACTTTATTATTACTATAATCTCCATAATTAACAGAACTGTCTGACCTGAACAAAACATCTATAAATGTTTGTGGGTCAGGGTAATCAGCTTCCCAGCTTAGTCCGCTCCATGCTTGTAAACGACCTTTATGTAAATCTTGAAGATATGTTCCCCATTCAACCTGTTGAATATTTATATTTACACCTAAATTTTCTCTCCACATATCTGCAATTACTTCTGTCGTNANCCCAGGTGANCCACCTGTACCAGGTATAGTTAANGTGATTCTTGGTATTNTACTTGTATCTAGACTACTCGANCTATTATCAGTGTANGAAGCATATTTTGATTCAGCAAGTAANGATTTTGCTTTATCTAAATTGAAATCTANTGATTTGATTTTTTCAGAATATCCAGGGAAATTTGGAGGTATAATTCCATCTGCAGGAGTNACTAAATTTGAAAAAACTTGATCAGCAATTAATTGTTTATCTATTGCATGATTTAGCGCTTGTCTAAACTTGATATCGTCAAATGGTGGCTTATTCACATTAAACCCTATGTAACTTATTACGTGTCTTGGAGGCACTTTAACTAAATCACTATTCAAATTTGAGCACTTATCTTCTACTCTCTCCAAATCAGCTAATGATATACCCGTGATATCAATTTCGTCATTTTCATACATTGCCATAGGAACCCCACCTGCTAGATTAAGTACAACTTTTTCTAAATATGCTTTCCTATCCCAAAAAAAATCATTTCTTTTTAAAATTATTTCTTTNCCAACAGTATANGTATCAAGNATAAATGGGCCTGTTCCTACTGGNGATTCAAGCCAATTATTATTGTTATTTTCAACATTATTTTTATTTAAAATAAAAGAAGTAGGATATGAAAGCTTAGCAAGAAAATAAGCTTTNGGAGTATCTATTTCTATTCTTATTGAGCGTTCATTTAGAACAGTNATTCCNTCTGTTGTTAGTTTTTTGCCATCTATAATATCTTGAATACCAATNATATCNCCTAGAAATTCTTCAGCCAAAGTAGAACCTGTTTTAGGATTAGCTGCTCTCTCCAATGACCATTTTATATCTTCAGCTGTTAGATTATCTCCATTTGAAAATTTTAGATTNGGCCTTAGAATAAATTCATANATTTTACCNTTTTCACTAACACTCCAAGACTCTGCTAAATCNGGTACAACAGGAGTGTTTTCTTTCNAGCTTANTTTTACNAAGCCAGAATAAATTTCAACNGCAATGCCAATAGCAGTGTTATCAGTNATTAAGTGNGGATCTAAAGTTGGAGGATCTGACCATAATAGAGTGATTTCGCCACCAGACTTTTCATTATTAGAGTCTTGTGAATTTTCTAATAAAGAAGGTGCGACATTACTACTAGAATTTAAATCTAAGTTTTCATTAGATTTTGTATCTGTCTCACAATCTGCTTCAAGTTTCTGATTATCATTTGAGCTACAACTAAATAATATTATAATTGTAAATATTAGAATCAAAGGACTTATTTTTTTCATTTTTTCTCCTATTTAATTTTTGAATTAAGATATGATTTCAAAAAATCATCTATTTTCCCATCTAACACAGATTCAGCATCCTTAGTTTCAAAATTTGTTCTATGATCTTTGACCATTTTGTATGGATGTAAAATATAACTTCTTATTTGGCTTCCAAATTCTGCAGCAATATGCTCACCTTTGATTTTTTGTCTCTCTTTTTCTTGTTCTTCAAGCTTTATATTAAGGAGTCTTGAATGCAAGATTTTTAATGCAACTTCTTTATTTTGAAATTGTGATCTTTCATTCTGAACTGATACAACAATTTTACTTGGAAGGTGAGTTATTCTAACAGCTGTTGAATTTTTCTGTACACTTTGCCCGCCATTACCACTTGCCCTGAAAACATCAATTCTAATATCATCAGAGTTTATTTTTATTTCTTCATCATTATCTACCTCTGGTAATACTTCTACCAAAGCAAAACTTGTGTGTCTTCTGTGATCTGTATCGAATGGAGATAAACGAACAAGACGATGAGTTCCTTTTTCAGATTTTAAGTAACCGTATGCAAAGTCACCTTCTATTTTTAATGTTGCACTTTTTATACCTGCCTCATCACCTGATGTTATATCTAATATATCTAATTTATAATGTTTTGTTTCTCCCCATCTGCGATACATTCTTAACAATATTTCGGCCCAGTCTTGGGCATCAACTCCACCTGAACCTTGCTTTACGTATAATAGTGCTGAGCTTTTGTCATATTCATCACGTAGTTGTAATTCTATTTCTAAATTATTTAGATCATTTTCGAGTACTTTTTGTTCTTTATCTAATTGATTGAGATATTCTTCATCATTTTCTTCATTAGCGATTAAAATTAGGCTGTAATTAGTATGAATTTGTTCTTTAATATCACTCCATTTTGAAAATTCTGATTTCATAGATGACAATTGACGCATTACTTTTTGCGCTTTAGTTGAGTCATCCCAAAAATTTTCTTTATTTATTTTATCCTCAAACTCTTTAATATTATTACTTAATTTAGCGAGGTCAAAGACGCCTCACAATTTGTTCGATTCTATCTAATAATGTTTTAGAGTCTAAAAGTATTGTATTCATAATATTAAAATAATTTTTTTATTTAATATTAATTATATCAATTGAATACATGAAATAATAACTTCTGTTTATTTATAATAATTCATACAATAGAAATTTTCGGGGCGTGGCGCAGCTCGGTAGCGCGTTGCACTGGGGGTGCAGAGGTCACAGGTTCAAATCCTGTCGCCCCGACCATTTTTTTTTATGGGTTTTTTGAGTACACTAAACACTATTGCGGACAAAAAAAGCATTATTGAACCTGATATTAAAACAATTTCATAGGAATCCGTTGTATCTTTAATCCATCCTGCCGCAATTGGCATTGTAAACAGAGCAATATTATATATTGGTGCCATTGAACCTCTAATGGTTGCGTAATTTTCTCTACCGAAAAAGTCACCAACTAAAGACCAATTCATTCCAGACCCAATCTCTGACCCACTGAACAATAATAAAGCTAAAAAAATCATCATTGTTGTATCTACTTGATTTAAGAAAAATAATGATAATCCAGCAGCACTATAGCATAATAAAAGTAGTTTTGGTCTACCATATTTATCTCCAAGCCAACCAAACAATATTATTAAAGGAACTGAAAATAGAGCTAGTAATCCAATTAGGTTTGCTGAAGACTGTTGACTCTCTCCCTTCCAGACTAGTATTGGTATGAAGTGTAAAAATATTGTACCGTGGACTGAAATTCTAAACATAGTTGCTAAAACTAATAACCAATATGCTTTACTTTTCATTGCTTCCTTAGTAGTCCAGTCTTCAATTGATAGTGTTTTAGAATTTTTATCTTTAGTGGTTATTTTTTCTCCATCAGGGTGCAGCCCCATAGACTCAGGAGATTTTTTGAAGACAAAAGATAAGGGCATTATAACTACGATAATCATAATTCCTACAATCATAGATGATTTCTCCCACCCTAGATTAAGTACAGAAAGAGATAATAAAGGTACCAATAAAGCACCACCTAATCTAAATGCTGCATTATTGATAGACATTGCCATGCCTCTTTTTCGGATGAACCATTTATTTATCGCAGCCATACTTGCTTGCATAAATGCGGTACTTGAACCTAAAGAAATTACAAATAAATATATTATTAAAAAACTCATGAATGTGCTAGCAAACGAAAGAAGAATATATCCTATCCCAGTAACAAAAGTACCAATTAACATTAATCTCTTAACTCCATACTTATCCAATAGCCATCCTGTAATTGGGCCAAGAAGTCCATTCTCAGCTCTCGATAATGCGAAAGGCATTGCTGTTTGTGCGGATGTCAAACCTAGACTTTGTGAAATAGGAATAAAGAAGACGGTAAAGCCTTTCCAATGGACAGAGCCTGCAATTCCATTATTTAACGATGAAGCAGCAACTATATACCATCCATAAAATATTTTCTTTGACTTTATTTTTTTCATGATTGGTTAGTTTTTAATAATCTATCATACATAGCGATATTGACGGTCATTCCTAGGTTAAGCGACACAGTTGTTGGAATACTTACAATTGAGTTACATTTTTTTAGTAATTTTTCGTTAATGGATCCATTTTCAGGTCCAAATATATAGCATCCTCTCTCAGGATGATGAAATTTTCTTAGGTCAATTGATTTAGGATCCAATTCTACTCCAATAATCTCGCAATCAGTAGGAACTATATCTAAAATGTTACTAGTTGTAATTATAGGTATATGCCTATAAGTTTTACCAGGGTCTGTTAGTAGTTTTTTTATGTTAATATTTTTACTTGGATTTTCTAAAATTATCATTCTTACGTCAAAGCATAATGCGGCTCTAAGGGCATGACCTATGTTAACACCATCCTGAGGATTTGATAATCCAATACATGCAAATCCTCTTCTATTCAGTGTTGATTTTCTGGAAATATATCTATTTAGTTTTTTTTTCATTCTCAATTATTAAATTTTCAAACAATTTAGCTATATTTAGAATTTTCATATCTGAATGTTTTTTGCCAGAAATCATAACCCCCATTGGTAGTCTATTATTATCTTTCCCAAATGGTATAGTAATAGATGGTTGACCCGTAAGATTATATATACTTGTAAATTCAGCTATAAAACTATATTTATCATTATTTGATTTAGCTGGGTCAGAGTCAGAAATCTTTGGTGTTTTTATAGGAATTGTAGGGCTAATTATTGCATCATATTTAGTCAAAATCTCTTCCATTTTTTTTGTAAAAGATTGCTTGTCTATTTTAGCTGAATTTAGTTTTTTTTCAGAAATATTTTTGCCTATGGATAATCTTTTGGATATATGATTACTTACTTTTTTATCGAAATATTTCTTTTTATGATTTTTATATGCTTCAGCCAAGAGTATATCTAGAGTTATTTTTCTAGCTTGATCTATCCATGGTAAGTTAATATATTCAATTTCTATATTATTTTTAACAAGCATACTTAAAAATTTTTCAAAATTTTCATTTACAAATTCACTGGATATATTTTGGAATCTTTTATTTAATGGTACTGCAATTTTTATATTTTTTGATAATTCAAGTTTGGATGATTTATTATTTCCAGTAATAATTTCGAAGAAAATTTTATTATCTTCAACGTTATTTGTGATAATACCTAAATGATCTAATGATTCAGAAAGAGTTTTTACACCAATTAAGCTTAATTTTCCAAATGATGGCTTGAATCCTACTGCTCCACACATCGCTGATGGAATTCTTACAGATCCTCCCGTATCTGTTCCTAATGATATAGGAGTCATACCTGTAACAGTTGAGACTGCTGAACCAGAGCTAGAACCCCCTGGAATAAAATCTAAATTAATAGGGTTCCTAATATTGCCCAAAGAAGGGTTATGACCAGTTATTCCAAGAGCAATTTCTACAAGATTTTGTTTTCCTACAGGAATCATTTTTAAATCTAATATTTTTTTTACTATTGAAGCATGTTCATCAGAAACGCAATTGTAATTCTTTATTCCCTGTGAAGTGTTTTTGCCTTTGTAATCAATCAAATCCTTAAGCCCAATTGGAATACCAAATAAAGGATTTTTTAATTTTTCGGTTTTGTTTTTTTGTAATTCTTTTGCTATCCGATATGATTCTTCGATCCATACCTCAACCCAAGCATTTGTAGATGAGTTATATTTATTTATTCTTTCAAATGATTTATCTAAAATTCCACTTATAGTAGTATTATTTTCTATTAGCATTTTATTAATAAATTTAATGCTTTCTTTTGGGAAAATATTTTTCATGTTTTTTTACTATTTCTTGTATAAAAAATCTAAGTTAATTTTTAAGTAAAATCTAGTATCATTATAAGCGTATAAAAAAAAATAGGAGTGTCTTAGACGACATGCACTTGCCAATTTGGCTCATGAAAATTAAGTCTCCAATAAATTTTGGCAGTTATATGCCTCACTCATAAAGTCACTTATAGAAGAAAATTTAGTTAATATTTATTGGAAAATTGTATAGAAAATTTTACATTTAATGAAGATAAAAAGATTACTTTCCCAGTTAGTATCAGACTCAATAATTGAATCACAAGTTTCTAAGAAACTACCAACTATCGATAATTTTGATGTGATTATTGATAGGCCAAAGATTGCTGAACATGGTGATTTTAGTACTAACATACCTCTTGTTTTAGCAAAAAAATGTAAAATGTCACCACAAAAAATAGCAGATATAATAATTGAAAATATTAGCCTGAATAAATCTTTAAGTTATGTTGCTTTTGCTAATCCAGGCTTTATAAATTTTTTTATAAAGAATGATTATTTTTACGATGAGTTAAAAAAAATTCAAAGTCAAGGCTTAGACTATTTTAAAAATACACTTGGAAGAAAACAAAAATTGCAACTTGAGTTTGTTAGTGTCAATCCTACAGGGCCTCTACATGTTGGGCACGCCAGAGGAGCTGTAATTGGTAGTTCATTATATAAAATTTTGAAATTATCTGATTATTATGTTGAAAGAGAATATTATATAAATGATGCAGGTAATCAAATGCGGTTATTTAATCAATCATTAATTGAAAGAATTAAAGAACTAATTAATGAAAATTATCATATTGAGGATATAAGCTATCCTGGAGAATATTTAATAGATCTAGCAAAAGATGTCTCTAAAAAATTAAGTTTGTCAAAAGGATCTCAACTTAATTCAAAAAACCTAGAAAAAATTATATCTTTAGCATTATCAATTACAATTAACAATATTAAAAATACATTAGAAAAATTAAATGTTAAATTTGATTCATGGTTTAATGAAAGCAATTTACTAGATGATAATTTTTTCCAAAAAATTGTTAAAAAATTATCTGATGATCAATTAGTTTTTATAAAAGATGAGGCAAAATGGTTTAAGGGAACTAAACTAGGATTAGAGGACGATATTGTTGTAATTAGAAGTGATGACGGTGGACCAACATATTTTGGGACAGATTTGGCTTATCACTATAACAAATTTTTAATAAGAAAATTTGATAAAGTAATAAATATATGGGGAGCAGACCATCATTCACATGTTTCTAGAATATACAGTATTTTGAAAGCTTTTGAAATAAATAATGAAAAACTCGAGATTATTCTAAATCAAATTGTTAACTTTAAAAATGATGGAAATAGTTTGAAATTTAGTAAAAGAAATAATGTTCTTGTTACAATAGATGAATTGATTGACGAGGTGGGAGTTGATGCATGTAGATTTATTTTTCTTAGTCGATCACCTGACACTCAGATGGATTTTGATCTCAAATTAGCTAAGTTACAATCCTCAGAAAATCCAGTTTATTATGTTCAATACGCCTATGCAAGAATGTGTTCAATAATTAGAACTGCAAAAACAAAGCAAATTAATTTCTCTAATGCAAACCTTAATATCCTTACTCATAATGATGAGATAAATCTTATCAAAAAACTTACTCAGCTACCAGAAATAATTTTAAAATGTGCTCAGCTGCGTCAAACACACCATATTACTAATTTTTCTATGGAATTGGCAAAATTATTACAAAAATTTTATGAGTCTTGTAGAGTTATTTCAGATAAAGAAGAAGAAAAACACTTATCTGCATCTAGGTTGAGATTAGTGGAAAATTCAAGACTGGTTTTAGGTTATATATTAGAAATTATGGGTATGAGTAAGCCTGAAAAGATGTAGTTATTTATTCGCATTTAGTGAAGATTTGCTATAGATGGTGATTCTATTAATATAAGCTTGAGTTGCTGAACTTATCATCTTAATGTGCTTTTCAGTAACCTCACCAATTCTTTTCCCTGGTACACCTCTAATTAATGAATTTGGTTCAAAATTTGCATTATTTGTAATAACACTTCCTGATGCGACAAGAGAATTTTCCCCAATAGATGCATCGTTATTAATGATACATCCATTACCAAGTAAGCAATTTTTCCCTATAAATTTTGCATGACAAATTACACCGTGACCTATTGTGGTATAGCTTTGTATTTCTGCATCTGTGTCTGAGTGTATGACAGAATTATCTTGAACATTTGTTCCTTCACCTATAATTATTTTTCCTGCATCAGCTCTTATTACGGTGCCAGGCCATATACTCGCATTTTTTTGAATTTCGACATCACCTACTATGTATACATTTTCTGCTATAAAAGCAGATGTATGTATTTTTGGAGACTTACCATTAAGTTGTCTTATCATAATTATTTCTCTTCTTTAGGTAGTCTATCAAATGATAAGTCAAGATAAATAGTTGTAGGGGATGGTAACCGATCAGAAAATTTCCAGGTTTCGTTTGCTTTGATATTGTCACCTTGTCCATTAACAAGATAAAAACTCACTTCCTTTTTTTCATTATCATCAATACTTACAGGGCCTAAAATTACATGCATGTAATTTCCATTCAGAGTTTTTGAAATTGGAGAACTACCATGAACAATCTCTCCATATATTTCTAAGTTTTCTGGCCCAGGTTCATATTTGAGGCAAAAAAATAAAATTTTAGTCTTACATATAGAAAAATTTCCTTCAAAGATCATTGGCATAGGAGGAGGGCCAGGTATAGGTGTGAAATCATTTCTATCATAATTTTTATTAGATGTATTTTCACAGCTAATAAATAAAAAGAATGCTACAAAAATAATAAGAAACAATTTGTATAAATTTCTCCCAATATGTAAGTAACTAATCATAATTAAAAGGATTTAATTTATGCCAATCAGTAGCTCTTTCAAAATTAGAAGCTATCTGAAGAATTTTTTTATCTCCAAATTGAGGACCTATAAATTGGAGTCCTATTGGTAATTTTTTACTTATTCCTGAAGGTATTGATATTGCAGGAAGGCCAGCTATATTTGCTGGTATGGTACAAATATCATTCATATACATACTTAGTGGATTATTATTTTTTGATTCTAAGTCAAATGCTAATATTGGAGAAGTAGGTGTTACTAAAGCATCAAAATTCTTAAAAGCATCATTAAATTCTTTGATAATTAATGTTCTTACTTGCTGAGCTTTTTTATAATAAGCATCATAATATCCCGAGGAAAGTGCATATGTTCCTATCAAAATTCTTCTCTTTACTTCATCTCCAAACCCACTTCCTCTGACTTCTCTCATATATTCTGATGAATTTTTAGCTTTTTTTACACCTAATCCGTATTTTATTCCATCAAATCTAGATAAGTTAGCTGATGCTTCTGAAGGTGCAATAATATAATAAACTGCTAAAGCATATTCTGTAAGAGGAAGAGATATTTCTTCGATATTGGCACCTAAATCACTTAATATCTCAAGTGACTGAATGAAGTTTGCTTTTACTGATGAATCAATATTTTCAGTAATGTATTCCTTTGGAACACCGAGTTTAATCCCTTTTATTTCTTTATAAATATCTTCTGTAAAATCTTCGTATGGAGAGTTTACAGAAGTTGCATCCAATGAATCTTGCTTGGCGATAATGTTCAGTACATTACTACAATCTTCAACAGATCTTGTTATTGGTCCAATTTGATCTAAAGAACTTCCAAAAGCAATTAATCCATATCTGCTTACAAGTCCATATGTTGGCTTCATTCCAACAACACCACATAACGAAGCTGGTTGCCTTATACTACCTCCTGTATCCGAACCAAGAGCAATGAAGCATTCTCCTGCTGCAACAGCAGAGGCTGCACCACCTGAACTACCTCCAGGCACTTTATTGGTATCCCACGGGTTTAAAACAGGACCATATGCAGAGGTTTCGTTTGAAGATCCCATGGCAAATTCATCCATGTTACCCTTGCCTAAAATTACAGCACCGGCGTCATTAAGTTGTTTGACTACAGTTGCATCAAATGGAGGAATGTAGCCTTTAAGTATTTTTGAAGCTGCTGTAGTTTCGATATCTTTTGTAGAAATATTATCCTTAATCATTATAGGTACTCCAGTTAATGGAGTTATATCGCTACTATTTTCTTCAAATTTTTTATCGGCTTCCTTTGCAACTTCCAATGCTAAATCTTTGCAAGTAGTAATGTAGGTGTTAAGTTTTGATTCTGAAATTCTTTCAAAAATCTTTTTAGTTACATCATAAGAAGATACCTCTTTTTTAGAAAATTTTGTGCTCAAATCTTTGGCAGTTATGAAATTCATTTCAGATTGTATCCTTTACTCAAGTACGCGCGGAACCTTGATAAATTTTCCATCAGTCTGAGGAGCATTATTAATTACTTTTTCTATATTTAGTGGAGTGCGAGCTTCATCATCTCTCATTACTGATTTTGCTTGAGTAGTATGCCCTGTGACCTCAGTATTTTTGGTATCTATATTATTTAGAAGTGTGAAATATCTAATAATATCACTTAGTTCTTTTTGGAGTTTGTTAATTTCTTCTTCAGTTAGATCAAGGTAAGAAAGTTCACTGATTTTTAGTATTTCATCTTTTGTAAGGTCGTTCATTGTAATAATTTTTTTAAGTTAAATCATATCAAATAATATCAGTATTAATAATATTAGATTCTAAAAAATAAGGAAACTAAAAATGCTTATTAAATTTTACATTGAGTAGTATTTCAATATTGACAATAGATGCTATTTATAACTAGAATAAAATTCCGTAAGAGTTTTATAAACTTGGTCGGGATAATAAGCTTACCTTAAATTTTTTCTTATTTCCCCCTATATTTTTACAATGGAGATTTTTGAGTAAATTTATTTTTGTTACAGGTGGAGTTGTAAGTTCCCTAGGAAAAGGGATTGCTGTTGCTTCTATTGGTAAGATGCTCAAAAGCAGAGATTTAACTGTATCTGTAATGAAACTTGACCCCTACTTAAACGTTGATCCTGGCACTATGTCTCCATATCAACATGGTGAAGTTTTTGTTACAGATGACGGAAGTGAGACCGATCTTGATCTGGGCCATTATGAAAGATTTATAGATGTTGAATTAACTCAACATTCAAACATTACAGCAGGTCAAATTTATTCTGAAGTGATATCAAAGGAAAGATCTGGAGAATATCTTGGTGGAACTATACAGACCATACCTCATGTAACTAATCTTATAAGAGACAAGATTATCAATCTCTCAAAAAATTCAAATGCAGACATAATAATTGTTGAGGTTGGTGGTACTGTTGGAGATATAGAAGGTCAGCCATTTTTAGAGGCTATTCGTCAAGTCAGAAACAGCGTTGGTAGAGATGATACTTTTTACATTCATTTGACATTACTTCCATATCTAGGTGCAAGTAATGAATTAAAAACAAAACCTACGCAACATAGTGTTAATACTTTGCGATCAATGGGTATTCAGCCCGATGCGATATTGTGCAGAGCTGATTTTCCAATTGGTGAAGATGAAAGAAAAAAAATATCCCTATATTGTGATGTTGATTATCAAGCCGTAATTGATTTACCAACCTTAAATAGTGTTTATCAAGTTCCTTTACACCTGGAGAATCAAGGTCTAGGTAAAATTTTGATGGATTATTTTTCCTATGATCAAATTACTCCTAATTTCAAGTCCTGGGAAAAGATAACTGTCATTCAGCAAGAAAATAACCCTGAAGTTGAAATTGCTTTAGTAGGAAAATATGTAGAGTTAAAAGACTCTTATCTATCGGTTGTAGAAGCCCTTAATCATGCTGCAATAATGCACGAACATAACGCTAAAATTTCATGGGTTTCAGCTGAAGAGCTTGAATCTTCAGAAGTTAACAATTTTTTGTCTAAAGCGCAAGGGATAATAATACCTGGAGGTTTTGGAGATAGAGGCCTTGAAGGAATGATAAAAACAGCTGAATATGCAAGAACTAAAAAAATTCCATACCTTGGCCTATGCCTTGGTATGCAGATAATGGTTATAGAATATGCGAGAAATGTACTAAATATTAATGATGCTAATTCTCTAGAAATTGATCCTAGTACAAAAAATCCAGTAATTGCATTTATGCCAGGACAAGAGGAACTGCATTCAACTGGTGGAACAATGAGATTAGGTTCCTATCCTTGCGTAATAAAAGAAAACACGATTGCTATGAATGTTTATAAAGAGTCTAGTATCAGCGAAAGGCATAGACATAGGTATGAGTTCAATAATAAATTTCGTGAAGAATTCAATGAAAATGGAATGCTAATATCTGGTACATCTCCAGATAATAAACTCGTTGAAATAACTGAGATTTTTGATCATCCATTTATGATAGGTAGTCAGTTTCATCCAGAATTTAAATCAAGGCCAGA
>PAOV01000020.1 GCA_002708145.1 Chloroflexota bacterium
TATTTCACCTGGTTTAGTTAATTCTACATTTCCACCTGATTCAGCAGACAAATCGATTATTACACTACCTGGTTTCATATTCTCAACCATATCTTTAGTTATGATTATAGGTGCTTTTTTACCAGGAATTGCAGCAGTAGTAATTAGTGCGTCAATATTAGTAAGATTAGATTTAATAAATTCTTTTTGTATTAATTTTTCATCTTTAGTTTGCTCTCTTGCATACCCACCTTTATCTTCAGCGTCACTTAAACTTTCTTGTTTCAGGAATTTTGCTCCTAGACTTTCAACCTGCTCGGCAGCAGCGGCTCTAACATCAAAAGCTTCTACATTAGCACCTAATCTTTTTGATGTAGCTATAGCTTGCAAACCAGCTACTCCAGCACCTATTACCAATACTTTTGATGGCGGTATGGTGCCAGCAGCAGTCATCATCATTGGCAGATACTTACCAAGGTTATTTGCTGCGATCAATGCAGCTTTATAGCCAGCAATTGATGCTTGTGAAGATAAAACATCCATTTTTTGAGCTCTAGCTATACGAGGAACTAACTCCATAGCTAATAGTGTATTGTTGTTATTTTTTAATTGATCAACAAGTTCTGTGTTTTTGTTTGAATTGAATTGAGCGATTAATATAGTCTCTTTATTGAGATTATTTATAATATCTTTTTTTGGACAATTTAATAAAATTAATAATTCAATTTTTTTTAAATCATTATCTATACGTTTTGCGCCAGCATTTGTATATTCTTCATCAGGGAAGCCTGCAGATTTTCCACAATTTGATTGAAAAAAAATTTCATGTCCATTTTTCGCAAGTAATTTTATGCTCTCAGGTACTACTGAAACTCTTTTTTCTACAGAATCGGTTTCATTTAAAATCCCGATTTTCATGGTTTCTCCTAAATAAAATATATATGATATTAGTTGCTTTAAGACTATCATATCTTATAGATATTAAATATAAATTAATTTATAAAAAATAGTTCTAATAAAGGAAAAGAAAATGTATTTAGTAAGAAGAGTTTATAAAACTAAACCCGGTCAGGCTAGAAAGGTTGCAACTATTGTCCAAGAACAAGGTGATATGTACAATGCAGCAGGTCAACGTTCCGAAGTAAGGGTTTACTTTAATGGTGGTACTGTTCCTGGTGAAAATAATATAGTTTATCTAGAATGGATTGACGAAAAAATTGATAGTCCGTACAGAGAGGGAAATAAAATACCAAAAGAAATATTGGATAAAGGTAAAGAATTAAAAGGCTTAATTGAAGAGCAGTATATTCAATTTTACGAGTTAATGATACCTGCAAAGATGCAGAACAGTTAGTTATCATTGAATAAAGATTACTCACAATGTGTGCTTGTAATAGATATTGGTAGTTCATCTATCAAGACAAACTTATATTCAATGCAGGCACACTTACTATCTGAATTTTCTTCACAAATTTATCACTCTATTGATACCGATAAAAATGGAAAATTTATACAAAATCCAAGCGTATTGGTAAAAAAAATTATTCAGTCAATTGACTTAACTTTGGGTAAATCTAAGGGGAAAATAGGGAAAATTATGGCTGTTGGTGTTGACTGTATGTCAAGCACATTGTTAGCTATAGACAAAAATGGAAAACCAATGACACCAGTATATTTGTATTCTGATACTAGATCATTCAAGCAAGTTGAAAAAATCCAAAAAACATTTGAGTCTAGCAAACTTTTTGATGAGACTGGAGTTACCCAACATACATCATACATACCTAGTAAAATCTTATGGATAAAGAAAAATCTAAAAGATAAAGTAAGGAAATTTATAGATTTTTCTACATATTTTTACTCAGAAATTTTTGAAAATTTTACATTTGATTCTAGTTTTTCTATTGCTTCTTGGAGTGGATTACTTGATAGAAAAAAATTAGTTTGGCATAAAGAATTATGCTCGTATTTAGAAATAAATGAGGATAATTTACCTAATTTATATTCATATGATAAAAAGTACATAGGATTAAAAAAAGAATATAAAAATAGGTGGCCTGAATTATGTGATACTCCATTTTTTTTATCTGTAGGAGACGGCTTGTCAGCAAATATCGGATCTGGAGCTACCAAAAGTAATCACATTGGCCTGACTATAGGTTCAACTGGTGCGATTCGCTTATTGCTACCTAAATCTAATAAAAAAATATTACCTGGTCTATGGGAATATCAATTTACAAAAAAATATTCCCTTTTAGGTGGGTCTTTTTCTGAAGGTGGTAATATAATTTCTTGGGCTAAAGATAATCTGAAATTGACAAATATTAATAATATTGATGAAATTTTATCAAATAAAAAACCAGCAGCTCATGGGATTTCAATTCTTCCTTTTTTTGGTGGTGAAAGATCTATTGGTTGGAATGATAATGCTAAAGGAGTAATTAGCGGATTAACTTTTTCCACTCAACCAGAAGATATTTTTCAAGCAATGCTTGAATCACTTGCTATAAGGTTTTCTTTGGTATTAGATATGATCAAGCAATATTCTACTAAAGAATTTCGTATTATTCTTTCAGGAGGGGTTTTTCGTAGGTCCAAATGGTTTAAGCAAACTCTTTCAGATATATTAAATTATCCCTTAGAAATTTTAGAGGAACCGGAAGAAACATCACGTGGAACAGCAATATTATCTATTATGGGTGTTACAAACAATTTTGATTTTTCTAATTTTAAGTATAAAAATCAATCAATAATAAATCCCTCAACAAAGAAAATAGATGTTTATTCTGAGGAAAAGAATAAACATCTGAACCTATACCAAAAAATGAACAATATATACCATGATTTATAAAATAGCAGTAATTGACGACTACCTAAACATAACAAAAGATCTAATTGATTGGTCAGAGATACCAAATTCAAAAGTGGATTTTTATAATGATACACTTTCTAATAAGAATCAGTTTATCCAAAGGCTTCTTCCTTATAACATCATTGTAATTATTAGAGAAAGAAGCAAATTTCCAAAAGATGTACTAGAAAATTTACCAAATCTTTCACTGATTGCAGCAAGTGGTACAGGTTTAGCTAACATAGACTTGTTATCTGCAAAGAAAAATAATATTCACATTACTACTACTAAAGGCATTAGAAGTAGTTCTGGAGAAAGTACAGCTGAGATAACTTGGTCATTAATTCTTGCTCTTTCGAAGCAATTGGTAGTTCATCACAATAATTTTTTACATGGTAAATGGCAAAGTGAAAAAATTGATGAATTGTATGGTAAAAAAATTGGGATTTTAGGATTAGGTCGTATAGGATTAAAGGTTGCCAAAATAGCTAAAATTTTTGGAATGGAAACCATAGGTTGGAGTCGAACAATAGATCAAAAAAGAGCTGATATAAATAAAATTAAATTGGTTGCCAAAGACCAGTTATTATCTGACTCGGATTATCTATCTGTACATTTAAAATTAACAGAAGAAACTATAAATTTTATTCGATTAAGAGAATTGGAAAAAATGAAGAAATCAGCATTTATTGTGAATACTGCTAGAGGGCCAATCGTAAATGAAAATGATCTCATATATGCCTTAGAAAATAAAATTATATCTGGTGCAGGACTTGATGTTTTTGAGGTTGAACCTCTTCCTAAAGAACACAAATTTGTCCAATTAAATAATGTAATTTTGAGCCCCCACCTTGGATATGCTACCGTGACAAATATTAAGGAATATATGGAAATTTCAAAAAATAATATTATTTCTTGGTTGAATAATCAATAAATTATTCTGGAGTTCTGCCTCTTTCATCTGAATGCCTATCAACTCTTTCATTTATAATTTCTCCCATAATTTTTCTTGCCTCATCAATTATATCTATATCAGGGGCATATTCATCATCTAACATTTCAGCTTCGTCAATCCATTCCCATATTTCTTCCTGAGCCTCTCTTAGCTCCTTGGCAGTCATGAGATTAAGTTTTAAGTCTTTCAGATGGTTTGGGAAATTAGCAAATTTATTATCCATTTTTTACTTCGTGTCCTCCAAAACCTTTTCTCATTGCAGATAATACTTTACCGCTAATTGGATCAGCTTGTCTTGATCTAAATCTAGCAAACAGCGCAGCGGTTATTACTGGGGTAGGAACTCCCAATTCAATAGACTCTTGAATAGTCCATCTTCCTTCTCCAGAATCATCTACATATGAGCTGAATTTATCAAGGTTTTTATCATCATTTAATTCATCAGAAACTAAATCAATTAGCCATGATTTTATTACGCTTCCATCCTTCCAGTTATCTACTATTTTTGAAAGATCTAGTTTATACTCAGATTTATTTTTTAGTAGTTCAATCCCCTCTGCAATAGCCTGCATCATTCCGTATTCAATACCATTGTGTATCATTTTGACATAGTGCCCAGACCCACTCTCTCCTACATATAAATTACCATTAGAATTTTTTGGTGTAAGTGAATTAAAAATAGGCATTATTTTTTCATAAATATGTTTTTCTCCACCTATAGTCAGGCAATAACCATTTTTTAGCCCCCATATTCCACCACTAGTACCACAATCAACAAGATGAATTTTATGCTCTTTTGCAGTTTCAAATCTTTTTCTAGTTATTTTATAGTTAGAATTACCTCCATCTATGATTATGTCGCCTGGAGATAACAAATCCAAAAGTTTTCTAAAAGTTTTTTCAGTAATTTCACCTGAAGGAAGCATTATCCAAACAATTTTAGGTGAAAAATCTAAAGATTTAATATCATTTAGTGAATCAATTATTTGGGCACCGAACTTTTCAATGATTTCTTTTTGATTCTTATCAGAATCAAACCCAATTATTTTATGATTGTCTCGTAGTAATTTTTTTGCAATATTACCACCCATTTTCCCTAAACCAACAATAATTAGATTCATTAAATTTATTTCCTATAATAATTCATAAATCTTGTTAGCGTTTTCAAGATTTTTATAGGCATTTAAGATATCAATTGATATTGTATTAATAAAATCTTTTTTTGAAATTTTTTCATTTATATAATCTCTTAATATTTTTTCGTATATATAGTCAGATATTACTAAACCATTTATACCATAGGATTTACCGAAAATTTCATTATTAGCATCTATTTTATCAGCATCCGAACTGGATTTTCTCAAGAGGATTGAATTTTTCCTGTCATCTAAATGTATCATAGCGCTAGCAGTAGAGATAAAATCTGAATCTTTGTTTTCAATAATCCAAATATCAGGATTTATACTAAAATTATGTAAGTTTTCAACAATATTTACCAACATAATTTTTTCAACTTCATTATCTTTACCATAACTATCAATATCTTTTTTTGATGGTTTGATAACTAGCTCAAGTATAAATTTATTACCATCTTGTCTAATTTGATCGCAAACTAATTTAAGGTCATATAGCGGTTTATAACTTTTATCTATAATTTTGCTTACATCTAGTATTATTGTTTTATATTCATATTCGATATTACTAGGTTTTCCATTGTTTTGATTTATACCTGTAGCAATTTCGTTACTTTTTGCTCTTAATATACTGGATTCGCTTATATGGTCATCTCCGAGTATTACAAAGTTTTCTTTAGATATTGATGTTTTTGTGATATCAATGATGCTTTGAGTGATTATGTTATAGAAATCGGATATTTTTTTATTAATAATTGAATCTTGTTGTAAATTATTAAACACCTTATTTTTAATTTTCAAAGGATTACTTATATCTATAAGAATATTATTTACGTTTTGTTGCTCGGACATAGTCATAATTTACTCTCAGTCTTAGAACTCTTTTCGCAATTTTTTTCATAATATCATACTCACTCATTGCTTGGGCATTAATGATTTTAATTAATTCGTAATATTTACTGTTTTCGTCGAAATTATGCTTGTCTTCAACAAAAATAAAAGCCCAATTATTTTTTCTAGATTTAAATAATTGGCCTATAGAATGAAGGTACCTTGGTGCTTCGTAAACTGTACTGGATATTTTGTGATCATTATAGATAATATCTTGTATGTGTTTTATGTATTTTTTCACCTTTTTGGTTTTGTTAGTATAGTTGAGTATTGCTACATAATCGATTGATTCGTCTAGTTTTAATGATCTTAAGTCATCATAATTTAATTTCTTAGGTTGTTTTTCTTTTAGATATTTTTTTGTAAGAATTTTTGTTTTTTCTACATCTGGTTGATCAAAAGGATTAATATTCAATAAGCTACCCACCATAACAATTGCTATCTGCCATTTAAAAAATTCCCCAGAAATATAATTAATATTACTTGGGATATTAATAATTTTTACAGGTATGTCATTTGATATTAATTCTTCTGCATAGATTTTTGTTTCATCATTTGGTTCAATTATTATAAAAGCTCTGTTAGATAATTTAGAAAATTCTAATTTATAATCTTCATTAACTATTGGTAAAAAACCTTCATTATTTTTACCTAATGACTCAGAAATTAGTTGTTCAATCCAATATGAAAAATTGTTTGTTCTTTTGCTACTAATAATATTAAGAGTTTTTATTTCATTCACGTAACAACTCATTAGAAAACTAGCTAGTTCTATTGCAGGGTTGAAAATATTATTTTGTAAACATTTTTTTTGCATATTAATTGCTTGTTTTTCAAATTCATTAATATCATAATCTGCTAAAAATGCAGGTAAAATTCCATACTCACTTAGTGATGAAAATCTGCCGCCTATATTATTTTCAGTTTTTATCTGTAAAAAGTAATTTTGATTAGTTTGTTTTATATCCGAAATTTTTATGATGTTTTTTTGATTAACACATAATTTATTCACAAAAAATCTCTCTAATGCGTTAGTTTCTATAGTCTCCCCAGATTTTGTGCAAATAACAAATAAAGACCTATCAAGATTTATTTCTTTTTCTATTTCCTTGATTTTTAATACGCTTATAGTGTCAATGCAAAATAATTTAGGGTTAATATTGGATTCAATTAATCCAAATATTGTTTTTGCCGACTCAATGCTTCCACCCATACCAATAAAAATTATGTTCTCAATATTTTCTTCAACGATTTTACCTTTTAAAGTTCTAAATAGGTTGTTTTTTTTGGTTATTTTATTCGGAAGATTTACCCAGCCCAAATATTTTTTTAGACTTTTACTCGTAATAAAATTATCAAGCACTTCGTCATTTATAATTTTATTTTGAATTTGAATCGATTGTTCATTAATTTTTTTTATTTTTCTCAATTTTTTAATTTTGATAATTTTACATCTATTTTTTTTAGCAATGCATCATAAGAATCACTAAATGATTTTATTCCTTCTTTTAATAAATTTGAAGTAATTTGATCTAAATTAATACCTTCATGCGATAGGTTTTTAATATTTTCATAGGCTTTTTCAATTCCTTCAACAAGTGAATTATTTGGGTCTCCGTTGTTAGAATAATTATTAAATGTCTCTAATGGTACAGTGTTTATAGTTTCATCACCAACAAGGTTGTCCATATATAAATTTTTATCATAAAGAGGGTTTTTTACACTAGTAGATGCCCATAATGGTTTTTGAACCTTTGCTCCAGTACTATACAGTGGGAAAAATGAACCTNCTCCATATAAGCTTTTATCAAATAATTTTTTATATTTGTCATATGCAATCTTTGCATTAGAAATTGCTATTTTCCCTCTTAATTCAGAATTTTCATCTAGTAAATTATCAATTGCAGTATCAATTCTACTGATAAAGAATGAAGCTACTGAACAGACAGAGGAAGTTTTACCTACCCCTGATTTTGCATATAGAGTTAATCCTTCTAAGTATGCTTGCGCAGCCTTTTCGTATTGATCAACTGAAAACAAAAGAGTAATATTTACATTAATTCCTTTGGAGATTAGCTTTTTCACTGCTAATAACCCATTGTCAGTCCCTGGAACCTTGATCATGACATTTGGCTCATCTATTTTTTTCCATAATCTTTCAGCTTGTTTTATTGTTGAATCCGCATCATTTGCAAACTCTGGTGAAACTTCAATACTTATGTAACCATCATTAAAATTACTTTTTTTATATGTTTGATTTAATAATTTTGCTCCATTTTTAATATCTTCTATTGCTAATTTTTCGAAAATTTCATCTGTATTTTGTGAAACTTCTGAGTATTCGATAAGTGATGAATCATAGATGTTACTTTCTCCTACAGCTTTATCGAAAATTGTTGGATTAGAGGTTATACCAGTGATACCATTCTGAATTAATTTTTCAATTTTACCAGATTTTATCATCTCCCTACTTATAGAATCTAACCATAAAGATTGACCCATAGACCTTGTTGTTTCAATTATATTATTCATTATTCTCAATTTTCTTAACTTTATTTAACCTTCGTATAAATCTATCCTCATTTTTTTCAAGCTTTGCTTCAACAAATGCCATTACTAACTCTTCCGCCAATGAGGCTCCAATTACCCTTGCACCAAGGCATAGAACATTCATATCATCATGTTTTACGCCCTGAGATGCTGAATAAGTATCATGGCACAAACCAGCTCTTACTCCCTTAAATTTATTTGCAACTATGTTTGCACCAACTCCACTACCACAAACAATTATTCCTTTTTGAGCTGCATCGCTTTGTACGGCCTTGGCCACTGGNGCTGCAAAGTCAGGAAAATCGTCATTGGGGTCATTTTCATACGCTCCCATATCTAAAGCTTCATGACCCATAGTACTAATAATTTCTAAAATATTTTTCTTAAGTGGAAACCCACCGTGATCAAATCCTACTGCTATTTTCATATTATTTCTTTCTTTACTTTGCTAATTTATCCAAAAAAGATGTGAACCCTGTACTTTAGTTTTTATTCTATATAGGGAAGTGTCTCCACATATATATAATGTTTTACCATCATTATCTCCAAATACTAGATTTGCGGTAGCTTGTTCAGGGATAAGTATTTTCCCTAAAAGTTTACCAGAAGAATCGTAACAGTGAATTCCATCTTTCGCACTAGTCCAAATATTTTCTCTAATATCTATTCTAAATCCATCCGGAATCCCTGGTCTTACTGTTGCAAACAAAGTTTTATTACTTAGTTTATTTTTTTTATCAATATCGAATATTGATATAGAACCAGGTTTTCCTGAATCAGCAATATATAATTTAGATTCATCATGGGAAAAAGCCAATCCGTTAGGGCGGTCACATGTTTTATCAACAATAGACGTTTTATTTGTACTAGGTTCATAAATATATGTAAAATTTCCTCCTATTTCAGAATCTCTTTGATTCCCTTCTCTCTCAGAAATAATTCCATATGGAGGATCTGTAAACCATATAGTTCCATCATTTTTTATTACTAAATCATTAGGTGAATTAAGCCTTTTCTCTTCAAATTTACTAGTTAACTCGATTATTTTTCCGTTTGATTCTGTTCTTGTTATTCTATTAGTTCTGTGTTCGCATGAAACTAAATTGCCATCTTTGTCTCTATAATTGCCATTTGAATTATTAGATGGCTCTCTATGTATAAAAGTTTGTTCATTATTAATCTCATATCTAAGCATTCTATTATTTGGTATATCAGACCATATAACATGATTTCCATTTGGAAAGTAAGCTGGGCCTTCCGCCCATTCACAACCTTTCCATAAATTTACTAACTCTGAATTCTTATCAATTAAATCAGTGAATTTATTATCATGTATTTCAATTGGATTACTTATTCTTTTTGCGATTGTTTCATCTGAAGTTTCATTTCTATGATTTATCCAAATTTTGCTTTCAGCTAACATATTACATCCTTATTTATATTAAGTTTATTTTCCAAACAGAACTTGTAGCTGTAATAAATAAAGTTTTATTATTTTCCATTCCAAAACATAAATTAGCACAAACTTCTGGTGTATTAATTTTACCTAATAATTTTTTATTTTCATCATATATTTGCACACCACTGCCTGAAGATGTCCACAAATTATTTTTATCGTCAGTTTTTATTCCATCTGGAACATAAGGCTCTACTTCAGCAAATAAACTAGGATTGTCAATTCTGTCATTATTTACTTCAAAAGATATTATTTTGTGATTTCTAAATTCTCCATGTGTTCTTCCGCTATCGCTTACATATAACTTTTTTTCATCATTTGAAAAACATATTCCATTAGGTTTATCGAATTCTTCATTAACTATGCTGGTTTTATTTGTATTAGGATCTATTCTATAAACTCTATTTCGATCTTGTTCTGGGAAATCTCCATGCCCTAACTTTGTTTCTAAAAAACCATAATCAGGATCTGTAAACCATATAGAATCATCAGATTTTACCACTACATCATTTGGCGATGTTAGCTTTCTNCCATTATAACTATCAGCAAGTGTTGTTATCTCTCCATTATTTTCTATTCTAATTACTTTTCTTTCAGATGTTAGGCATGAAATTAATCTCCCTTTATTGTCAATAGTGTTACCATTTGCATGTCCACTTGGGTCTATTAGTGGAATTGTTCCTTTATTTTCAGTCCATTGAAATACTATATTATTTGGTATATCACTGAAAATTAATCTATTATTATTTTTGTCCCAGCATGGACCTTCAGTAAATGAAAAATCACCTTCTAATCTTTCTAAAGGGAAATTAATATCTACGATTGAGTGAAATTTTTCATCATAAATTTCAAAAATTTTATTTTTAGTCATATATAAGCCTCAAATTAATAATTTTTTTTTTTTTTAATAGATAAAATCATATATATAGATTATATATAAATAATGATTTGTAAATATGGATTTTGAAATTAAAACATCTANGAATGATGAACAATTCATGGCTGGGTCAGGTAAATCAATTATTACCCCTCCAGTATCATTTCCGATATTCAGCCCAGAGTTTAAAACACGTAAATCTAAAGGCATTTTAGATGATTTACTTTGTCGAGTATTGGTTATGAAAATATTTGATGAAAAGATTATAATTATTAGTCTTGATGTTTGGGGAATTCCTGAATTACTTCTCGAGAGTATTAGAAATTTAATTTCTGAAACTACTTCTACATCTTGTAAAAATATTTTCATATCATCAACTGGAAATGCAACATCTCCTCCATTAACAAATAATGAAAAAATATATGAAAACTATAATAATTATTTGCCCGAACAAATTCTTAGTGCTACCTTGTTAGCATTAGATAATTTAGTTCCTGCATCTATAGGTTCTTTTGCGACTAAACTCCCCAATGTTTCTTCTTTTTACGAACAAGAAAATTACCCAGGTAACCCTGCGCTATTTGTTTTAGAGATTATCGGGAAAAAAAATAATTGTATAGCAAAAATATATAATTTTTCTTGTCCAGCGAATATTATGGGTGAACAAAATTCAAACTGGACAGCCGATTTTCCTGGATTTTCATCTTGGGCTTTAGAACAAAAATATGGCGGTGTATGTATTTTTCTTCCATCTCCATCCTTGGATATTAGACCATTTAATTGGTGGAAAGCAAATGATAATTTATCACATTCAGGTCGAGATTCAAATGATGTTCAAGCTTTGGGATTATTATTAGCTACTCAAGTTTCGAATTTTTCTGATGAGATATTTTATAAAAGGAATATATTGATGCAGATTGTTGAAGATATTGAAAATAATTTAAGAATTTTAAAACTAGGTGATATCTACTTTGTATATTCTAATAAACCTCAGAATAATAAATTTGCTAGAAGGGTGAGAAAAANTTTTTTATTTTCTAAAATTTTTGTCTATGCTAACAATAAAAATTTTACTTTTAAGGAAAAAATTAGTTATGATCCAAAATCTGTAAAGAAAGTTCAGCAAATTCTAGAAAAATTAGGTGCTAGCTAACCAGGCATATCTGAGTTAGGTTTTGAAGTATGATGGTCTTTTCTTTTGTTAAATTTTCTTTTATGAAACTCTTCTCCCCATTTAATCAAATTTTTTACTGATTCATCAAATAACATTTTTCCTTTTTCTTTTGTTGCTAGCAAAGGTTCACCAGCAATACCTGATTCTGTATTTTCGCTAGTCCAAGAAATCATAGAGACAGGACCTTGTCCCCAAAGATCAACCCATTCAAAGTCAGATTCATGTTTGTTCATACCGTAAACTTCATTTACAGCTTTATCCATCTGAATTAGATCTTCGTCTAAGTGTAAAGCTAATGATGATTCAGCTTCACCTGAGTGTGCNCATCCTCCAGGAAATTTTGAATCTCTCCATTTAGACATGAACTCTTTGTTTACATCNGTTAAGCCCCACCATGACGCTAATGAAATATTTGCTGTACTTTCTAAATTTATTTTTCTACATGCTAATTCTAGTGGTATCATATTAGATCCATGTCCATTAATTACAATNATTTTTTCAAATCCGTGATATGTTAGAGATTTAAGTACATCGCAAACATAATCGATAAATGTATTATAGTTAATTGTTATTGAACCCGGAAAGTCCATAACATGAGTTGTAAACCCATAAGAAATNGGAGGCATAAAAANTAATCGTTCGGGACTNGTTTTGCATGCTTCTTTTGCAATNTCAGTAGCTGTCCATTTATCCATTTTTATTGGTAAATGAGGCCCATGTTGCTCCATTGTACCTACTGGTATGACTGGGATTAATTTTTCTTTGANAGCCTCATTAACTTCAGGCCAAGTTAGATCTTCATATTTCCATTTTCCATTAATGCTCATAAAGTTTATCCTCTATTTCTGTAATCTGGTGCAGATAAATATCTTTCAGTGACAACATTTGCATCACTTAGTCTTGATACTATTGCATCTGAATATTTATTTGTGATTAGGTTATTTTTATTTCCTATGCTCTCTAAGGTAATTCTGCTAGTGAAAACTGTTGGCAAAATTAAGTCATATCTGTGAACAATAATTTGATATAGTTTTTCTTCAGCCCAAGGCGTTGAAGCTTCAGTACCCAAATCATCTAATATTAATAAATCTACATTCTTAACCTGATTGAAAACCTTATCAAATGAATCATTTCCATTTGGGCCATAAGACTTTCTTAAGTCATCTAGTAAATCAGGTAAAAATTTAAATAATACTGAAAAATTATTATTTGTTGACTCATTCATTATTGATATTGCTAAATGTGTTTTGCCTACACCAGTTGGTCCAGCTAAATATAGCCACCCCGATGGTTCTTCTGCAAAAATTTTCGCTGCTTCATATGCTTCCTTAAGTGATCTTTTTTGAGTTGCAGATGTTTTTTGAGTACCAGAGGTGGAAAAATTTTCGAACATCATTTTATTTCGAATTTTTTTACTTAATCCTGTACCTAAAATTTGTTCAATATTTCTACCTGGTTGAATATTAATAATAGTTGAAAAATATGGGTCGCTAAGTCTAGTTCTAAATCTATCATTCAGCTCGTAAAAATATTTTGATGTAGTTACGATAGTTGGCATTCTTCGGTTATATCTATGAGTTAATATTTGATCTAGTTTTTCTTCTGACCACCCACTAAGATTATTCACTGATAGATCATCAAGTATTAAAATTGGAGCTTCAATAGTTTGTCTATATGTATCATCATAATCTGTATCTGTTTCTGAACTTAAAGCAGATCTAAAATGATCNAATAAATTAGGTATAGAAATGAATTTAACTGGATCTCCTTGGTCTAGCAATGCATTGCCGATCGCAGCTACCAAATGAGTCTTTCCAGTTCCAGAGGGGCCTGTAATTATGAGCCATCCTTCTTTTTCTGACACGAATTTTTGAGCTGCATGATATGCTTTTCTAAAAGATGAAGGTTCAGAAAATCTTTCATTTGTTCCTAATTCTATATTATCAAAAGTAAATCTTTCAAAAGATTCTAATTGAGAATATTCTTTTAATCTTTTACTTGATGAGTTACTCCAGATTTTTTCTTGGCATTCACAAGCAATTATTTTTCTTTCAGAGGCAGGTGCGTTTTGAAAAGGTTCTTGGACAAACCATCTTGTATTATTACAAATTTTACAATCATAAATTTTACTATTTTCTTCCTCTTGATTTTTGTTTTTTGACGTATTCTCGGTAGAATTCATCCGATCTATTCTCTTCAGAATTTCGTCTAGTGGTTCCATACCTTTCATTTTTTACCTCCTTTTCTTTGCCTTCTGAGTCCCATCTTTTAAGAATTGTTTCTATATATTTCCAATTTTTCACATTATTTTCTACTGCTATTTTTATGGCATCTANAATATCTGATTCATCGTATTGCTGAAGAGCATTATGTATATTTTCGTATATAATTGGAGTTATATATCCAATATTATTTTCGTATAAAATTAAGGCGGAATTTCGTTTCTCTGATTCTAAGTCAACAATTTCAGATTCATACTTGTGATATGAAAAATCTTTTTCTATTCCTTGTCTTTTTATGTGCTTTCTCACTTGATCGGAATTAATGAAAATTCTTTCATTATTTTCTTCATCAGTAATTAATATGATTATTCCTTTTTNTTCTAACGATATTAGGGAATCGCTAATTTTCTGAATAATATTTTCCTTAGAACCATTATAAATTTTTAGCATTGTCNGATCAGATAATAATTCACTTGTGAATAAAAAAGCTGGAAAATCTTTTTTTAGGTATAAACTATGTATAATTTTTAGTAAAATCTTTACTTCCTCAAGAGAATCATATTTTTCTAAATATGTAGAAAATAATGGTGCTGGAGTTGGTATATATTTTACCCCTGGAGGAAATCCTTTATTCAATTGATTGTTCTGCTCTCTGTTCATTGTAGTTACTTGTGCTATTTATCATTGAAATTTCTTGAAAGGTACCTATTGAATCTTCAACTTGAAACTCTACTTCATCTGTTGGTCCATTTCTATGCTTCGCTATAATTACTGATGCTCTGTTTCTTGGGTATGGGGAGGTAGGATTCGACTTATTCCATTCCTCTAAACTTATTAGTTTATCTTCTCTGTGAATAAACATGACAATATCTGCATCTTGTTCTATTGATCCAGATTCTCTAAGGTCAGATAGCATTGGTCTTTTAGAAGTTCTTTGTTCAATAGCTCGGCTTAACTGTGAAATAGCAAGTATTGGTATATTTAAGTCTCTGGCTAAAGATTTTATTTGTCTGGAAATTTCTGAAACTTCCTGAGCTCTATTTCCTTCTCTCCCTCTATTATTTCCATTTATTAGCTGCATATAGTCAATAATGAGAAAATCTAAACCATTTGAAATTTGTAATCTCCTTGCTTTACCTCTCATTTCCATTACTGTTTGAAAAGGAGTATCATCCACTGAAATTAGGAGGTCTGACAAAAGCCCAATTGAGTCTACTACTTGCTGTTGTTCTATAGAATTTTGTAATGAAAAATTTCTTATTTTTTGCATGTTGACTTTAGATTGAGATGCCAATAATCTTTGAGCTATTTGCTCCCTACCCATTTCTAGTGAGAATATTCCAACCTTAAAATTAGCTTTTGCAGCAGAAACTGCTAAATTAAGGCCAAGCATGGATTTACCAACTGATGGCCTAGCTGCTAATACAACCATATCTGATCTTTGTAGACCTCCGACTAGTAATTCATTTAGTCTTGAAAAGCCTGTTGTTACAGGTAATATATCTATATCTTCATCTAAATTCTCAGTGGAAGATGTTCTTTCAAGGTAATTCGTAAGTGACCTTGACAATGGTACAAAATCTCTACTTATTGATTCCTGTCTAATTTTATACAGTGCATCTTCAGCTGAAGATAATGATTTGTCTACATCAAAGTCATCTTTAAATCCTATTTGACTTATTTCTTCTCCAGTTTTAATTAGGTCTCTCATAGTAGCAGTTCTAATAATTAAATTAGAATAATGTTCTATGTGGACAGAGGTTGGTGTATTAGCAATTAACTCTGAAATATATTCTGCTCCACCTATAGCTTCTAATTGATTTGTTTTTTCTGATGAGTTACGGCCTAATGTTTCATTTGTTTCTAATTCATGAATTAATGTTATTTGATTAATTGCTTCTTGGCGTTCAAACAAATTCAAACATGCAGAGTATATAAAACCATTTGTATATAGGAAAAAATGTTCAACTTTCAGTTCACCCATAATTTTTGTTAGGGATTCACTATCTATAATTACAGACCCTAGGACAGCCTCTTCAGCCTCGAGGTTATGTGGTAAATCTATATTATTTATTTGAACTTCATTAGCCATAAGTTTAGTTTGAACTTTTTAAATCAAATGGTCAATAGAAGATACATTTATATAATGATATTTTGGGAAATTTTCCCAGCATTAGAAAAAATTTATAAAATTATTTTGTTGAATCGTCTTTTGGTTCATCAGTTGTTTCTTCTGAATCTGTTTCTTCAGGTGAAGTGTTTTCATCATCAATATTAGATGCCTGGATATTTTCTTCAGCTGCAGCTAATACATCTTCAAATGAGGGGTCAAGAACATTTTCTTCATTATCTATAAGTTTAGATACTTTCTCCATTTGTTTATTGAGTTCTTTTGATTCTTGATCTGGTATGACATTAATTTGTAATTCAGTAGAGACATTATCAAATAGATTAACTCTTACTGTGTAGCTTCCAGTGGTTCTAATGGGGGAGGCAATGAAGATAGTTTTCCTGTCAATATCTTCGCGTTTAGCTAATTCACGCAATTTAGAGGCTATCATGGTATTTGTCACTGAACCATACAATCTTCCAGTTGGACCAGTTTTAACTTCAATATCTAGTGATTCTTTTTGTATTACTTCCGAAATTCTCTCCCATTCTTTTTGCTCTAGAGCTCTTCTTTCGGCTGCTTCTTCCCTAAGTTTTGTAGCTCGCTTTAACTCTTGTTCAGTAGCAACAACTGCTATTTTATTTGGTATAAGATAATTTCGTGCAAAACCATTTTTTACATCTTTAATATCTCCAGCTCTTGCAGTTGGTCTTAGATCGTTTAAGAATAATACTTTCATTTTTTTACCTATGATATTTAAATAAGCAAACTTAATTTTGCATTACTTTCAATAAAATATCTATCTTTTTTTTCAAAAATTAGATGTATATTATAGAGAAATAGATTTAATATAATTTTTATTGCGAAATAAAGGTTTAGAAATAATTCAAGGATTTATACTTATGGAAATGAATAATGAATGGGGTAAGATATATAAAGATTTAGGCGCTAAACCAGTAATTAATGCGACTGGTAGTGTTACGCTGCTTGGTGGTTCTACACCTGTTAAGGAAGTTAGAGAAGCAATGGAATTGGGTGATTCTTCTTATGTTGTTTTAGCAGATTTAGAAAAATATGCTGGTAGAAGAATTGCTGATTTGTTATCTGTTCCTGCTGCTTATATTACCTCTGGTGCAGGATCAGCATTAACTCTTGCATCTGCAGCTTTTATGACTGGTCACAAAGATGAAAACATAGAAAAATTGCCAAATACTGATGGTATGCCAAACGAAATTTTAATTCAGAAAAGGCAAAGGTATTGGTATGATAGGTGTATGGAATTTTCAGGCGCTAGGTTGATAGATGTTGGAGATGAATATAAAACTTCAGTAAGTGATTTTGAAAAGCTAATTAGTGAAAAAACTGCTGCTATTCATTACCCTGTTTATGAACAAAATCCAACTGATGAAAATGTTTTATCTTTAGAAATTGTTATTGATATAGCTAAGAAGCATGATATTCCACTTTCTGTAGATTCTGCTGGTCAAATTTATCCATTAGAAAACCTTGGTAAATATGTAAGAATGGGAGCAGATTTTCAATGTGTAGCAGCCAAATATATGGGTGCTCCTCATTCAACTGGATTTGCATTAGGAACAGAAGACATTATTTCAAAAATTGCAAAAAACTCTTTTATTGGATATGAAACTAATAGAATTAGAGGTATTGGCCGTCCTCATAAAATTGACAGGCAAGAAATAATTGGAGTCGTAACCGCAGTGGAAAGATGGATGACACTAAACCACGAAGAACGTTTATCTTCCTTTGAATATATGACTAACAAAATTATCAAGGGTATAAATAATAAGAATGGTATAAATACCCAAAAAATAGATAATATTATGGGTCATCAACCTTTTGGTTTATTAGTTGATATTGATCAAAATATTAGTATGATAAATAATGAAATTTTAGTAGAAAAACTAAAAGATGAATCACCATCCATTTGGACAAGAATAAATGAAGGAGATTCTAAAATATGTATCCATGTATTTGGGCTTGAAAAAGGTCAAGAAGAAATTGTCTCTGAAACTATAAATAGAATAATGAAACAGAATTTGAGATAAAAGGAAATATAAATGAAAATAACTAATATTGGAATAATGAGTATGGGTGACATGGGTAGTGGGGTAGCAAAAATATTGAAAAAAAATGGTTTCAATGTCTTAACTTCTCTTGAAAATAGAAGTAAAGATTCTGTTATAAGAGCTAAGCAAAATAAAATTAAAGATGTTGGAAATCTAGGAAATTTAGTTGAAAATTCGGAAGTAATTTTATCTATTTTGGTGCCTTCAAAAGCTTTAGATTTCGCCAAGCAAATTGCTCCATTTATATCAAAATCTAAGCAGGAGAAAATTTTTGTTGATTGTAATGCTATTTCTCCAAATACGACCAAAAAAATTAATATTTTCATAGAGAAATCTAATGGAATATTTATAGATGGAGGTATAATTGGTGGATCTCCTAGGTCTGGAGAAAAGCCTAGAATTTATCTTTCAGGTAAAAACGCTTATAAAATTAGAATATTGAATTCTAAAGAAGTTGAATTTATTGATATCAACTCCGAAATCGGAGCAGCCTCAGGACTAAAAATGACATATGCAGCAATTACAAAAGGTACAGCCGCATTATATGCTGCATCTTTAATGACAGCAGATCATTTCGGTTTGTTAGAAAAGCTTTTAGATGAGATAAGTTATAGTCAGCCTAAGGTGTTTGATTCAATTAAATCAGTCAATTCTATCTCTGCAAAAGCTTTTCGTTGGATTGGAGAGATGGAAGAAATAGCGGAAACATTTAGTTCCACTAATAATACAGACAAATTTCATATGGGTGCAGCTGATATATTTAGAAAAATTGCGTCATCATCTATTGGTCATGAAAGAGTTGATAATATTGATAAAAACAGGAAGTTGATAGAAACAATTAAATTGTTAAACGCTAAAAAATAACACTGTAAATTTATACCGTAAGGTTTTCAATTATTTCTGTATATTCTTTTTGTATATCTTTGTTTTCAAGACTTACAGGTTTATTTGCATTTGTATATTCTTCTCGAATATTAACACTACCTAAAAATGGTAAGTTCATCTCTTCAGCTAATGATTTGCCACCACCTGTACCAAAAACCCCTCCAGATAAATTTTCTACAATCCCATACACTGTTAAGTTCATTTTCTTTATCATGTTTATTGATCTTTTTGCGTCTAAAACAGCTAATTCTTGAGGAGTAGTAACTATAATGAAGCCATCTAAATTTAATGTTTGCATTACCGTAAGGGGAGCATCAGAAGTGCCTGGTGGCAAATCAACAAGCATAAAATCTAAATTTCCCCATTCAGTAGATTGAGTGAATTGATTAATAGCATTATGTATCATTGGCCCTCGCCAAATTATTGCTTCATCTTCATCATTTTGAAAAAACGCCATAGACATCACTTTTACACCGAATCTTGAAGGGGGTATAAGTTTATCTTTATCCTGTATAGGACCCTCAGATATTCTGAGTAACCTTGTAACATTTGGGCAATCAATATCGCAATCAAAAATTGCAACTGAATTATTTTGTTCAGCTAGAGTAACTGCTAAATTAGTCGTAATAGTTGTTTTCCCAACTCCACCTTTACCCGAGTAAACACCAATTCTTTTGGAAATATTTTTTAAAGAATTTGTAAGCTGTTTTCTATTTTGAAAACTTTTTCTTGCTTGAGCTAATTTTGCCTCTTCTTGTGGAGTGAGTTTTCTAGGAGAGCTCATCTATTAGTCAATTCCCAAAAGAGCTTTTCCATCTTCAGTGATCATATCTGGAGTCCATGGAGGATCGAAAACTACATCAACTTGTACATCTTCTACGTCATCAATTTCAGCAATTCTCCATTCTGCTTGTTGAGCAATATAAGGTCCCATTCCACACCCCGGCGCTGTAAGAGTCATTTCTACATGAACATCACCCTCAGATACCTCTACGGAGTAAATAAGGCCTAGATCAACCACATTTACTGGTATTTCAGGATCAAACACATCTCTTAGGGCTTCAATGACTGTATCATTGTTCAATTGTTCAGTTTCAGGCATAAATTTTCCTTGTATTATTAGTATGTATTCTACTATTATAAATTATTTTGTTGTTTTTTTAAATAGCTTTTGATATTTTTCTTATTTCTTGTATTTCATCTCTTATAAAGGCCGCTTTTTCAAATTCTAGGTTTTTGGCTGCTATTCTCATTTCTTTTTCTAAGGATTTAATACTCTTAACAATTTCTTTCTTACTGATATTATTATTATCTATTTTGCTAATTATGGATGAGCTTATATTTTTTTCATTGTCACTATTTATTTTGCCTGTAATATCTCTTACTTCTTTTACAATAGATTTAGGCACTATATCGTGTTTATTATTGTGATCTATTTGTATTTTTCTTCTTCTATTAGTTTCATTTATTGCGTAATCCATAGATTTAGTTATTTTATCTGCGTACATTATAACTTTACCATTTACATTTCTTGCAGCTCTTCCTACAGTTTGTATTAGTGATGTACTGGATCTAAGATAGCCTTCCTTATCAGCATCTAAAATAGCAACAGTAGATACTTCTGGTAAGTCTAAACCTTCTCTTAGTAAGTTAATTCCAACAATTACATCATAAATACCTAATCTAAGATCCCTTAGAATTTCTACTCTTTCAATTGTTTGAATTTCTGAATGAAGGTAGTGAACTTTTATTTCTATTTCTGAGAGATATTCTGATAATTCCTCTGCCATTTTTTTTGTAAGAGTGGTAACTAGTACTCGTTCTTTTTTTTCTATAGTTATTCTTATCTCTTCGATCAGGTCGTCAACTTGGTTTTTTGTTGGTTTGATAATTATTTGTGGTTCAATAAGACCTGTAGGCCTAATTATTTGCTCTACTCTCTGAGCTTCATAATCGTTCTCGTATTCTCCTGGTGTTGCTGAAACAAAAATGATTTGATTGATTTTTTCTTCAAATTCTTCGAAAGACAATGGCCTGTTATCTTTTGCGGAAGGTAACCTAAATCCAAAATCAACTAAAGTACTTTTTCTAGAAAAATCACCTTTATACATTCCTCTTATTTGCGGGATAGTAATATGGGACTCATCTATAAAAATAAGATAATCTTCTGGGAAATAGTCTAGTAGTGTCCAAGGAGGAGAGCCTTTGGCTCTACGGCCAAGTGGTTGAGAGTAATTTTCAACTCCGGGACAAGTTCCTGTTTCCCTCAACATTTCTAGGTCGTAGTTTGTTCTTTCGTACAATCTTTGAGCCTCTAATAATTTATTATTTTCTTTTAGCTCATTCACTCTGATATCTAATTCTTTTTCAATATCTTTTAATGCTTCTTTCAGGCTGTTTTCAGGTGTTACAAAATGTTTTCTGGGAAAAATATCTATATTTTTCAGTTGTTCTAAAATTTCTCCAGTAAGTGGATCAATTTGATTTATCTTGTCTATTTCATCTCCGAAAAATTCTACCCTTATTGATAAATCTTCATAGGATGGCATTATTTCTAAAGTATCTCCTAATATCCGAAATCTTCCTCTACCTAGTTCCATGTCATTTCTTTCGTAATACATATCTATAAGCTTACGAATAATTTTTCTCATACCAAGTTCTTTTCCACATTCCAGTGATAAGACCACTGATGAATATTCCTCGGGAGAGCCTAAACCATAAATACATGACACACTTGATACTATTATAGTGTCAGGTCTAGTTAGTATTGAGCGAGTGGCTGAATGTCGTAATCTATCTATTTCTTGATTCATATCTGATTCTTTTTCTATATATGTGTCAGATCTTGGGATATAAGCTTCTGGTTGATAATAATCATAATAGCTAACGAAATATTCAACTGAATTTTCTGGGAAAAATTCTTCAAACTCTGATGCCAGTTGTGCTGCAAGTGTTTTATTATGTGCTATGACAAGCGACGGCTTTTGTACTTTTTCTATAACCTTTGCCATAGTGAAAGTTTTACCCGAACCAGTTACTCCAAGTAGAGTTTGACCTTTGATTTTTTTCTCTACTCCTTGGGATAAAAAATTAATAGCATTTTTTTGATCTCCCCGAGGGATGAAATCTTGTTTAATTTTAAAATTTTTTTGCATTAAAAAAATCCATAATTTATCATAGCAATAATAATTAAATTATATAGGATTCATTTATGAAAAAAATTAAAGTTATGATTGGTACAGATCATGTAGGTAAACACTTTGCGANCACTCTAAGAAAAAAATTTAAAAATATTGATTTTATTGAAGCTTATTCAAATAAAGATATTTATAATTTAATAAAAGATATAGACGTTTTTTTTGGATGGCCTAATGATAAAGCATTTGATTTAGCAAATAATCTCAAATGGATTGCTTGCCCTGGAATGGGTATAGATAAAATAGTGATGTTCGACAATATAAAAAAATCTAATGTTATTATAACCAATGCTCCTGGAACTCATGTTACATCTATGGCAGATCATGTAATTGGATCTATGATTGCACTTACGCATAGATTTAATGAAGCTTTTATTGATAAACAAAATAAAATTTGGGATACAAATAAGTATTCTTCTAGAATAACTGAGATTGCTAATAAAACAGTGGGGATTTATGGATTAGGCGCAATTGGTAGGGCTGTTGCTAAAAGGCTTAGAGGTTTTGATACCAAAAATTACGCTATTGACCCAAACCCATATTTAGTCCCAGAAAATATTCAACAATGCTGGGGACTAAATAAATTGGATCATTTATGTGAAATTTCTGACTTTTTAGTAATTTCAGCTCCTATAACTGATGAAACTTACAATTCTATAAACAAAAGACGTTTGTCATTAATGCCAAAAGGAAGTTATATTGTCATTATATCTAGAGGCGAAATTGTTGATGAACAGGCCCTAGCTAGCTTAATTAAAAGCTCGCATTTATCCGGTGCCTCAATAGATGCAACTGCAATTGAGCCACTTAATAAAACATCACCTCTTTGGGCTTTACCAAACGTAATAATCACTCCTCATTCTTCTGCATTAACTCCAGAATTATATGAAATGAGAAGAAATATATTTGTTGAAAATTTACAGAAGTTTGTTCAAGGTGACAACCTCAATTTTATATGTGATAAAATTTCAGGTGTTTAAGTTTTTTTAGCTACCACAACAATGTTGTCCGTTGTTTGATTAATTGGTAAATCTGAAAAATCTCTACTCATATTTTCAACAGATAAATTAGATTTCTCACATAATTTTATAATATCCTCAGGATACAAATATCTAGTTTTAACTTTTAATTTTTTTTGAAATAATACATTGCCGTTATGGTCTACCTTCTCAATGAATTGAGTGCTTTCATTTGTTTGACTAATAATATCGAAATCATTTTTACTATAAAGAATATATCTTCCTCCATTTTTTATATTAACAGTGTTAAACATAAATTTTTCATTATTATTTTCATTTATCATTTCATTGTCTGGGTAATATACATTAAAAATTAGTTTGCCATTATCAGTCAAATGTTTTTGACAATTTATAAGAACTTTAGTCTGTTCTTCTTCATCATTGCATAGCAATAAAGTATTTGCAGGGATGATAATTAGATTGAATTTTTCATCTAAATTAAAATTCAACATATCAGCAATTATTAGCGTTATTTTTTTAGATAATTTTTTTTCAGATATTTTTTCTTTAGCTTTTTCAATCATTTCTGAGCTAGAATCTATCCCTATTATTGTTTTGCCAATTTCAGCTAACCGAATTGCTATCCTCCCTGTACCTACACCAATCTCCAGAATATTTCCTTCTATGTTTTTTGATATTTCAGTATAATAATTTTCTTCTTTATGCTCAGATGAAGAGTAAAAAATATCATACCATTCTGCCCAATCTTTATAATTCATATTATTTATATCTAATTATTATTTATTTTTTATTTTTTTCATTTATACTAATTTTAATCTATAGTATACAAAGAAAGGCTTATTTGATTTGTTTGATTTAGCGAAAAGGCAATCTAATTTAGGTACTGAAACCGCTTTTGAAGTTCTTGCAAAGGCAAAGGAACTTGAAAGACAAGGTAAATCTATTATTCATCTAGAGATTGGTGAACCTGATTTCGATACTCCTCAACATATTATTGATGCTGCCAAAAAAGCTCTAGACGATGGATATACTCACTACGGACCTTCTGCTGGACAAATCGAATTACGTGAATCTATAGCAAGGCATCAATCAAAAAGACAAGGTTACGATGTTAATCCTGAAAATATAGTAGTAACTCCTGGGGCTAAACCAATTATGTCATTTTCTATAATGGCTTTAATAGAGAGTGGAGTAGAGGCTATCTATCCAAACCCTGGATTTCCTATTTATCAATCTATGATTGAGTATATGGGTGGGACAAGTGTTCCAATGAAATTGGAAGAAAGTAATGGTTATAATGCAGATATTAATGCTTTAGAAAATCTAATAACTGATAGAACAAAATTACTAATAATTAATTCTCCTAATAACCCATGCGGAAGTGTAATTCCTGAACCTGATCTAGAAAAAATAGCAAATATAGCAGTAAAAAATAATCTTATAGTTTTATCTGATGAAATTTATAAAGATATGTATTATGGAGATTACGACCACGTTTCTATTACAAAATTCCCTGGTATGCGCGAGAGGACAATAATATTAGATGGCTTTTCAAAGAGTTATGCAATGACAGGATGGAGATTGGGCTATGGTGTATTTCCTGATTTTTTAGTTGATGAGGTAACTAGGCTAATGACGAATATTAATTCCTGTACATCAGTTTTTAGTCAAATGGCTGCTATATCAGCTTTAGAAGGCTCCCAAGATTCTGTTTTAGAAATGATGAAAGAGTTTACATTTAGAAGAGATTTAGTAGTTGAGGGCTTAAATTCATTGAATGGTGTCACTTGCCAAATACCTAAGGGGGCTTTTTATGCCTTCCCAAATATTTCAGGAACAGGCATGACATCTAAGGAGTTTGAAAATGCTGCGTTATATGATGCAGGAGTAGCTTTATTGTCAGGAACTTCTTTTGGAGAATTTGGAGATAATTATGTTCGAGTATCTTTTGCTAATTCTAGAGAAAATTTATCTGAAGCTATTAATAGATTAAGAAAAATTTTATAAATTCTATCCTTTATTATCCGATAACGGATAATATTAGCTCATACGTTCTTTAATTGTGATAAACTAGAACAAATGT
>PAOV01000021.1 GCA_002708145.1 Chloroflexota bacterium
GTTTTGGTTATAAGCCCTTTGCCATGCTTTAACCTTGCGTTTAGTTCCCCATCCAAATATCCCATCAGCCTTAGCGCCAATTCTACGTTGAACCAACTTGACGGCTTCCGAACGTGAGCCTCTACGAAGGGTACCGGGAAAGCCGATCCCTTTATTGGGAACTATCTCTGGCTTTGGAGCAGGAACACGAGGGGTTTTAAGAACCTTAACGGCAGGAATGTTAGAAGTTTCGGAAACTACTTGCGCCCGAAATTCGTGCATATCAAAAGTTGGGTCTACCTTTCTAGAAGTCCATTCCGAATGTCCGATCACCCCTGACAGAGGATTGATTCCATACTTATCGCAAAGATAAGCACAAATATCCACACAGGCATCGTACTGAGGCTGAGGAATGTCTTGCCCTAACCCATCATTGATAAGAGATACGCCTACGAGACTGCTGTTTGCAGAAATCTTCCCCGGTGTGGTTGCTTTACCTCTTACTGGAATCCCTTTAATAATTCCGTCTAATACAGAATTGTTTCCTCTTCCAGCGTGGTTGGCTTTTACATTTTCGCCTGCGATTTGCCAAACAGTTCCATCAGCCGAAATCAAATAATGGTAAAGCGGACCGGGAACCTTGTTCACTCCTCGGATACACATTTGAATAACATTCTCATCTTTAGACTTCTTGGATGAAGCCGTGTGATGAACAACTATTCCGAGTGGACCGCCACTACGCATAGATTTACCAGTGGTCTTTTTATTGGGCGCGTCAACGAGTTTCATGATTACTCCAGAAGAATCCAGATTCGCGACTGCGAATTGGAATACTAAAACTGTATCAGACGCTTTTATTTACTAATTCAAATGGTCGTAAATATCTTCGTTCCACCCGTAATCAGGTTCTTCGCCATCTATCTCATGCGACCATTCTTGTTCTTTTTCTTCATCTTCCCACTGCATTATGTTATTGAGCATTTCCCCAACGTGGGCGCATTCTGACGGTGTGAGGATATAGCGAGAAGTTCCAAACTCTAACGCAATACGTTTAGCGTTGAGAGGTTCAACACGAACTTCTACGTTCTTATGCTCTAGAAAAAAGATTTCTGACATGATCTAAAAAAGCCAGCGCCTCTTCTTTTTCTTTACTACTGGTGATGGAGCAGGAGTTTGTTTCAAAACATCAATTTCATTTTGAAGTTGCGAAACATCTTCTCGCAACACACGGATTACTTCTGCCGCTACTGAGATGACTTCTTTGTCATCTTCATCAAGAGGAAGAACTTCTCTGAGTTCTTCAAGTTTTTTCGATTGCATTATCCAATTCCAATTGAAGTCCTATTATGACTTCTTTAAGTTTATTGTTTTCTTCCCTTAGTAGCCGCAACTTCATTTGATACCAGTTATTACCACTCTGGGCGTTTTTATTCATTTGACCATGTTTTTATTCACTCAACCATTCAGGATGCTTCATAGTCCAATTAACAGTTTTTTCAAAAGATTCTTCCAATGACATAGGCGCAACCCATCCGTAATCTTTGAGTTTTGTTCCATCCAACGAATAACGCAGATCATGTCCGGGTCGGCTCGTATGAAAATCAACCAACTTATAGTTGGCATCACATTCAAGAATGCGTGCAATCATGTCAACAATTTCGAGATTGTCTATTTCTTTTTCTCCAGCAACATTAAATTTCTCTGGCTCAATCACAGAATCACTNAACAACTGNGGCTGAACTTTATTAAGAATAAACTGAATAGCGTCTCCATGGTTTCTAGCATGTAGCCAAACCCTTGACCCTATATCCCAATGCCCATCATCTTTTTCTTTACCGTGGACTTCTATTAGTTCTCTGTGCAGGATCTTTTTCATAACCATCGGCACNTACTTCTCTGGATGCTGTCGCTCTCCAAAGTTGTTCATGGTGTTAGTAATAATCAGCGGTACTCCATATGTGCGCCAATAGGAAAACGCAATTGCTTCCTGTGCTGACTTAGAAGCCGAATATGGATTTGAAGGACGATGAACTTCGTTTTCTTTATGGGAATAACCGTGAGGAGCGGGACCATAAACTTCATCTGTGGAAATCTGAACGAACTTTTGAGGCATAACTTCCCGTGCATACTCCAGCATGTTCACGGCAACACTTACATTGTTTTGAATAAATGGAACTGGATCTGTAATTGACCTATCGACATGAGAGTCGGATGCCATATTCACGATGTAATCCACATCACCAATTGCATCTTTTATCTGATTATGCAACGGTGATCTCAAATCATGCCAAANAACTTGAACCCTGTTTGGATCATAGGCTTCTATATCAGTGAGTCTTTCGATACGTCCTGAGAAACGCAATGCGTCCATTACAACTATTTCCCAATCGGTATTTCGCAACCAATGTTCAACGGTATGAGAACCAATAAAACCTAAACCACCTGTCAGNAATACTCGTGTACCCACTATTTACCTCTTTGCATAGTTCTATTTAATACTTTAACTTTTTTGCTTGCCGTAGTTGTGAATAGCCATGGAAAGATCGAATGGATAGTGCAAGCAAAAGCAGCGAGAAACAAATCTTTGGCAAAAGTAATCGCCTCCCGAAAATGTTCGCCATATGTTTCTCCCACCGATAAAGGGTGTTCCGTAAACCTATTGGGCACTATCTATCCCTGAGTATCATCCATAACATTAAAGAAATAGCAAATCCTGCTATTGCAGAAAGAATTACGGACAAGGGCGTTATCTCACACAGGAAGTCCATGTGCCCCACTCATCTGTGCCGCCAAAGGCGAAACTTTTAACAATTCTGCTTTGACATGGAACTGTTCTAGGTTGCTTGCCCCCGAATAAGAAAGGGCACTTCTTAAGCCTTTGCATATATCCATCACAATAGCCTCCGCTGAACCTTTCAGGGGGATCATCCCAGAAGCACCTTCCTCATAATGAGACCCAGCACGCTTAGAAGCCATGCCTCTATATTCCTTGTACCCTTTACCNTTCTTATAGACAATCTCTCCCGGTGCCTCATCTGTGCCAGCNAGCATTCCACCCACCATTACAGCATCAGCACCAAGGGCTAAGGCTTTGGCAATATCTCCCGGAGTTTTCATTCCTCCATCCGCTATAACAGTGATCCCATACTCATCAGCCCTTTGAGAACAATCTGAAATAGCATTCACCTGTGGAACACCCACACCTGTTTTAACTCGTGTAGTGCAAGCAGAACCCGGTCCAATACCTACTTTTACGCAATGNGCACCAGCACTCCACATTCTTTCCACAGCACCTGCGGTCGCTACATTCCCACCGATCACACAAATAGAAGAATCACGCTTTTCGACCAAAGAACGAATCATATGAACCTTGTCCAAAGCATGAGCGGAGTCCCCATGTGCGATGTCCAACACAATCGCACTTGCTCCTCTGTCTATGTATTCAACAATCTCTTTCATGAGTGCATGAATGCCAACAGCCACACCAACCCGTAACCCCTCATCAGCCAAACTGGTTACTGCTTTAATTCGTTGACCGACTGCCATGCCGCGATGTANAACACCCATACCGCCGAGTTCGCCCATAACCCCAGCCATTTCCGTGCCACAAACCGTGTCCATGTTTGCAGCAAGGATTGGAATGTCTAACTTTAAACCGCCTGAAAGTTCTGTTACCAGACTTACATCATCTCTGCTACGAACTTCTGAATAAAGAGGACGAATAAGAAGATCGTTAAAGGATAAATTCTCTTGGGTAATTATCTGTGGTGCCACATACCAAAGTCTTCCACACGGATACTGCTATCGCACGCACCACTTAATCGCAGGCAATAAAGTTTTCTCTATGTCTCCTGTAATAAAGAAGAGGTTCAGGAACATGAAAGATACGAGCACCCATNTCTTTCATTCGATCCCATAACACCCAATCTTCTTCCGAGTTCGCCCGACCTTCTCTTCGTGCATAACCAGCCGCTTGTCCATAAGAAGTACGGTAAAGCATTGAACCGTGGTGACCTTGCCTTCGCCACCAGACATCTCCGCCATGTATTGCATCCGGCGCATGAGCGTCAGGGTGATTCATTTTGTGTTCACCTGTCACCATTATTTCGTAAGTAACAATGTCAGCCTCAGGTGTTTTTTCCATAAGTTTTTCAATAGTGTCAGACCTTAACCAATTATCTGCACCAAGAAACATTGTGTATTGCGTGTCTACTCTCATCAGCATGTCTTGAAAGTTCTCTGCGGTGCCCATATTTACTTCGCGCATGACGTAATCAACGGTGGGATAGATCCTCGGTAGATGCTTGCAATCCCCTACTCCATCATCAACGAACAGAACACGATCTGGCAATCTGGTTTGAGACAAAAGACTTTCTATACAGTGAGCCGCTAGATGTCCATATTTGTAAGAGGCAACGACAACTGTTACATCATCGGGTTTACCGAGCATTATGGAATCCTTTCTGGATCTATGTTTGGTATTACCTCTCCATCTACAAGATAGTCAGGGTATGAACTTGCCGACCTAGTTCGACAAAATCCATTCATGTATGTCATTCTAGAACTATTTGATGCATTGGCTTCGCTTCCGTGAACAATCTTCACAGACCAAATCATCATGTCACCTTTTTTTGCTGTGTATTTTGTTCCTTCGTACATTCCTCTTTCAAAAACACGAAGGTTTTTTGGATTGTTGAATGAATGCCAGAAATGTGATCCGGTAATGAATTCGACAGGACTGTTATCTTCCGTAATGTCATCTATAGCAATAATTGTTTGTAGATAATCTGTTTCAACAGTGGAAGAAAACACATGGCTTTCTCTAAATATTGTGTCTCTATGCCAAGCAAAAGTATCCAAATCTCCTGATTCTCTAAAATAGATTTGATTATTTATCTGTCTGACATCACCCCCTAGAAACCAACGAACAACATCTTGCATACGTTCATCGGTTCTAATTGAGTTGAGATATTCGTTGGCTAATGCCGGAAAGAAAATTAAAGACTTTCTGTTATATGCTCGTTCGCTTGGAACATGCTTGTATCCAGATTGTTTTATCTGAATATCCGTTACGTTGTACGCCTCTTCTTTGATGCGGTCGCATTCCTCTTCAGTAAAAACAGAAGGTATTACAACAACACCATCATCTTCGTATGCTCGTTTAAGACCAGTCAACATAATTACTGTAAAGCCTATACGGATCATCGGGTACGCCTTGAGTTACAGCGTAAGCCTTTTCATATCCTGCTATTTGAGCACATTCCACGACTAGGTCGTTATATGCGCCATGGGGATAACGGAGATACTTCGTGGGAAAAGGAGCAGTTATTTCTTGCATAATCTCTTTTTGGGAGAGCGAACAAAGGTTGCGGTGNGACCAAGTGTGCCACCCAATCTCAAAGTCATACCTATTACACAACTCTTTAACTTCCGCCAGAGTGCAATAAGATTCCACTCTAGGTACATTAGGTAAATCGAATTCATTATTACTTCCTAGATAGTTACCCATAACAAACATAATTCCCGATTTGTTTCGTAAAACATCTTGATTTTTGTAAACATTTCGATAAACACCATCAAAACCTATGGGTTCATCACAGGCAAGAATTTGTTCACGAGTGTGATAATTGGAATGTTTTTCATTCCCGATGTTATGGGCGAGTCTCATAAACCTTAAACGCTGATAAGTATTCTCTGTATGGAAATTCAAATGACCTAATCAATTCTCCAAATACATATGGTCGCAACCAATCAACGATTCCTCCTATGCAAACGTGCTTACTAGCCGCGTCGGTAGCCATTTTCGCTATAGCCCGATGATCATATTGGCTATAAAGCAATCCAGTAACAAGAACTAAATCATATTTACCAATAGGAGTTGAGACTCTCTTTACGTTTTCCGGCAGTCTTTTTGCCGCCGTATCGCTCAATTCAATAGCATGAATCTCTTTTGCGGGTAAATCTTTTGTAATGAATCCTTCACCGGCACCAATATCTAATGCTCTCTCGTATGTTCCATCCAAGTCCTCTAAAACAGTTAAATAGAAATGTTTACGGTAGATGTCATCTTCGGTAATTGTGTAATCCCATGGATCTTCTTGCTCATACCAATTTTCAAGTTCTTGTTTAGTCTGCAATGGTATTAATTCCTCTGTCTTTTAAACTAGACAACTTTGCAACTGGTTCTTCAACCTGTTGCCAGTCAATAGTCCCTACCAATGCTTCATCTAAAAGAACATCGTCAAAGTTGATTAGTATTTCATCTTCTCCCAGCGGAGGACCATTTCGCATATCCATAGCGAACATAACGTCTGACTTTCTAACCTTGTAAGGCAAGAACCGTTCCCCAAGTTCCTCATATCGTTCTGCCCATCCCAATGCGCCTTGATAGTTGTAACGAGGATTAAGAGTGAAAGAAACAACATCTGATTCTGGACGACGAGAACCAAAACGATAAACAGTTATTTCCTCATCAAAATCTGCTAAAAATTCTTGAGTTCGTTTTCTTAACTCATCTCTTATTGCGTCAAGTTGTTCATATTTGATGGGGTCCATGTCGAGTTCATAATCATCACCCGCATGTATTTCTCTACCTGCCTCAATACCAGCATCATCATCCTGATGAAGTAATGCTTGAATCAACCGCGTCATCCCACCCTCTCTGTTCATCATCACCTGATCAACTATTTCATCTACTTCGACATCCCCAGTATTGGATCGTGGAGGGTTCTCTCCCCACGGTTTCGCAGGTGAACGAACCGCTTCATCTGCATACTGCACAACTTCCATTCGTTTTGCTCGTTCTCGAAGTTGTACCCGACTGTTCCCTATTTTTTGAGGTTTCCCAAGACCAACCGTAATGCTTCCGACAGTTGATACCCCTCCATCAGCGAGGCTAGGTAGTAATGGTTTAGTAGGTTCTTCTATTTCTAACTGACCGAACCAAGTCGGAGTATAAGGAATTGGTTTATCGTCTCTCCCAACAACCGAACCTTCAATCGGTAGCAGACTTGTGAAACCTTGTTGTAATTCTTGTCCTGCCCTATTCAAGAACCGTGTACCTACAGGGCGCTCAAATGCTGTTCCTTCCTGAACGATTCCATCGTTATCAGCGTCTACAGCATCAGTGTTATACGGTTCGGGGCGAAGTTTTCTAATAGCCATGACTACGGAATCACTCTCGGAAAATGATCATCCATTTCCTTAGGTTTGTTGCGAAATGGAATTATTCCAATTGCTCTACCTAAACAAAAAAGCAATAAAGCAAGTATTGCTCCCGCAAAAAATCCAACAATTGGACCTAAAACGAAGAGCACATATCTCATCTCAACCGCGTATCACACTTCTTGCAAAATTCCGACCATGGATAAACCAAACGAAATTCCTCTGGGTGAATACAATGCAAGGTTTCTTGCACTATAGGAGCCACGCTATTTCTGATTAGATCAGACATGCTTGTACCCAATACCTCAGCAGCGGCTTTCCATTCATCACGTTCCTCTTCGGAAATACGCACAAGGATTTGAGCAGTCTTACTTTCTTCCGTTTCACTCATCTTCTGTTCCTTCGTCAACTGGTTCGACATCAATGACCTCCAATTCGTCATCTTCTACTTCGGCTAAAATCTTTTCAGCCACGCCTTTTTCTAAAACTCCTGCTTTTTGCATAAGTTCTAGAAGTTGCATAGATTCCCCACGGTAATCGACATTTCCAACTTTTTTAAGTTCTTCACCTGCCAAAGTATGTCGAACATCTGTTCCCCCCGAAACATTTAGATCAACTTTCTGAACATCCATTCCAAGAAGTTTTGATCTACGATCCATAATCCCCAAAACTGTCTGAATTGCTTTCATGTCTGGTTCTATTACTACTTCTTCGTCTCCAATGCTTTCACGACGAAATTGGGTGAGAGGCCAAACAGAAGATTGAAGATTGTCTAATCTTTCTAATTCCATTCGTAATACTTCGGGATAAGCGAGAGCCGCATCTCGATTCAAGCGTTCAAGTATTCGAGCGATGCCTTTAGACACAGCAGACACAGAAAGGTCATAGCGTTTCGCTATCTCACTGTGAGACGCACCTGCTTGTCGCATACGAAACATTTTCAAGTCACGTTCTGCTACAAACTCTTTAGTTAAGTTCTTTCCGGTCATCGTCTATGATCTTTTCAATATTTGTTTTAGATTTAGGTTCAGGCTTATCCTTATAGTATCGCAGCATGTCAGCCATGAACTCCGCAATAGTTGGTTTGCTAGGAGTAACACCACGCGCTTTTTGTTCTTTGGCTAACTGCCTAGGTGTCAATCCTGCCCATATTCCGTGCATATCAGCAGCCGGAAAACTTAAGGCATACTGTAAACATTCAGCCCTGACCTCACATTGACGGCAGATGCGGCGCGCTTCTGAGATATAGGTAATATCTTTGTGCCTTTTCGGGAACATGAGATGTCCCCTGTCTTTGCAGTTTGCTTTGTTTGTCCAGTGCGCTTCCTCCTCATAGTCACCTGAGAAGCCATTTGACATTTACACCTTGTATTCTTTATCCCTGTACAAAGCCCAACCATCACGAATCGTGATCATTTCTAAGTTGAATTTGCCGTCGCCCTCTTCATAATCCACAACTGCAAGACCTTGTTGCCAATTTTCGTGCCTTGTTAACGGTCTACCATCTAAATCTGTACCACCTTTTACTGAGGGGACTGCGCCATCAATCCGTGCCAAACATCCCGGTGACAGAGCCGTTACTGTCTTCGGTCCATCAAAATCTTCACGAGTCATTTCNGCCCATTCACGCCTATGAATATGTCCATATATTACTGATATTTTCTCACGTTTCAAGTAAGCATGTGCCGTGCTACCGCCAGACCTCACCAAGTCGCCATGTATCACTTTAATATGTTCGTTTATCCAAACACATGACGCTGGATAACCCGGCAAATATTCAATATCAAAATCATCTAAGTTGCACAAATGTGGAACACTTAACACCGGCCAACTATCAGGCATATTGCCTTGCCTTATACCAAATGCCGCCAAAGCATTATCCATCATGAAGTTAGTCAATCGTTCTTCGTGGTTTCCAGCAATCCATATAATCTCTGCGTTAGGCGATGATGCTCTTAATTGAGCACAAATCAGGGTCGCCGCATTGATTGATGCCTGAGTTGTCTGTTGGAACACAGGAGAAACACGGTATTTGCCTAACTCTGGAAGATCTAAATTGTCTCCTACAAGCACAACTTTGTCAGGATTTATATCCTTACACATGCTTATGGCAATCTCGATGGCTCTTTCATCGTGAGTGGGTTCTAACTCTCCCTCTTTATTGCGATAGTAGCCAATTTGCATATCAGGAAGAACAACACACTTTTTAAGTGTGGACTTGTTTTTCTTTACTGTGCTCTTTGGAAGGTTAACTTTAGGAGCAGGTTCTATAACAGGCCATTCAGGGCCAGTCTCCCATTGTGGAGAAATCTGAATACCCATCAAGTCGTGGACGTGAGGCTCACCTTCAGCATCCTTAGTAATCGACTGATAAATAGATACCTTTTTGATATCCCCTATTTGATTTACATCAATTGATTGACGCTCTAAAAGTTCTGCCAGTTTTCCAACAGTGGCTTTACTCGGTGCCTTATTCATGTTTTTAAGATTGGATTTAAGATCTTTATTAGCCATTTTGCCCGCTTCCTAACGACTCTGAACAATGAGGACTGCAAAGGCATATCCTGTTTTTATATCTAGAAATACTTTCCCTAGATATCCCAATCCCATGTGTAGCCAATTCCCGGTGTATTTCGGCTATCGAAACCTCAGGGTTCATCATTGACTCAGAGATAAGTTTGGCGACTTCTGCGTCGTCTTCTTCCATCTTCGTAATCAACTTGAAAGCAGGACAGATCGGAGGGGTGCCGTCTTTATTAGCCAGTACCCCTAACCTTTGTCTTAATTCTTCCATACAGATATCTCTCGATAGATGCCACTGTCAGCAACTAAATGCCGCCACCGTCTATAATAGAGGATAATTACACATACGTTAGGGACTGTGAAGAAATGCCTGAATTTAAAGGGTATGGACCTCAGCATGAACATGCATTAAAAAAACATATTGCAGATGCCATTGCTGGAGCCGACACTCTTGAACTAGCAGTTGAATATGTAATGGAAGCCCTTAATGAGGCTCGCATTATCTCGTATAGCGACAACAATACATTGGCATTGTTAACCCAAACAGGTCGTGCTTTCGTGGTTCTTATCGAATACCCAGAGTCATCTATCCGTGATGTAGCCTCAAAAATGGGGGTTTTAGAGAATACTGCTCAACGAGCAATGACAAAACTATTAGAACAAGGACTCGTAGAACGACAAAAGCGAAATCAGAGTTTCACTTATACTCCATGCTATGAATCAGTCTGGAAGCATCCAGATGTATGGCGTTTTGCCCTTGCAATACTTAAAATGTCTAAGCAACAACCTAATGGGCAGACTGATATACACTAATTATGCTAAATTACTTACGAGAGACACCAAATATCACGAGGAATACCATGTTAGAAACAGAAAACGAACAAGGAGCAGAAGCAACTTTCGCCCCCGGACAAGATTTGTCATTGGAATCTACAGAAACGTTATTGGAAGACATGGCTTCAACCATGTTGGGGGCAGAAATAACGAATAAATACAGGCTTTATTACTCTCAAATACAAGCAAATGGCAGAGAAGACAACGAAATAGAGTGCTCAACTCTTGAAATGGCGCTCACTAATGCAAAAAACATCATCAAATCACCTACGGTTCTTCCAGAAACAGTACGAGTAACTTCTCAAAAGATAATAATTACCCCAGAAACCGAACACCCCATGTATGAGGAATCAATCCCTGATGCTCCTCGTTTCAAATCCCCTGAACACCATCCCTACAGAGATGGACACGAATAAACTACGAAATTTTACTGTCTAGCCAACTTGCGAAGGCTTCATCCTCTGAAGGTATCCACCAAAGTTGACAGGCATCTAAATCAAAATCATCGCCCATTAGTGCCCACGCTATTTCTGTTTCTGGACTAGTTATATACACACTTCCGACATTGCATTCGAGTCCATACATGTCTATAAAGTGTTTAACTACACAACTGACTTCTCTAACAGAACATTTATCTGTATCAGGACAATGAACAAGACTGACTATTATTTCGTTTTTAACCAAACGTAGACTGACACGATGTCCATCTGTGTGCCATGACGCTTCTTGACCATCTACAGCAGTGTCCATAACTACTTCTTCTTTTTTGAATCTCCCTCATCAGAAGCATTGCCAGCATCTTCTGGTGCTGGTGTTAAAGCCGCCAGTTGACGCTCTGCCGCATCTAATGATTCTTGAGTTTTACCTATAGCCATCTTCAAGGCAGTATTTTCTGCCATTAAAGCACCAATTTGTTGACTTAAGTTATTAATAAGTTCTTCAGGGTTAATATTCATATCAGCCATCGTCTTGTTCTCCTTGTGAGATCATATATAAGGATAGACTTTTTACTGGAGGTATGCAAATGACCGCAGCAACTTACAACATGACCTGCGAACAGGGCACGACGTTTAGTAAAAAACTAACCATTACGGATAATGCAACACCTCCCGTAGCGCGCAATCTTAGCACTTACAGCGGAAGGATGCAGGTTCGCCCAGACGTTGACTCATCCACCACTTTGCTTGATCTCCTTTCTACAGGAGGAAGTCCAGAGATAACTTTGAACGCAAGTGGGGTGATACAAATCACAGTAAGTGCCACCGCAACTGCTGCTCTAAGTCAAGGTGGAGTTTATGACTTGGAAATTGAAGATAGTTCAGGTGTCGTGGAACGCGTTATTCAAGGAACTTTTGAATTAAGTAAAGAAGTAACGAGATAGGAGGAATCATGTCAGACTCAGGATGTCCAAATTGCGGTTGTGAAGTATGCCCCTGCACTTGTAATCACTGTGACTGTTGCGGACACATGGATGGCTGATGTGGTCGATTCCGTTACGGTACAAATTTAAATGGTTGAAGGATTTTCAACTACATAAAACTTTGTCAACTTTTTCTCAGTGGGAATCAATTAGTTAGACAAAACGTCTAGAACTGTTTTCCAGCCTTTGTCTTTACCAAAGTCACGATAGAAGTCTGTGTATCCACAGTTTTCACATGCAACATAACCAAACTTTTGGTTCTGGAGATTAGCGTACCGAGAGATTCCATCACCAGTGGTTCGGATCTTTCCCGTTTCCGCTGAAGTGCCTCCACATTTTTCGCATTTATATTTCACTTCTTTTTCCCTTTTGGCTTTTGAGCCGCTGCCTTTTTAGGCGAACCTGCACGTACAGCAGGTTTTTTAACAGGTGGCTTTGCTTTGCTGGATAATTCTACCACCAGATTTTGAAGATCTCTTCGTTCTTCATGGCACCGTTCTACTTCTTTTTCCAAAGCAGTAATTCGTGATTCTAAACTTTGTCGATCTAATTGATATTCCTGCTCACGACGATCCATTTCTGTTCTTAGTTCATCGCGAAGTTTTTGTCCTATTTGGAAATCAGATTGGTAACGATCCATTTTGTGCTTTCTTCTTATATTTCGTTCGCGCAAAACAGCAGCGATAGCAACAATTACCGCACCGATTGCCCCACTCGCGAAAATAGATTCCATATAACTAATTGCCCTCTCAGGATGGACGTATTCTTCTAACAATAGCAATTAGAACCATACTGATAATGGCAGACACCGAATAAAACAATATTTAGTGTTATTGTTTTATTTTATGAATATTCATCCAGATTACTTCAAAGGGTTTTACGAAGCCGATGTAATCGAAGATTGGCCGCATCGTAGCGAATTGCCTTGGCTGGATAATGAAGAAAACGAACCTGAAACAGACTTGCAAGCAGAATGGCAAGATGATGGATTAGTCATTCTTCCTGAATTTATGCCAGACGTATTCATAGAAGAATACAAAGAGGCATGGCTTAAAGACAATCAAAACCGTCCTCGTGGTTGGCCTTTCGATGTTCCCTACATGTATATTCCCGCTTTAGGAGACATGCTTGCTTATAAGCCTTTAACTGACATTATGACTGACTTGATTGGAGAACCACTAGGTGTTCATCTGAACTTGACAGGATGGGTTTCAACACAACGCAATTGGCATCAAGATGGATATTTGAACCCTGACACCAACCGTGACTTCTATATGGCTATTTGGATAGCACTAGAAGATATTCACCCTGATTCGGGACCATTCCAATTTGTACGTGGCTCTCACAAGTTCCCTGTCATAACCAATGAAAAAATACTTGCTGCTTTAGGAAATAACGCAATAGCAGATCCTAAATGGCCAGTACGTTCTGAAGAAATATTAACACCTCTTTTTGAACAACTTATAGAAGACGCAGACTTGGAAACAGAAGAATTTATTGCAAAAAAAAGGTGATGTTCTTCTCTGGCATAGNCGCCTGATGCACCGTGGAACTATTCCAAATGACCCCGATATTCAGCGTCGTTCTTGCATCGCTCACTATTCAGGAATAACCCACCGACCAGATATGCCTATTGCCTTATCTAGATTGGGTGGCAAGCATGGTCATGAACTAAACGGATACTATTTTCCAATAAATCAGTCTTACGTTTAAAAAGTAGCGAACCTGTTTGTTTTGATTAAAGACTCCCAACATTCTGCGACGTAGGGACTAGCAGCACCATCTTTTGTATCTTGATCCCAAGCCATGTATCTTGCCTGATCCCAATGTTCCATAAGCCCATTTAACGTACAGCGACAAAGATCTTTTGAAGTAATACCGCTGAGTGCTGCCCATTCATGCAAAATGAATTGACATCCAGCCATCCAATCATCTTGATAGTCAGAAGACCATTCATGTTCCGGAGAACTACATGCAACTGAACCCAAAAGAAGAGCGAGGGCTAAAAATATTTTGGTCACAACGCCTCTATTTTGTCCGCCAACTCTCGAAGTTGGGTAGCCAAAACACCAGCCTGTGATTCTGTTTCTGTAAGCGAAGCAACAATGGTTTCCGATAGAGGCGCATCAAGTTCTTCTGATTCGGCAGTTTCTTTTGCGGCTTCTTCTTTAGCGGCAACTAATGCGGCAATCGCATCCCAATCAATTTCTGGTGCGGTGATGTCTGGACCGAGATTTTCTAACTTGTAATCAGAAATATCCCACGCCATGTTCTTAGGAGATACAGCAGGACCGCCGTAATAAGCATCTAACCATGCCCACGTAACAGCAGTCTTATCAGTAACAACGATATTGTGGCGAACCCAATCGCCGCCATCTACTCGTGCCCGAATAAAACCTTCATCAAAATCGGCTTCACATTCAAACGAAACAGCAGGACCACCTATTTTAATTTGTCCCACTTTGATGGAATCACCCCATCTTGGAACCTGTCCTAGATGGTAAACATACATTCCAATAGGCATGTATCCGTCTTTGCTTTTACCAAACCATGTCCTAAAAGAGAATCCATCAGGGGCAGGTTGCCTATTTCCATGCCCATAAGACTGTCCTTTTTCGTTTTTGTAGCGTAAATCGCAAAACCCAAGAGTTTTTCCTGTGCTATGTGACTCCCAATCCCCTAAGGCTCTAACCATGTAAGAACATTTCACATGGCGAGTTGGAACTACTTCTTTATGTAATGCACACCCATAATGGTCGCCTTGACGAAACATCAGCCGTAAGGCATCCCCACTAACGTATGCGTTGTGGGCTTTTCCACTCCATGAGTCTTGCCACCCCTCTTCAAAGGTTTCATGTACCAGTACTGACATGGCTAACTCCTAACTTTTACCGTTTACCTCCGTGATACTCGGTTGCGTGACCTTCTTCGATCAGCACATCATTTAAACAAACACCCTCGTCGTTTTTGATTCGTCCAAGAACACGACCAAATTTTCCTTTTTTATCCAGACTTGTCTCGATAATAGGATTCATGCCGCATTCTTCTAATANCCAACGACCTACAAAATCAGTNGCTGCAAGCCCTAAAGCCTTTTCTTCTAAATCTCTTGTACGGGATTCTGGCGTATTTATCCCTACAAAACGAACACGCGCCTTGTATGTAATGTCAAAACCTAAATCAAGTTCTACATCTATGGTGTCACCGTCAACGACACGCACAACTTTGGCACGATACTGATACAAACTCATTCAAGCATCTTAGTTTACTATTCGGCTACCTCGATGAAGATACATTCTCCGGGACATTCGTCTGCTGCTTCTATTGCTGCTTCGACATCTTCTCCGGGTACTGTGGCCATTCCAGTGGCTCCTTGATAAACGGGTTCATTCCCTGACGAGCCATTTGGGCCATACATGGTCTTCCACTCTGGTTCCTTAACATATGCCAAACCATCGTCGTGCATCGCAAAAACGCTTGGGCAAATTTCTTCACAAAGACCGTCTCCTGTACACAAGTCTTGGTCTATCCATACTTTTATTTTCACATCTTCCTTTTTCATTGCTTGTTAATAATCTTGTCAAATGCCATCCCTGCAAAGAATGCCAAAACCATTGCTACTCCACCTGCAACTAATGCAGTCTGATAAATATCAGACATCGTGGTGCCATAGGTAGGATCTTTGAAAGTCGCTTCGGCTCCAAAAGTTGCAGCACCACAAAGCAATGCCCGCGTCCATTTATTCATCCGAAACCCTATTGCGGCAACAACAGTTGCTACAGCCGCTGTAACACCACCTGCTCGAATGGCATTGCCCCAATGATCACCTGTGATAGCGGATAAATCACCATTCGTCATAGCCGTAAGACATCCAATAAAACTGCTCGTAAGATGCGTTTGTGGCTGTGCCACTTTGATTCTTTGGAAATGCTGTTGCGTTCTTTCTGCTCTACTCATTTGCATCTCCTAAGCCGAATTATTTTGTCCTGCAACAGTTTCTTCTGGAGGGTACGTCACATCAGCATCACGAATAGTTAGGCGATACCAACCATCGTTATTGCCGTTATATACCGAACCCCTCAACACATAGTCTCCCGCAGAAAGTTCTCTCTCAATGCGAGAATCCCAAGAATCTGCGACGTTTTCGATGACAGGATCACCATTAGTGAGCGTTACGTTAGGTGTTTCATCGGGGTCTGTTGCATTGCTAGGTGGATTGTTGCAATGACTCCCGCAATCTCTACCACCATCATCATCGGCTTCAATAAGATTTCCGACTGTTATTTCTGACATGTCTCCTGAATGCTCACCATCATCAGAGTCAGTATCGTGATGCAAATAGATATAAGGATCACCATGCTCGTTATTAGAGTTGAATTGACTGCGAGTTAGATTTGATTCTGCATCAATACGAATGTCTATAAGTCCATCGCCATCTGTGCAATCTTCCGCTGCTCCTCCTGCGGCTAAACATGCAGCATCTTCTTCAGCGGCAGTAGGAATCGAGAAAGCAACATGGTCGTAATCATTCCGGCTATTGGAATCGACTATGCACCAGTCACCTAGACCAGTAAATCCGCCCTGTGAGCAAGACGCGGGTACCACTTCAGTTGCTGTAGTTACAACGGCATTATTTGTCGTTGCTCCCGTGGAAACTGTCGTATAAGTGTTCCCTGC
>PAOV01000022.1 GCA_002708145.1 Chloroflexota bacterium
AGACCAAAAGTTATTATTATGGCAAAATGTCAGTCTTTGATTTGCTAATGTCATGTCCTAGTCGTTTTCTATAAATGATTCTACTTGCTCATCTGCGTGATATGACGATCTCACTAAAGGAGCAGATTCTACTACTTTGAATCCTAATTTTAAGCCATATTCTTTATATTCTTTGAATTGGTCAGGGTGAACAAAACGAGCAACAGGAAGATGCTTTTTAGTTGGCTGTAGATATTGGCCAATATTAAAAATTTTAACTCCAACTTGAAAAACTTCATCCATCGTATTATACACCTCCTTATCTGTCTCTCCGAGGCCTACCATCATGCCAGTTTTAGTTAACAAACCATGATTTACAGACATTCTCAGGACATCTAATGTTCTATCCCAATCAGATTGAGCTCTAACTTGTTTAGATATTCTTTTAACACACTCTACATTATGTGAAAAAATTTCTGGTTGTGAATTAAACACTTTTAAAATCGAGGGCTTATAACCTTTGAAATCTGGTGTTAAAACTTCTACGCTACATCCTTTTACATTCTGATGAATCATAGTAACAGTTCTAGCCCATATAGACGCCCCATAATCATTCTTTAAATCATCTCTATCTACAGAGGTTAGTACAACATGCTTCAAACTCATTCTTTTTACAGCTTCACTAACACGTACAGGCTCTAATTCATCAGTTATTGGGGGTTTACCTGTTTTGACTGAGCAAAATCCACAAGCTCTAGTGCATACATCCCCTAGAATCATAATAGTGGCAGTTTTCCGATTCCAACATTCATAAATATTAGGACATTTTGCTTCTACACAGACAGTATTTAGCATCTGATTATTTATAATATCTTTAGTATTTTGAAAATCAGTAGATGTATTGAGTTTTATTTTAAGCCAATCTGGCCTACGATTCAATAAAGATGCATTATTAGTACTAGTTCCCATAATTACTTTTCAACTTTCGCATTATAAGATTCTATTGTTTCAGATAATAATGATAAGAATTTTGTACCATAAGCACCATCTATAAGACGATGATCGTAACCTAAAGTTGCATACATCATACTTCTTATAAAGATAGAGTCTCCAAATTCTGTTTCTTTAACAATTGGTTTTTTTTGAATTTTTCCAATTGAAAGAATTCCGACATTAGGTTGATTAATAATGGGTATTCCCATCAGCCCTCCAAAAACTCCAGGATTAGTAATTGTAAATGTTGAACCTTGAACTTGCTCTGGACTAAGCTGTTTATTTCTAGCTTTACTTGATAGCTCTTCAAGTGATCTACAAATTCCAATTAAATTTAATTCTTCAGATGATTTGATTACAGGAACAATTAAATTATTATCTTCAAGTGCAACAGCTACACCCATATTTATATTTTTATGATAGATTATATTAGTTCCATCAATAGATGTATTCAATAATGGAAAATCATGCAAGGCCTTAATACAAGCATCAATAATTAACGATGTAACAGTTAACTTNATTNAATGCTTTTGATAATATTTTTCTGCATACTCATTTTTNACTTTTAAAAGATTAGTCATATCAATTTCAACAGTAGAATAAACNTGTGCTGAAGTTTTTTGNGANTGAATCATATGCTCAGAAATACGNTTTCTAACATTATCCATTTCTTGAACTTGACTAGTTGANTCNCTAATTTTAGGAGTTTCAATTANATTAGNNTTGGGAGTTTNGATGCTANAATCANNTGAANNNCGTTTTTGATTAATATAANCNAAAATATCTGNCTTNTTAACTCTTCCTCCTCTACCTGTNCCCTTAATTANCTCAAGNTCNTGATTATTAATACNCTCTCTTTTTGCAATNGATCTAACTANTGGAGAATAAAATCTTTTTGAATTTTTCTTAATATCTTTATTTNTNAANATTGACTCAGTTACTTCTTTAACTTTATTTTGCTCAATATTAACTGANTCAACATNAGATTCTTNTTTGCTAGATTCTACATCTTNAATACTAAAACTATCTTTTTCATCAGAGTCACCAATATACCCAATTANAGTACCAACGTCNACTGTATCNTTTTTATTTGCTATAATATTTATTANAACNCCTGATGCAGGAGAAGGGACTTCCGAATCAACTTTATCAGTAGAAATTTCAAGAATAGTTTCATCTTTTTTGATTTCATCACCTATTGCTTTTTTCCATTCTATAATGGTCCCTTCTGTAATAGACTCTCCCATCTTAGGCATAATGATTTCAATCGCCATAATTATTCCTTATAATTAAAAATTAATTATTTTTTTGATAGCATTCTCAATCCAATCTGTTTGAACAAGAATTTTATCTTCNAATACACCCGAATATGCAATCGGGACATTTTCTGATGCTACTCTTAATATTGGAGCATCAAGCATTTCAAAATATTTNTCCGATATAATTGCAGATATTTCTGCTCCAAATCCACTTGTAATATTATCCTCATGAGCTATTATAACTCGATTTGTTTTACTAATAGATTCTTTGATTATATCTAAATCTAAAGGGTATAAGGTTCTAATATCAATAATATCTGCAGAAATATCTANTCTTTTAGNAGCCTCTATAGATTTTTGNACAATTGCNCCCCATGTTANTATTGTNAAATCAGATCCTTTTGNAGCATANGNTCCTTTACCAAATTCAAGAAAAGTATTTTCATCNGGCTCTTTAGANGAAGCNAAATTTTGCCTATATAGNCCTTTATGCTCTAAAAATAATACAGGGTCATTAATTCTACACGCTGTCTTTAAAAGCGCTTTNGCATCTGCAGCATTTGATGGATAGANAATATGAATACCNGGCATATGTGTAAAATAACCATCTATNCTTTGGCTATGACATAATGAGCCATGTATATATCCTCCAACTGGAACCCTAATAACCAAAGGNCANCTCCAATCTCCATTTGAGCGATATCTTAAAGTNGNTAATTCATTTCTTATTTGCATCATNGCAGTCCATATATAATCTCCAAACTGAATCTCTACAACTGGTTTATANCCTAAAGTTGAAAGTCCAATAGCAGTCCCAATAATCGATGATTCTGCTAATGGAGAATTAAAGACCCTATCCTTNCCATGTTTTTCAGTTAATCCACGAGTTGCAGTAAATACACCCCCNTTACCNCCTGCTATATCTTGNCCATAGAGAAGCATTTTTTTATTATTATTNAATTCTTCATCTAAAGCGTGATTTATAGCATCAACCATTACACAGGTTTCACCNGATGGATTAATTNCTGGAGAAACAATATTTTCAACTCCAGATNTTTCTGAAAATAAGTTTNTAGAGTAAGAATCTGNTTCNGGAAAACTTTGNGATTCNGCCCATTCTGCATCTTNATCTATTGATTNCTTGATTTCATTATCAATATTTTCAAATTCATTTTCTTTTATGATTTTNGATTCTATACAAGCTTGTTTAAATAGAGGGATNGGATCTCTTTTTTTATCATTATCTAAATCTTTTTTAGTNCTNTATTTCGTATGATCATCAGATGAAGAGTGAGGCAATAATCTAACTACATCTGAAATAATAACACTTGGTCCTTTACCTTTTCTTGCTCTATCTACNGCAAGCTTAAANGCTTGATGAGATTCAAAATAATTACACCCATCAACATTAAATCTAGATAAAGAATCATATCCTGAAGTTATATTAAAAACNGANTCCCCACTTACTTGNTCATTNATAGGAACTGATATTGCATAATGATTATTATGAATATGAAAAACNACTGGAGCTTTTTCTCTACTTGCCCAATTGAGAGCTTCATGNAAATCNCCTTGACTAGTTGTNCCTTCTCCAGATGAAACATATACTACAGATTTNGANTTATTCCTNTTAAGAGCNAAAGCTGCTCCGACAGCCTGTAAATATTGAGTACCTGTAGGACTAGATTGNCTAACAATATTTAATTTTTTACTNCCAAAATGTTGTGGCATTTGTCGACCTGAGGAATTNGGGTCATCTTTCTTAGCAAGAAATGACAAGAGNAGCTCTTTGGATGTCATTCCTAGCCCAATACAAAAAGCCTGATCTCTGTAATAAGGATAAGAAAAATCTCTATCTGGATTTATAGCGTTCGCTGCAGCTAATTCTGCAGCTTCATGTCCTGTNGCTCCAATATGGAAAAATCCNTTACCTTGCTTAAGTAATATTAATTGCTTCNTATCAAGCTCTCTAGATAAAAACATTTTTGAATAAATATTGACAAGTTCTTTTTTTGAAATTCCTTTAAGCTTGGACATTTTATACTTTACCCNTATTAATTAAAGTTTGAGATAATGAAGTTGTCATCAATTTTGCTATATCTAATAATTCATACTCTTTATTTTTTATTTTCAGNATAGAAGTTAAGCCAAAATCTACAATTCCGCATGGGATAATCCCTCTGAACAATTTTAAATCAGTGTAAACATTAATCGCAAACCCATGCATAGAAACCCATTTTGATAANCGAACTCCAAGCGCAGCAATNTTACTNTCATNAACCCAAACTCCNGTTAAACCATCTTTCCTATTAGCAATAATATTNANCTCTTTAAGCATTAATATAATNGATTCTTCAAGAGATTTNATGAACCATGATATNCTTTTATTATACCTTTTTAAATCTATAATAGGGTANCCAATTAACTGACCTGGAGCATGNCATGTAACATCNCCACCTCTATCGGTTTTAATAANATCAATATCAAAATCCTTTGTTGGNAGNAANTTTGATTCATCNGCNTTTTTNCCTAATGTATAAATGGNATTNTGCTCTAAAAATAAAATAANATCATTTAAATTATTATTTTTAATTTCATCTTGAATNTNNNTCTGNAGAGACCAAGTTTTATTNTANTCGCGTCGTCCNAGCCAATAATAGTTTAANCCATCAATAGAATCTTTTTTTATATAACCAAAAATATCATCCATAGANAAANTGGANAAATCTGATATTAACTCAGNTTGATTCGATAATTTATTTTTANAATTATTAATTAATGTATTATTCAACATAANAATTAAGAAATNAGATTTAAAAATTCCTTTCTAGTTTTATTTTCNTTCATANATATACCGGTCATNGAAGAAGTTTGCATTGTTGANTTTTGNTTTTCAACACCTCGCATTTGCATGCAAAGATGNTGNCCTTCAGCNACTACTGCAACTCCTTTTGGCTTTAAAAAATTATTAATGCTATTAGCTATTTGATGNGTNAACCTTTCTTGTANTTGTAATCGCCNNGCAAACATGTCAACAATTCTTGGGATTTTTGAAAGTCCTAATACTTTCCCATTAGGAATATAACCTACATGAACTTTACCCATAAATGGNAATANNTGATGNTCACATANACTATAATAATTAATATCTTTTACAATAATCATATCTTGATTNTCTACATGNAAAATAGCATCATTAACTAAATCATCAATCTTTTGCCCATATCCTCTNGTTAAAAAAGNCCANGATTTAGANACTCTCAAAGGTGTTTTAATTANACCTTCTCTATTTGGGTCTTCACCAATTGNNTCTAATAAATCTNTAGTAATTTTTTCAATATCACTCATAACTANTTATTCGCCTCCATAATATTCAGTNAAAATAGTNCCNGTNTCTCTAATTTTAATGCAATGTAATTTTGCAGGNGATTNAANTTCATCTACNATTTCATTCCATATNTAAAGTACAAGATTNTCTGTTGATGGTTGTCGATTTTCAAACCATGGNTTATCCTGTATAAGTGAGTGGTCTAGCTTTGATATCACCTTATCTTTTACAACTTTATTAAGATGTTTTAAATTAATAATAAAGCCACTTTCTTTGTCAATCGGTCCCTTAATAGTAACATAAAGATCATAGTTATGGCCATGCAACCTTACGTCATCATGGAACACCTCGACATTTTTTGCTTCATCCCAATTATCATTCCAATACTTATGGGCAGCACAAAATTTATATTGTTTAGTTATCTGTGGCATAATATGCTCTAATTTAACATTATGAGAGTATAAGAAAAAACTCTTAGAATATTTTATTTACTAATTGAATTATTTAATTTTAATTTTGGAGCAAGAGTCCAATCAAATTCATGCATACTATCTATTGATTGTAAATAATTAAAAGATTTATATGCACTATCTACTACATTATTAATATTAGAAATTAAGTTATCATTATTATTATTTAATTTTTTAATTGATTTTTTAAATAAACTCATTGCACCATTTTTATTATCATTTGAAATGTGGAAATAGGCTACAGACAATTGAATTAAACCTTGTACAAATAAACGATTATCCAAATGATGATTAATCCAAATATCTTCAAAATATTCATGAGAATCATAATAGTTTTTTAAGTTAAATTGATCTACTCCTTTAATAAATATTTTCAATGATTCATTATTCAACGTTAATTTCCCTTAATTAATAAAATATAATTACTAAGTTTATTTATATTTATTGTATTGCAATTTTTCATATAAGATCTTAAAGCATTTATATTTAAGATATTTTCGTCATTAATATCAATATGATTGAAAAGCTCTAATAAATCTTTTCTATTATTAATTATTAAACTGACTTCTTCGTTAATTGTTTTTGTTTTTTTTAAATTAGACTCAAGAGATTTTAAAAAGTAATCTAATGAATTTCTAATTGAAGAATTTCTAATAAATTCTTCATTTAATATTTCATATAAACTTCCAAACACCTGAAGTTGAAAATCATCTAAATCGAACTCATTAAATAAGTAATCGAGATATTTTATTTCAACTTTTTCTATATGATCAATAGCCTTATCATTAATAAATAAATCATTTATTAGAGAACCGACTGCAATCAACAACCCATTTCTAACATTATCAATAGAAGAATAACCTATAAAATTTAGTGATTTGAAAATAGCCCAAATTATTAATAATGATTTTCCCATTCTTTGAAAACTCATTTCTAATAAATATTCTAATATATGCCTACCATCAGATAGCTTTAAAAGATCATCAATAATTTTTATAGATTCATTAAAATCATTCTGATTTATCGCTTCCTCTAATTGATATATAGATACAGTATTAACAACCCTATTCAAATTCTCAGACTTTGAATCATTATAAATATTAAAATTATTATCCTTTATATAATTAATCAGGTTAATAGGGGGTGCATCTAAATTTAATCCGACCATCGATTTAACTGCTTCAGCAATTCTTATTGGATGATTATTTATATTATCGACATCTAACTTTTTAGTCATATAGTTAGATAATAGAATAATCATTTCTTGCTCTAATTCATTCTTAATTTTATTCATATGATTGAGTATAAATATTGTTTAATTTAGTCATAAATTATGACCTTCATTGGATTATATATCATATTATTCCTAGCTATTTCTAAGCTTTATAATTTCAATAAAATGAATCTAGGAATTCTTATTGGAATAATACTACCAGATTTAGATATTATTTTAAAACATATTAATATTCATTCATCATATCATGGCTCTATAATGCACAGCATAATATTTATTATAATATTTTATATATTTCTTCTAATTATAAATGAATTAAATGAAAAAATCATTAATAAAGTAATTATAAACGGAATTTTTCTAGGAATGTTATTGCATGTAGTTTTAGATATATTNATATCATCACAANCAATNCTATTTTATTGGCCNCTACCAATANNNGCNATTGAATCANTNTATANNTTTGANCTTAATAATAATNCTTTATATTTTTNNNGGNTNATACAACTTCTTGCATTTAGATATTTAGGTNATAAAATGATTATAAAAATTTTAAATAAAANTAANNACCCNGAAAATTNTNATTTTAATATTAATATAATTTCTNATTGGATGAAATTTCAATCAACTATTCTTTTATCATTTATTTTTATGTATTTTTTNAAAATAGAATTTTCAATTATTTTAATGGATATTTGTATATTTTGCTCAATTATAGTAGCAATTTACTTTTTATATAAAATAAGAGCTTTAACTGATGAGGACCTCATAATTGGATAATATTAATTTATACTGGATAGCAAAATTCTTCACTTATTCATCTATTCAAGCAAAACTAATCGCAACATTTTTAGCTTTCTTCTTNTTTTTTNTAATAAGGAGACTNCTCTTAACTACNATCTANAAGTTTGTAGAAGATATAAAGGCTAGACANCAATGGCGTAAAATTACAAGNTATATATCTTTTACCTTAATATTTATTATTATTGCACANATATGGTTTAAAGGCATTGAATCTATTGCGACATATTTAGGCTTGGTATCTGCTGGTATNGCAATTGCACTAAAGGANCCTTTAACNAATTTTACTGGATGGCTATATATAATTTGGAGAGCACCATTTAATATAGGTGATAGNATNCAATTGGGTGNCCAATCTGGAGATATTATTGATACCAATATATTTAATTTTACAGTTATGGAAATAGGAAGTTGGGTAGATGCTGATGATTATACAGGCAGAATNATACATGTCCCAAATGGGCTTATATTTACAGAAACTCTTGCAAATTATGGTAAGGGTTTCAAGTATATATGGCATGAAATTCCAGTACTGGTAACATTTGAGAGTGATTGGAAAAAAGCTAAAAANCTATTAATAGATATAGTCCTGAAAAATTCTAAAATCCAACAAGAAAATGCAGAAAAAACATTTGATGAGGCTACTAAAAAATTTGTTGTACAGAAACCCGCATTAGAATCAGATGTTATTACAAAAGTNGATTCTAGCGGNGTNGAATTAACTCTAAGGTATTTATGCAAGCCAACAAAAAGAAGAGAAACNGAACATAANATTTGGGAAGATATTTTAAATGCTTTTGAAGAATACGATGATATTGATTTTGCATACCCAACAGAAAGAAGATTTAATCATGATGTTGAAGGGAAAATAGCAGTAAAAAACAAAGCANAATGAAAATAATAAGTTATATNCATAATGATAAAAAGAAAATAGGNCACTTGATTGATTCTAANTCTTTGNTTGATATATCTTCATACTTCNACTTTAATAATATGATAGATTTTATAACGAATAAAGAATATCAAAATAATNAAATTATTAACTATATAAGNTCAGATAAAGCTATAATCATAAATACTTCAGAAGTCAAAATACTTGCTCCAATAAATCCACGATCACTAAGAGATGCATATGCATTTAGACAGCATGTGGANACTAGCAGAANAAATCGTGGNCTTGATATGATAAAAGAATTTGATGATTTCCCNGTGTACTACTANAGNAATGCAGATGGAGTNGTNGGNCCTGGAGATNTTNANNTTGATCAAGTTTTNATGAATAANCTTGATTTTGAACTGGAAATAGCAATCTTAATATCTAAAGAAGGTAAAAATATTCCATGCAATNAAGCAGATGAATATATTGCTGGTATGATGATAATGAATGATTTTAGCGCTAGAGACTTACAAATGAGNGAAATGAAGCTAAACCTTGGACCAGCTAAAGGAAAAGATTTTGCNACATCTATTGGNCCNAGNATAGTTACTCTAGATGAATTGAAAGAAAATACAATAGAAACNNAAAAAGGAAATCACTACNCTTTAAAAATGGAATGCTTTATTAATAATAAAAAAGTATCNNAAGANAATCTTAATAATATATCATGGACATTTGCGCAAATNATTGAAAGAGTCTCNATGGGNACNAGAATATANCCTGGNGATGTCATTGGTTCTGNANNATGTGCTACTGGATGCTTCTTAGAATTAAANCAAAATAANAATNAAAGATGGTTAAAGAAAAATGATANAATAGAACTAAAAGTTGAAAAGCTNGGTTCATTAAAAAATAAAATNATCTANCTAAAATTTATGANATTAATAGGAATTANATCAATTTTANTTGTTATTTTCTTTACTATGCTNTTNTCTAAAGATAAATATAAAGAGCCNTCATTCANCCTNCTTGANAGTAAGGGAAATATTGAAATTCGTNANTACANNGAATATATTGTTGCNAAAACAAGTATTNTTAAAAATAATATAGAATCTGATAATAANATGTTTAGAGTATTAGCNTCATATATTTTNGGGGGNAATGAAAAGAATNCAAACATTCCNATGACTGCGCCTGTGACTACNTTNGAAGANAATGANTNCTATAGNATGTTATTTTATATGCTTGAATCTNATGAAATAAAAGATTTACCTAATCCNTCAGGCCAAAATATNACTCTNGATAAATTNAACTTAGGGAAATGTGCTGTCATTAAGTTTAGNTGGTATGTTAATGANGAAAAAGTTAATAAATATAAAAATAAACTTAAAAAATTCATNAATGATAATGGNTATGAAATAGACTACCCTTTTATGNTTAATCGATANGACTCTCCATGGACACCACCTTTTNTGAGAAGAAATGAAGTNTTAGTTAGAATTAAATGAACNGACTTNAAAAAGCTANAAAAATTGGTAAAATTTTAGATAAGCTATACCCNTCTACNCCTNTACCTCTNGATCACTCTAGTTCATATACGCTACTTGTNGCAGTAATGCTTTCTGCNCAAACAACNGATAANAAAGTTAATGAAGTNACTCCAGAATTATTTAAACATGCACAAACTCCAGAAGAAATGAATTNACTAGAAGTTGATTTTATTCAAAAATTAATTCAACAAATTGGACTAGCTCCAACTAAAGCAAAAAATTTAAAAAAAATGGCTAAGCAATTAATTNATGGNGGTGGTATGCGTGCTGATTGGAANTACCTTGAAAGTTTAGCNGGGGTAGGACATAAAACTGCTAGCGTAGTGATGNCTCAATGGTANAATATTCCAGCATTNCCAGTAGACACTCATATTCATCGNCTTGCTTCAAGNTGGAGATTATCAAAAGCTAAAAATGTTGAAATGACGGAAAAAGATCTNAAAAAAATATGGNCTAAAGAAATTTGGAATAAAAGACATTTACAAATNATTTTNTTTGGAAGAGAATATTGNCCNGCNAGGAATCATGATTTAAACCAATGCCNAATATGTTCATGGNCAGCATCAAAAANAAGAATTCAACAAGAAAAAAAGAAATAATTATTTTTTATTTAAAAACCAAAATACAAAAGGCAAACAAATTAAATACATTAGAATTCCATAGACACCAGATGGAAGACTTAAGATTGANAGCCCAGAGNTACTTGGTAATATTAAATTACCAATNGTAATACCTACAGTGGCATTTTGAATNCNAGATTCAATAGCTATGGTAATAGCTTGCTTATNATTAATNCTAAATAATTTGGCNCTATTATAGCCTATAAATAACATTATTAATATAAGNANCATNATAGCAGGTCCCATGGATGATAGNTTATTAATAAATGTATTCCACTCNCTTGCTAAAGCTCCTATCACTATTACTATAAATAGAANAGTTGAAACTTTATTTGCAANGGGATAAAATTTATTAGNAATACCTTTATGATTAGTATTTATATATAAACCTAAACAAACAGGAAAGGCCGTAATAAAAAACATNGTCATACCTAAAGANAAAATATTAATATGAGGGNCGCTCTCAGCCATAAAATAAGTCATAGAAGAGCCTACTATAAATGGCAATGTGANAACAGTTACTATACTAACAATTGCTGTATATGATATTGATAATGCCGTATCACCACCAGAAAGCTTTGTAATCATATTAGAAGTAACCCCACCAGGACAGCATGCTAAAATCATAATTCCTACAGCTATCTCACTTGGAATTGNTATAGCTGATATAATTAAAAATGCAATAATAGGNAGTATANCTAATTGATTTATAATACCAATAGTAAATGCTTTTGGCATTAATACAATATTTTTAAAATCTTGAATTGTNAGGCCTANGCCTAANGTGAACATTATAAATACAAGAGAAAGTGGTAAAAAAATATCAATAATCATAAATAACTATAAATTTAACCCTCTAAATGATATTATCGCTTGAAAATAACCTTAAAAAGATATGAAAGTCCATAAAAAAAGATAAAAAACAATAAAACATAAAATCCAATATATAATGCCAAAACACATAAAAGTATTANTCCTAATGGTTTTATAATGGATATAATTTTTTGCTTAGCTATATCATAATAGTAAGAGCTTTTAGATTGAATTTTTATTTCCATTTTATTATTTTGATTTCTCATNTTTTATTTCAAATAATTTAAAAAAGGCACCATAAAATATGGTGCCTTTTAATATACTACAGATTGATTTGAATGATATTACATCATACCACCCATACCACCCATACCACCCATACCACCCATATCAGGCATAGCAGGAGCAGCAGGAGCGCTAGANTCTGGTTCTGGTTTATCTGATATTGCNGCTTCAGTNGTCAATAAAAGACCTGCAATACTAGCTGCATTTTGAACAGCAGTTCTAGTAACTAGAGTNGGATCTATAATTCCNGCTTTTACTAAATCTCCATACTCTTCTTTTCTAGAATCAAAACCATGAGCACCTTTACCTTTAAGTATTTCATTAATGATAACAGCTGGCTCAAGCCCTGCATTAGCGACTATTTGTCTTGCTGGAGCAGATAATGAATCTATTAGAATTTGAGCACCTAAAGCGATATCNCCTTCTAATTTATCAGTTTTAATTGATTTTGTAGCTCTCAATAAAGCAACTCCACCACCAGGAACAATTCCTTCTTTTACNGCTGCACGTGTCGCATGAAGAGCATCTTCAACTCTAGCTTTTTTCTCTTTCATTTCAACTTCAGTAGCAGCACCTATATTTATTACTGCAACACCCCCTGAAAGTTTAGCTAATCTCTCTTGAAGTTTTTCTCTATCGTAATCAGAAGATGATTTTTCTATTTGAACTTTGATTTCATTAACTCGAGCTGTAACTCCATCTAAGCCACCTTTACCTTCAACGATAGTTGTATTATCTTTATCGACGCTAATTGTTCTAGCTTCACCTAAATAATCAAGAGTCGTATTCTCTAGTTTGTAGCCTTGATCTTCTGATATAACCGTTGCACCAGTCAAAACTGCTATATCTTGCATCATAGCTTTTCTTCTATCTCCAAANCCAGGAGCCTTAACAGCAGCTACTTTAAATGAACCTCTCAATTTATTTACCACAAGTGTAGCTAATGCTTCACCTTCAATATCCTCAGCAATAATCAATAATGATCTACCTGCTTGTACTACTTTNTCTAGAACTGGAAGCAAATCTTTCATATTACTAATTTTCTTTTCATGAAGAAGNATNTATGGATTTTCTAACTCAGTTTCCATAGTTTCTGCATTAGTTACAAAATATGGAGATANATAACCTCTNTCAAACTGCATTCCTTCTACAGTTTCAAGAAANGTATCTGTTCCTTTTGCTTCTTCTACAGTAATAACTCCTTCATTNCCTACCTTATCCATCGCATCAGATATGAGATCACCAATTGAGCTATCATTATTAGCAGATATAGTCCCAACCTGAGCTATTTCTTCTTTGCTTGAAACATTTTTACTTAAGCCTTTTAGAAAATCTAGAGTTTGATCAACTGCATTATCAATTCCTCTTTTAAGNTCCATTGGGTTTGCNCCAGCCGTAACATTCTTNAATCCTTGATTAACTATTTCTTGAGCTAAGACTGTCGCAGTAGTAGTNCCATCACCTGCTACATCAGATGTTTTTGATGCTACTTCTTTTACCATTTGCGCACCCATATTTTCAACTTTATCTTGNACTTCAATCTCTTTTGCTACAGTTACNCCATCTTTAGTAATTGTAGGGGCTCCAAAAGATTTGTCTATTACAACNTTTCTTCCTTTTGGGCCTAATGTAACTTTTACTGCATTCGCAAGNGCATCNACACCNTTCTTAAGTGAAGATCTTGCNTCTGTATCATAATGTATTTGTTTTGCCATTTTTTATTACTCCTTATAATTCTTTCTATAGNGTTGCTAAAATATCACTTTCTCTCATAATTAAAACATCATCTCCATCAACAGTAATCTCAGTTCCAGAATATTTTCCATAAAGAACTCTATCNCCTTTTTTTAATGACATTTTTATTAATTCACCTGAATCACTNGATTTTCCAGGTCCAGCTACCATAACTGTCCCCATTTGNGGTTTTTCTTGAGCTGTATCNGGAAGAATNATTCCNGATGCTGTTTTTTCTTCCGCAGCCTCAGGCTTTACTACAATTCTATCTGATAGTGGTTTAATATTCATTATTTTTTTCTCCTAAAAATTAAATTTCTTTTATANNAATCTTTGTTCAAATTTAATGCCATTTNTTATTAACTATGAATTATTATGACAATTAGTCATGTNANCTGACATTATCTACTCCCCNGTACTACCAAACCCACCNTCACCTCTTGTTGTATCTGNCAAATCATTAGCTATCTCATAGCTTATAGNANCGCAATTNGCCGCTACAAGCTGAAATAATCTTTGGCCTTTTTCTATTTTATATTCATAGTCTTTAATATTATCACAGGCAGCCATTATCTCNCCCCTATATCCTCCATCAATTAACCCGATTGAATTTGCAAGTCTAATAGGTGTTTTAGATATACTAGATCTTGGAAACAAGAAATATGCTTTACTATCTTCTGGTTCGCATGATATTCCTAATTTCACTAACTTAGTTTCGCCGGGCAAAAAAGATAAATCTTCAAGAATATATAAATCTAACCCTGCATCTCCATTATGAAAATGACCATGATTTTCATATAACTTGTATGCTATGTTATTAAGTGGTTTAATTTTTAATTTCATATACCTCCTTTATGGGTCAACCCAATCACCATTTTGTTTTATTAATTCTATTAGAGCCTTATCGGCCTTATCCATAGGGACATCTTTCATTATGACATCATGCTTTTTATAAAGAGAAATTTTCCCAACTCCAGTCCCAACATATCCATAGTCTGCATCTGCCATCTCTCCGGGCCCATTAACAATACAACCCATTATTCCAATCTTTAGACCTTTAAGATGCTGTGTCTTCGATCTAATTAGAGCTGTAGTTTCCTGTAAATCAAATAATGTTCTTCCACAAGAGGGGCAAGATATGTACTCCGTTTTTGAAATTCGTGTCCTTGAGGCTTGAAGTATACCAAACGCTGTTTGATTTACACTCATCAAAGTGCCACAATTCTCGGCTGCAATATATACACCATTTCCAAACCCATCTACAAGCAAACCTCCAATATCTGTTGAAGAATATAATTGAAGTATATTAGCAGTTAGATTCTTATATGCTCGACTAATAATCACAGGAGTTTTACAATCGTTATTTAATAATTCAATAAATAATCGTCTTTGCTCGCACATCCCATGTTCATTGTATGTATCAATTAATAGAACAATATTTGAATCATTTTTTATTTTTTTTATAATATCTTCATTTAATTGAGATAGTGTGATATATAGTATATTAAGTTGAGGATGGAGCTTCACACCTCCTAAATATTGATCTATATTTATTTCTGGATAATGTCTCTCCTTCTGATTTTCAATCCAAGTAGAGTAATTTTGTATAACTCCAAGAGTGCCAGGTATCTCAAAATCGATATTTTTATCATTAATAAAAATATAGTCACAAGCAAAATCGCTAATCCCCCATTTATCATCATCTTTAAAATAGGTATAGCCAAGATTAGCTAATGTATCTCGATTAATTTCATTAATTAAATATAAATCAGCCATAACTCTTGGGACATTATCTCCACCTATATTTACTATAGTATCTGTCTCTCGCAAATTATATTCAAATGGATTGAGCTTGCTATCTGATAATCTTGGAATTTTATCGTGAGTATCTCTATCTCTATATCTATCCACTATTGCCTTAGCAACAGGAATTTCAAATTCAGGTTCTTCTGTTAATGATACCCGTATAGTATCTCCTAAACCATCCTCAAGCAGCGTTCCTATCCCAAGAGATGATTTAATTCTTCCATCCTCTCCTTCTCCAGCTTCTGTAACACCAAGATGAAGTGGATAGTTCATATCTTCAAATTGCATCTGATTAACAAGCAACCTATATGCCTGAACCATAACAATTGGNTTACTAGATTTCATTGATAATATAATATTATGATAATTTTCATCTTTGCATATACGAAGAAANTCTAATGCAGATTCGACCATACCAATAGGAGTATCTCCATACCTACTCAATATNCGATCAGATAAAGAACCATGATTAGTNCCAATTCTCATTGCAGTNCCATATTCTTTACATATCTTAATGAGAGGAAGAAAGCGNTCTCTTATTCTATCAATTTCAGCATTATACTCTTCATCNGTATATTCAATATAATTGAATTTTTTNCTNTCAGCAAAATTCCCTGGATTGATTCTAACTTTTTCAACAATTCTTGCTGCAATTTCAGCNGCATTNGGAGTAAAATGAATATCAGCAATNAATGGAGTTTTATAACCTTTNTTATAAAGCTCATNTTTAATATTTTTTAAATTTTCNGCTTCTTTTTTACTAGGCGCNGTAATACGNACATATTCACANCCAGCATNAATCATTCTTATTGATTGNTCTACAGTTGATTTTGTATCCATTGTNTCTGTAGTNGTCATAGATTGTACTCGTATAGGNTTNTTNCCNCCTAAGGCGANATCACCAATACTNACNTCTCTTGTTTCCCATCTGGAATACCGAGTCAATGAATTACAATACTTATCTGATTTTCTATTCATNANTAAATAATTTAATATCTATATAAGTAAATTATACTTATTTTATTTNNATGAAGAATAAAAATATTANTGAGATTACACCTAANGCAATTATCCTCGGTATATTNCTTTCAATGATACTTGGTGCNGCNAATGCNTATCTTGGNCTNTTTGCTGGAATGACCGTATCNGCATCAATNCCAGCTGCGATTATATCNATGAGTATTTTACGAATTTTTAAAAATAGTAATATATTAGAAAANAATATAGTCCAAACNGCAGCATCNGCAGGAGAATCTTTAGCAGCNGGTGTTATTTTTACNGTNCCAGCNNTAGTTCTTATGGGATACTGGACTAATTTTGATTATTTTGAAATTTTCAAAATAGCGTGTCTAGGTGGTATCATTGGTGTTTTATTTACTATCCCTTTAAGAAGAGCTTTAATAATTGAAAAAAAATTATTATTCCCNGAAGGATTAGCTACTGCCGAAATTTTAAAGGTTGGTCATAATCAAAAAATAGATGGTGGCATGAAAATTCTATTTATATCTAGTTTNATTGGTGGATTAATGAAATTTTCTCAAGAGGCCCTAACCCTGTGGTATTCTGCAATTAATGGAGCTACAAGGGTTGGAAATTCANTTTTTGGTTTTGGTTGCAATTTATCTCCAGCTCTTATTGGTGTTGGATATATAATAGGTAGAAATATTAGTATTCTTGTATTTATAGGTGGATTATTATCATGGGTAATAGCNATACCAATTTATTCTTATATATATCCTATNCAAGGNGATTCTCTNGAAACTGCNTGGTATATTTGGAACANCAAAATTAGATATTTAGGNGTAGGTGCAATGCTAGTGGGTGGNATATGGTCCCTATTTTCATTAATTAATCCAATTATTAATGGAATCAAATCAAGTATAGTATCTTTAAAAAGAACTGATANAAATGAAGTACCTCTAGAGGAAAAAGATATTTCNATAAAATATGTAGGATGGCTATTNATNCTATGCACAATACCATTATTCATGCTTTATTTTGAGATGATTGATTCATATCTGATATCTGGNCTATTNACGATTGTAATGTTAGTATTNGGTTTTTTATTTTCTGCAGTAGCATCATACATGGCAGGAACAGTAGGATCNTCTAATAATCCTATATCAGGTGTAACTATTGCNACAATATTATTTTCATCATTATTACTACTACTTATTTTAGGTGCCGGNTCTACTAAAGGAGCGGTAGCTGCAATACTAATAGGGTCAGTAGTATGCTGTGCGGCAGCTATTGGTGGTGATAACCTTCAAGATCTAAAAACAGGGTATATAGTTGGAGCNACACCNTGGAANCAACAAGTNATGCAAATTATTGGAACNATATCTGCTGCGCTATCACTTGGCTTTGTTCTACAAGTTTTACATAGNGCTTACGTTATAGGAGAAGGCTTAAAAGCTCCACAAGCTACCCTTATGCANTCNGTTGCAGAGGGAGTATTTAATGGATCNCTNCCATGGAACATGGTTTATNNNGGNATGNTCATTGGAGTTATCATCATTATACTTGATATTTACCAGAAAAAGAAAAATAGCAGCTTTAGACTACCTGTACTAGCAGTTGCTGTTGGNATATACCTTCCAATAGAGCTCTCTACCCCTATATTTATAGGTGGAATTCTAAGTAGTCTAACAAATAAATATAATAGCAATAATAGAGGAATTTTATTTGCATCTGGNCTTATAACAGGAGAAGCTTTAATTGGNATTTTNCTTGCTGTTCCAATATTTGTATCAGGTAATCCAGAATGGTGGCCTAACTTCAATAATTATAATTCTATAGGGTTAGTACTTTTCATATTAATGATTTTATATTTTTATAATTTTACAAAAAAATACTCATAAAGATTCTATATTTCTCTCATATAATCTAAGCTAAATGGTACAGGCTTAAATCCTAGCGAGACATTGATTTTATACATTGGATTATTCTCTTCATTATCTGTCCTAATTTCTCTCACACCTTTATCAANTAGCTTTTCGATAGCCTTTATTTTAAGAGCTGTAGCGATACCTTTTCTTCTGAATTGTTTTAATACCCCGAGTCCTTCTGTCCATGCTTTATGAGGTTCTGATTTAGGGAAAACNGACAAATCTGTAGAGCCAATATAAATTCCATCTTTAACAGCTACAATTTCTGTTCCATAGCTATTCTTTTCATANTCCATTTTATATTTCATATATTGCTCAAAAGATTCTCTAGTATGTTCAATTCCATCTGGAANAGGNAAATCTTGANNATATATCCATTCAAGCTCTTCTAATTTTTNATAATGATNAGGAAAAGCTTTCATCTCTTGTTTAGAATCATAAAATCTAATTCCATCAAGCTCTAATTTTTNAATTAAGGGCTGATATTTTTCTATATCAACCTTTCTAATATCACATGAATATTCTCTATTGGTCTGTACAAGCTTAAACTTTTTATCAATNAGAAGCTCTTTAACTAGATCGTAGTTAGGATGATCATATATGCTGGTAAGAATTTTATTAGAATCAAATATTTTAATTTCTTTAAGCATCNGATTATAAAGTAATTCTCTATATTCNTTAATATTATAATCGGGATCTATATTTAGTGTAAAGAATGTAGTTCTTTGATTTTGNGCTCTGCCTTGAGAGTAGTACATTACTCCAATAAGAGTTTTATCTTTNTAAAGAAGNANCCTATCTCTAATTAAACTTTTATCTCTAATTTCCCATGAGTTTTTATCATCATCAGGATGATCTATAGAATCATGATTGACAAGATTATCTATTCTAGNTAATTCTCTAAATTCTAAATCTGTAGCATTAAATTTTTTTATTTTAATCATATCTATTTACTCTTAATTTACAATCACAGATGAAAATCTATAAAATAAATATAAATAATTTTCTCATNGCATTTATNCTTNNNTCTTTTTTANCTGCAGAAATTGGTCTTTCTGGAGGGATGAATTATGGAGGAATTACATATAATGAAGAAATATCTAGACATATAAGCATAACTAATGAGATTGGTTTTAACATTAATCTTGAAAAAAGTATTGGCCCCACATTAGTAGCTATTGGATATTTACAACAAAACTATACAGAAAATTTCAATTCTCAAGACTACGAAAATTCTACATTTAAAAACTCCGTTACTGCAAACTATATTACCGGACATATTATTTACCCTTATGAGATTTGGAAGTTTAGATTCTGGGGTGGAATACAATTTGGAAAAGCACTTAATGCAAGTATGATTAAAACTGAAAATAGTATTGATACAGAAACTAATCTAGAGGCAAGTGGCTATAATTTAGATTTTGGATTCTTAATTGGTTCAGACTTTATGATAACAAAAGTTATTGGAAGCAGATTCTCTTACTACTATGGAATATCTAAAATACTTAAAGAAAGCATCACTCTTGATATAAATAGTAGTGATGATTTAAACATAATGAATGTTGGAGTAAACGCTCAATTACTAATTAGGATTTAAAATTTATATAAACTTACTTATTATTCTAATCTTATTTATATCTTGCAATGATGACAAGATAAAATCAAGTGCTAATAAAGATTCAACACAACCATCAAAATCAATAGCAGTAGTATCAAAAGCTAATGGAGATATTAACTATAATAAGAATTCAAATAAAGAATCCAAAGAAACTTTAAAAATGGGATCTGACCTCTACAATAAAGATTACATTAATACCGGAAATAATGGCTTCTTAAAATATGTATATGTTGATGATGGAACGCAAGTCAAAATACATAATAACTCTGAAGTATATGTTATGGGAAAGCTTAATAGAAAGTCTATCATGAAACAATTAGAAATTAATGAAGGAATTGTTAAACTGAAAGTTGAAAAGCAAGGTGTAAATGAATTTACAGTTATTACGCCAACTTCTGTCGCTTCTGTAAAAGGAACTTCATTTTGGGTTAATTGTTATGGAGATGATGGCGATAAATTTTATGGAGAAAGTGGCCTAGTTTCCATTTTAAATAAGAAATCTGGAAAGAAAGTAGATTTAAAAGCGAACAAAGTTTTAAGTTCATTACCTCAAGGTAGTATAGAAACTAGAGATATGACCTCAAATGATTTTGAAACTATAGGTGAATACGAGAAACAGGAACAATCTTCAAATAATAAGATAGATAATCCTAATCAAGATGGTTCAAATCAAGGTGGATTCAATATAAATCCCGAAAAACTTATTAAGGATATGAAAGATAAATCTAATGATTAAAATTGAACAGGTTTAAGCCTACTTTAAACTTCAAGAAATTAAACTCTACATATCATCTTTAATGCTATTAAACACAAAAAAAGGGAAAGCATGCTTTCCCTTTTTTTATAAATCATTAACTAATCGCTAATTAAAATACTACTGTAACACCTACTGTACCAACTAAAGACATCGCAGTAGCCTCTCCAGCTCCTGAAGTTAAAGCATCCGCAAGAGAACCATCAGGTACTAATCCTTCTGGTGAAGGAGGTGTATTATCTCCTGCAAGGGAAAGACGATACTCAGCACCAACATCTAAATAAACACCACTTGCAAGCTCATGCATATATCCACCACCAAACGCAAGATATGCGTCGGCATCGTTTTCAGAATCCCAATCATTAAATGAAATAGCTCCATATGTAGATCCCATGTGATATTGAGCACCAATCATAAAGCCAAATGGGTTTAGTGTCTCATCAGGTGTACCACCTGTACCTGAAAATATTTCTTCCAATGTCCAAGTAAATTCCTCTTCACATTCTTCTCCATCACATTGCCATGTAGCATTGCTAAATGGGTACTTAAGTCCAACTGATAGAGCTAGGTTGTCAATAACAAAGTAGGAACCTGATGCCATTAGCTCAACATTTGTATTTACAAGCGAAACTTCATCAAGACCATGCTCAATTGGGAATGTCATCTCGTATCCACCAATGTCATAAGTGTAATACAAGAGAGTATTCGAAGTGTTCCATGTAAACATATCCATAGTGAAATCAGCAAGATTTCCACCAACCATCTTTTTCCCAGCCTCAAACTGAGCAAAAGAAAGACATACCATTAAGATAGGTAATAACATTTTTTTCATTTTAGTACTCCTTATTTAATCGATTAATAACGAAAATTAATGAATAATAAATCATAGCGCAATTAATATTTACTATAAATGAAGCTTATTTTTCTCTGACGAGCGCAATCTTTCCAACTGCAGTTTCCTTCTCTGAATTTTCAGATATTACGATATAGACTCCTGAAGGCAGATAATCTCCAGACTGATCCTTACCATCCCATTGATACAT
>PAOV01000023.1 GCA_002708145.1 Chloroflexota bacterium
TTTGAGAGAAATTATTAAGAAATAGCTCATATAAAATAAGTCTAAAATTTTATCTAATGATTGATAATTTCTTACTCCTCCAAGGTCCATTATGTTCATAATAATTAGGTCTGAAAAGTCTATAAAAATGACAAGTAATCCACCCACAAAATTATACTTAAGTACAATTGTGGATGCTAAAATGCGAAAAATTGCTATTACTAGTTCTTCTAAATTCATAGTAATAATATATACGAATAAGTAATAAATAATAAAGTGCTATCTTATGAGAAAATATGAAGTAGACGCAATTAGATCAATAGCTGTTATACTTTTGATAATTTACCATATCATTATTGTATTATCACCTGAGATTACTGGAATAGGTTTTATATCATTAGATGTGCCTGAAAATGATCCTTCTTATTACTTTTTATTAGCATCTCAAGCTTTAAATATTTGGAGAATTCCCATAATTTTTTTAGTTGCTGGCATGGGTGCTGCATTTTCATTGAAAAGGAGGTCTCTGAGTAAATTTTTTAATGATAGGGTTTTGAGAATATCTATGCCGTTACTTTTCGGGTCTTGGTTTATTGTGCCTATTTCGGGGATTGTTTTTGAAAGTTTTTATAGAAAAAATACTTACACTTTATCCGAAAATCTTACAAGGATAATATCGGGTGAACTCATAAATCCAGGTCATTTATGGTTTTTGTGGGCAATACAAGTATATATTTTTTTATTTGCTATATTTCAAATTTTTAAATTATTAAAAAATAATAATTTACCATTTAAAAAGATAATTGAAAAAATCTTGAAAAAAAGGTTTGGTTTATTACTAATTTTTTCCTTACCTCTGATGTTAATTAGTGGGATAATCAATACCGAATCATTTGCAAATCATGTTTGGTTTTTTATTTTTGATAATCTTCATGGTTTTTTTCTAGGTTTGATTTGTTTTTATATGGGTATGCTATTTATAGCCATTGGAGAATTGTTTTGGGAATCAGTTAGAAAAATAAGCACATTTTGTTTAGTTATAGCAATTATACTTTTTATTATTAGAATGATTATAATATTTCCTACATTTAGTGATGGTGAAATGCTTTTACCAAGGGTTATACTTAATATACTAACTGGATTTGAAGCTTCAAATTGGATCCTAGCTTCTGTAGGATTTGCTTCAAGATTTATAAATAAAAAATCAAGATTTCTTAATTACTTTACAATTTCTGTTTATCCTGTTTATATCATCCATCTTCCTGTACAGCAGTTTGTAGTATCAAAAATAGTAAAAATATCTTTGCCAGAAACTATTCAGGTAATTTTATCGATATTTTTTACACTTTTGATTTGCTACTTGATTTTTGAGGTTATAAAAAGAATTAGGTTTTTTAGATTCTTTTTTGGAATGAAGGCATAGATTTTTTAATTATTTTCATAAATAGTATAAAAATAATAATATAAATAACTTTTTTTATTTCATTAATCTTTATGTGGATGTAACATTTTTCAAATAATTATCTAATTTAGGCAGGTTGAGATGTATCCAAGCGAAGTAAGAAAAAAATTATCTTCAGGCAATCCTGTAATTGGTACAGGGATGTTTACTAGGGAGCCATTTGTTGCTCAAAGAATTTATCAAACAGGGTGTGATTGGGTTTGGATTGATCAAGAACATGCTCCTTTTGGTACAGAATCGATAGGCACAATATGTGTACAAGGTAGGCAGAATGCTTGTGCTCCTGTAATAAGAGTTCCATATAATAATCCTGGAGATATTAAAAAAGCATATGACATAGGCGCTGTTGGAGTAATGGTTCCTCAGGTTGATACTCCTGAAGAAGCAGCATTAGCTGTAAAATATGCGAAATATCCGCCCATTGGAGAGCGAGGTATATCACCATTTTTTGCAAGCTATTTAGAAATTTCTCTTGAGGATGTATTAAAAAATGCTAATAATGAAACTTTATTGATACTTCAGATGGAAAGTTTAGAAGCATATGAAAATATTGATGAGATTTTGAAAATTCCAGGATACGAAGTATTATTATTAGGCCCAACTGATCTTTCTGCCTCTTTAGGAATATCAGGTGATATACATAATTCTAAGGTAGAAAATATAATGATCGATGTTGCTTCAAAAATAAAGAATAGTGATAAATTTTTAGCAACAACTTTTACTAATTTAGATGACTGTGAAAGATGGATTCCTGAAGGTTACCAAATGATGAATATTAGTGATCCATTATTAGTGGGAACTGAATTGGTTAGTCAGAAAATTAAAGAATATAAAGAAAAATTCAAGGTTTAGTAGATAAAAAAGGAGATAAATTTGTTAGAAAGATTTCATGTGCCAAATGATATTGCTGTAAAAATCAAACCTGAAGATATGCATGCAACGGTTTTAGACATTTTTATGAAAATGGGTATGCCTCATGATGATGCGAATAAGGCGTCAGAAGTTTTAGTTTATGCTGATGTTAGAGGAATTGAATCTCATGGTGTTTCTAATATGTTGAGAAGATACGTTGAGGCTTTTAATAAAGGAGATATTAACCCTACTCCTAAACCGAAAATTATAAGAGATATGCCTGCAGCTGCATTACTTGATTGCGATGATGGTCATGGNTTGGTTGTTGGNCCTATGGCTATGGATATGGCTATAGAGAGAGCAAAAAAATATGGTATTGGTACAATTACTGCAAATAATGGTCGCCATTTTGGAGCTGCTGCATTTCATGCAGGTATGGCATTAGAACATGACATGATTGGTTTGTCTATGACCACAGGAGGAATGGAAGTTGTACCAGTTGATGGCTCAAAACCTATGTTTGGTTTAAATCCTATAGCTATAGCTGTACCTACAAACAATGAAGCTCCATTTATTTTCGATGCTTCTATGAGCTCTGTTGCTGGGAATAAAATTGCTTTAGCTAAAAGACTAAATGTACCTGTTGCTCCTGGATGGGTGACCGATTCAAGAGGGGTACCGATATTAGAAGAACAAACAGTGCCAGATGATGGACATTATATGCTTCCAACAGGAGGTTCAAGAGAAAATGGCTCTCATAANGGAGCAAGTTTNGGTATATGGGTAGAAATAATGTGTGGTCTGCTTGGTGCAACTGGTGCAGGNCCCAATAGAAAAGGAAAAGTTTCTCACCATTTCATTGCNTATAATATAGAGGCTTTCACAGAGTTAGNTCAATTTAAATCTGATATGGATGAGTATATGAATGAAATTAAATCAACTCCTCCAATTCCTGGAGCATCAAGAGTTTTTTATGCTGGATTACCTGAGCATGANGAAGAAATTGAAAGAAGAAAAGACGGTATTCCTTATCATCCAGAAGTAATAGAATGGTTTAAGGATATTACTAACGAATTATCAATAAAATGGAGACTAAATTAAAGATTTTTAAAAGGAGTAATTATGACTAAAAGAATTAACAAAGTTATTGAACTGTGGGAGGATAATCAACCGATTTATCTAACACATCCTACTGATTTATCCTATGATGGAGGAATTAAAGACTCACAAACATGGGCTGATTTATTATTAATAGATTTTGAGCATCACCCTTTTGACATTGTTGGTTTNACAAATTANATGAAAGGATTGAAAGANGGAGGNCCAACACCTAGCGGTCACTTAACACCTACAGTAGTAACTACCTTGCCTTCAAACGCTATATCTCCAGAGGAAGTTAGATACAATGCATGGCAAGCAAGGCATGTACTTTCTGCAGGTGTACATGGCATCTTAAATACTCATGCAAGGACTGCTGAAGCAGTAAAAGCTTTTGTTCAAGTCACAAGATACCCTTTTCAGTCTTTATCTAGAAATATCATTGGAGAAGGATTAAGGGGGGCGGGTGGACAAAAACCAGCAAATGATATTTGGGGTCTTTCAACTGCAGAGTATGCTCATAAATGTGATCCTTGGCCGTTAAATCCTGATGGAGAGCTAATTTTAGGTCTAAAAATAGAAGATAGGCATTGTTTGAATAATGTTGATGATATTGCACAAGTTCCTGGTATTGCATTTGCTGAGTGGGGTCCCGGAGATATGGGCATGTCTTTTGGTCAGCCAGATGCTCATGATCCACCATACCCAGAAATTATGAATGATGCTAGAAATAAAATTCAAAATGCTTTAGAAAAAAATGGTATTAATTTTTATTCTAGTTGGCTTGATGAAAGTCTAAACGATGAACAGAGATTAGATTACATTTTAGATATATTAAACTGTAAAATGACCGGGTCTCCCACAAAAGAGTATGCAGAATATGGTAGAAAAAAAACAGGTAGAAAGATGAATTCTTAGTTAGATACAGGCTAAGTAAAACACTAAATAATGGAAAATACATCCAACTCTTTAATTTATCTGTTCCAAAATAATGTATATAGAAAATTATGGGGGATAGGGTTTGTTCAAGCAATCATGCGCTGGATGGAAGTAACCGGCTTGGGAATATTTGTTTTTCAGTTAACAGAATCACCTTTCTGGGTAGCTATGGTAGGATTCTTATATATGTTGCCATTATTTTTATTTGGCTCATTGTTGGGACTTGTTTCAGAAAAATATCAAAGAAAAAAAATTATTTTTATATCTTATTTTGCTCTTTCAATAATTAACTTATTATTATTATTATTAGCATTATTTGAACTTCTTGAGCTATGGCATATATTACTTGGAACTTTTTTCGGGGGAATAATATGGGCAGAGGATTTTCCTGTAAGAATGGGTCTAATATCTGATGAGGTAAATGAATCATTTTTATCAAAAGCAGTGGGCTTAGATCTTACTACGAGTAATATATGTAGGATTATAGGGCCTTTTATAGCTGGGATATATATGTCATCTATAGGCATAGAAGCTGTATATATATCAGGTGTAATATTTATGCTAATTGGATCTCTATTAGGGTATAAATTAAAAGAATCTAATAATACTAATGAAAATACAAGTGATAAGTTTAGTAGTTATTTTTCTAATACTTTTGAAGGTCTAAAATACATAAAAGCAAATAATATAATTTTTCCTACATTGATTATTACAGTAATAATGAATATTTTTGCATTTTCTTATAGAAATATGGTTCCAGTTATTGGCGCTGAAAGTTTATTTATCACTCCTTTTTTAGTAGGAGTTTTACTATCTTTTGAAGGTATAGGTGCTACTATTGCTTCAATTGCAATATCTTTAAAATTAAATATTCATTTATCTAATAGATTTTATTTTTATGGTTCTGTCATATTCTTAGTAATGATATTTTTATTAGGTATAAATGACATATTTTTATTAGCAATAATTCTCATGTTTATAGCTGGGATGTCTATGGCAAGTTTTGGGATAACACAGAAGCTCATAATTATTTCTAACTCTGATAAAGCTCACAGAGGAAGAGTATTAGGAGTATTAGCGGCATCAATTGGCACTGCGCCTTTAGGTGCAATACTTTTAGGTTTTACAGCCTCAATATTCAATGCAAATTTGGCGTTAATTATTTTTTCTATTTTTGGACTTTTACTTTGTTTACTTGTAATTCTAAAATATCAGATGTTTTTATCTAGAGATAAATCTGTAAAAAGATAATAAAATATTTATATGAAAAAAAATAAATATTCCCTAATTGCCTTAGATATTGATGGAACAATGGTAGGTGATAGCAAAAAACTTTCACAAAGATTAAAAAAAGCTATTAAGAAAGTACAAGAAAAAGGTGGTATAGTTTCTATAGCTACAGGTAGGCCATTTAGTTCAGCAAAAAAAATTTCATTGATGGCAGGTTGTAATGGTCCATTAATATGTTTTCAAGGTGCTATGACCTATGATCTAACTCAAGAAAAAATACTTAGATATTTAAAGTTAGATAATAAAATTGTAGGTAAAACACTTGATTATTTTATTCAAAAACAGATTGAAGTCATGCTATTTTATGATGATACGATATGTTCAAATAATTTATCAGGCTGGTCTAAGAATTATGCTAAAAGAAATGAAATTAAGTTATTAGAATCAAAAGATTTAAATTCATATAAAGGTACAAGCCCTGTAGCAATTATCGGTGTTTCTGAACCTGAAATTGTTGCAAATCTTGTATATGATTTAAAGTTAAGCTTAAAGGACAATGCATTAGTTACTCATTCATTACCAATGCTCTGTGAAATAGAACATTTAAATGCTGGAAAAGATAAAGCTTTACAAGAATTATTAAAGAGATATAAAATCGATAAATCTAATGTTATAGCTGTAGGCGATGGTAAAGGGGATCAAAGTATGATAGCCTGGGCTGGTTTAGGAGTAGGGATAAAAAATGGTCATAAAGATGTTATTAATTCATCTGATATGCTGATACCTCCTCCTGAAGAGGAAGGTTTATCAACGTTTTTAGAAAAACTTATTGAGAATGACCTGAGCTTATAGATTTTAAATTTTAGGATTTTTTATGAAGCAAAATAAGGACATAATTGTATTTGGGTCATTAAACATGGATTTAGTTGTCAAAACATCTAAATTTCCTAATCTGAGTGAAACAATAATTTGTGATGAATTTTATACCTCTCCTGGAGGTAAAGGAGGTAATCAAGCTGTCGCAGCTGCTAGACTTGCAGACAATGAGTACAAAGTGAAATTTATAGGTAGGGTAGGAGATGATATTTTTGGAACAGATATTTTAAAAAATTTGTTGAAAGAAAATATTGATATATCAAATATAGAAATAACAAAAAATATATCAACTGGGATCGCTTCAATTTTTATAATGCCTAATGGAGAGAATTCAGTCAATGCAATTTATGGTGCAAATAGTTTTGTAAATGAATCTCAAGTAAATGATTTTGAAAAAATCTCTACTAATGCTGGAGTAATTTTACTTCAACAAGAAATCCCTAATAAAACACTTGATTTGATTTTAAAAAAAGCAAAGAAAAAATTCATACCTATAATTTTAGATCCTGCTCCATATAGAGAAAATCTTACAGGCATTTACAAAAATATTAATATTATTACGCCAAACGAAATTGAAGCATCTAGCCTCTCTAATATTGAGGTGAAAGATTCTTTGTCAGCAAAAAAAGCAGCAAGATATATTAGAAATTTTGGAATTGATACAGTGATAATAACTCTTGGCTCAAATGGCATTTGGATTGAAACAGAAAATATTTCTGAACATGTTGATACATATAAAATTAAATCAAAATCATCAGTTGCTGCGGGAGATGCATTTAACGGGGCTTTAGCTTATGCGACTTTAAAAAATAGTAATATTATAGATTCTGTAGATTTAGCAATTGCAGCATCTTCAATTAGTGTAACTCGTGAAGGATCTCAAAGTTCTATGGCTAAAAGATATGAGGTTGAAAAATTTATGCAATCAAATAGATAAATCTAGATTTTTGGAGGATCTCCATTTATGTCGCTCAATTTTGTTATTCCAGCTAATTTCATGAGAACTATCAGATCATTATTTATTTTTGAAGGTAATCTTGGTCCTTCATAAACAAGAGATGTATAAATTTGTGCAGCTTTTGCTCCGCTAGCTAGAACTTTCCATAAATCATTTGCTGAAGATATACCGCCGCAGGCAATAATATCTGCGAAACCTTTATTTATAGCTTGAATCTCTCTTATCATTTTTAATGTGTCAGTAAAAATAGGTTTTCCACTCAAACCTCCTTTGCCTATTTTAATTTTTTTAGATTCTCTAGGATGCGTGTTTGAAATAATCATCCCATCTATTCCGGAATTTAATGATGTTTCAATCATCTTGATAATTTCACTTTTATTATCTAGAAAACTATTCCAGGGAGGAAACTTAATAATTATTGGTTTTTTTGTATGTTTTTTTATAACTTCAATTAGTCCTCTGAGCCTTGAAGGCTCCTGGAAAATTTTTAGTCCAGACGTATTAGGACTACTGATATTTATTTCGAATGCAGAGGTAAAATCATTAGCTAATTTAATGCACTCAACTATTTCATCTTCAATAGTGCCCGATATACTAAGAATAATTCTACTTTTAATTGCGTTGTGCTTCTTTAAATTTTGTACTGAGTATTCGATTCCTTTTCCTGGAAAACCTAAGGCATTGATAATTGCTTTATCTTTTACGATTCTTGTCATTCTTGGTTTTGGGTTTCCTGGGCGTTCAGTCAATGTCACTGTCCCACCAGTTACAAATCCAAAACCAAGCTTAATGATATTGCCTAATGTATTACAGTCTTTATCAAATCCAGCAGCAAGTCCTACAGGAGAAGGATAAGAATTACCTAATAATTTTGTTTCGAGGAGTTTATTTCCAACAGGGTTATTTATTTTAAATAAGTCCCAAATATAAGGAATTCTTAATGATAGTTCTGTTACCTTATGAGCAAATTCAGGCTCAAGACTAAAGATTATTGGTCTAAGTGTATAGTTATAGAAATTCGTTATTTTCTCCTAAATTAATTTACAGATATAATAATTATTATTGTTATTATTATATTGAACAAATTATAAAGTGATAAGTAATAAACATGTCTATGGAATATAAGATTGGTGATTCATTAAAGCCTAAAGGCCATGCATTAGTATATTTTATTGACACTATAGATAATAAAAAGGTTTCTGCATCTTATATTATTTTGTTACCCATCACCGTGGATATTTCTAAATATGTTCCACCATTTTTATCAGGGCAAGTTGATAATTTATCAAGCAAGGATATGTCTTCATTTTCTTTCCCCCCTGCTCCTGAGATTGTTGAATCCGAATCATGGATCAATGAAGTAGCAAAAAAAAGAGATGACGATCTAATATTTGGAGGTTTTCACAATCTTTCAGATGTAACTAATCTTATGAATGAAGTTGCCAAAATCTTAGATATTTACTCTGAATCATACGATAAAAATCACCAAAAGGATGAAAAAAATATTACAGGAAATCAATTGGATGATGTAAATGATGTTGTTTATAGTATGATGTCTGAAGCTGATTTATTATCAGAACTGACTATCATAATTGGTAGATTCCAGTATCAAGTTTCAGGAAATGATCAAGACGGCATTAAGGAAAGCGAAGCTAAAATTTTATCAATAGGAAAACAACTTCCNGAAAACAGAAATGTGGATTTATTGNTAAAGGTTTNTAAGAATCCTGGAGAAAAATATATAAATTTAGCACGATTATACCTAGATAGAATTTATGCAATGTATAGAGAAGAATATGAAAAGATTAAATTGCTAGAAAAAGAAATTTTAGATGTAGAAAAAGATATAAAGCTACCTTGAATACAATATCTATTTTTTTATCTCATACTTTTGAATCATTAAAATATAAGAATTTTAGGATGCTTTGGTTTGGTGTAGTATTTGGAATGGCTGGGATACAAATGCAAATGGTAGTTAGGGGTATATATGTTTATGATTTGACTGGTAGCGCATTTTTGACAGGTGTTGTTGGAATGGGATTTGCACCAAGCCTTTTTTTTGTATCTATTTTTGGTGGTGTGATAAGTGATCGAATTGAAAGAAGGCTGATAATCCAAATAGCCCAGTTTGTTAACTGTTTGCTCGCTGGGTCTATAGGTTTTTTGATTTTTTTTGATTTTATAGAGTGGTGGCAATTATTTATAGTTTCACTCTTTCAAGGAGCTATGTTTTCAATAATGATGCCTGCTAGACAAGCAGCAATTTCAACAATGGTTGATTCTAATTCTTTGCCTAATGCTTATGCATTAAATGCTATGGCTATGAGCTTAATGGGATTGTTATCTCCAGCTTTAGCTGGATTTTTATACGAATGGATTAAACCGCAGGGTACGTACTTTGTGATTTCAGTGACTTTATTCTCAGCAGTTATTTTCACATCCTTAGTACCAAAAATGTATCCCAAAAAAATATTACATAAAAAAGTTATTAATGAATTTTATGATGGCTTATCTTACATAGCATCAAATAGGACTATATTTATGATTATANTTTATAGTGTTGTGGTAGCTTTATTGACTATGCCTTTTAGAATGTTAATACAAGTTTTCGCAAAAGATGTTTATGGATCTATGCCTTCAGAAGTAGGAATGCTAATGACTGCTGTTGCTATTGGAGGTATAGGAGGGTCTATTATTGTTGCAAACCTAAGAAAAGGGAATCAAAGAGGTATGTTATTAATATTAGGAGCATTAATTTCGGGGTTGGCATTAATATTAATATCTTCTATTCCGATGTATATAGCAGGTATTGTTGCATTAATAGGTATAGGCTTAGGTGAACAGGCTCGTTGGGCTCTCGGGCAAAGCTTAGTTATGGAAAATTCGAAAGAAGAATTTAGAGGAAGAATGATGAGTATTCTAATGATGACATTTGGATTAATGCCTCTCGGTATGCTTCCATTAGGATTTGCTATGAGTGAGTTTGGGGCTCAAGTTCCAGTATTTATTTCTGGTGTATTTTTATTGATTTTTACGTTACTAATATTTGTTTTTTCCGGTACTATTAGAAGAATTTCATAAACAAACTTAGATCTGTTGTTCAAAAATTATATATATAGAACATTTTCTTCTTTATCAGTGCCAGCTTATAGAAACTTGTGGCTTGGTTTATTATTTCTAATGGCTGGAATTAGCATACAAATTTTGGCAAGAGGGTATCTTACGTGGGATTTATCAAAATCTCCAATAGCAGTAGTTTTAGTGGGTTCAGGGTTTGCCCCACCTATTTTATTATTCTCAATTTTTGGTGGAGCTGTTGCAGATAGATTGTCTTTAAGAAAAATTATTCAGTACGGTCAATTGGGAGTCTCACTTATTGCATTATTTATTGGGCTATCTATACTTTTTGAAGTAATTACTATATATCACCTGGTTGTCTCATCTTTACTTCAAGGAACTATTTGGGCTTTTCTCATGCCTGCTAGGCAAGCAATTATTCCTGAATTAGTTGATGATGCACATATTACTAACGCTACTGCATTAAATGCATCTGGTATGTCATTAATGTCTTTTTTAGCACCTGGTATTGGAGGATTAGTATATGGATACCTTGGTGCAGCAGTTACATATTTCATAATTGCAGCGTTTGCTTTAATTGCATTTCTTATGACGGGATTTGTTCCTTCTGTGAAGAAAAAAATACCAAAAAAGAATTTTTACAAGGATATAAAAGAAGGTATAAGTTATGTAGCTAAAAATAGAACAGTGCTTTATCTTTTGATAGTAGCTTTGAGTACAGCTTTATTATCAATGCCATATAGAACCTTGTTGCCTGTTCAAATTGAAGAAGTATTCAATAAGGAGGTTGAAGCACTGGGACTTTTGTTAAGCGCTATTGGTGTAGGTGCTCTTATTGGAACATTATTTATAGCAGGCTTGGGGAAAAAAGATAGGCGTGGCTGGGTTCTAATTCTTACAAGCATTATATCTGGAGTGGCAATAATGGTTTCTGGACTAAATAATTCATATTTTTTCGCAATTTTTCTGATGTTATTATTAGGTTTAGGCGACTCTGGTAGAAGGGCTTTAAATATTTCTTTGATTTTAGAAAATACAGATGATGAATATAGAGGTAGAGTAATGGGTCTATATACCGTTAATTTTGGATTGATCCCATTAGGAGCAATACCATTAGGATTCATAGCTAATATTCTTTGAATTCAACAGGCATATTTTTTAGCTGGAATACTATTGGTTATTTTTGCATTAGGTTATACTATATTTACTTCTAGAATTAGAAAATTATAAAATGACAATTACGATACTTAATGAAAACTTATCATCTAGAATAGCTGCTGGTGAAGTAGTTGAAAGACCTTTTTCGGTAGTAAAAGAGTTAGTAGAGAACTCTATAGATGCGAACTCAACAAAAATAAAAATAGAAATTCAAAAAGGAGGACTAGACCTTATAAAAATTATTGATAATGGTGATGGGATTTCGAATTCTGAATTATCTAAAGCTTTTGAAAGATTTGCTACCTCAAAAATTAATAATTCCTCTAACTTGATATCTATACCGACATTGGGCTTTAGGGGCGAAGCCTTGCCTTCTATAGCTTCTGTTTCAGTAGTAAATGCAATTTCAAAGACTAAAAATCAGAAAATTGGAGCATTTTTTGAGAGTAAATTTTTACAAGTGAAAAATGTAAAAAGTATTGCTTGTAATAAAGGTACTTCAATGACAATAATGAACTTGTTTCAGAATGTACCTGCTAGGCTAAAGTTTATAAAAAATGCTAGTTCAGAAGTATTAAGAATTCATAAATTAGTTAATTATTTCAGTTTAGTTTATCCATGTATAGATTTTGAATTTATATCAGATGGTAAGCTTAAACTAAATTCTTCTGGCTCAAAAGATATTTTAGAAATATATAAAATGATTTATGGCCTTTATTCAAAAAATAACTTGCTGAGCATTGATGACGATGAAGACATTTCAGGTTATAAAATTGCTGGCCTTATAGGTTCACCATCAATTTATAGATCTAATAGAAGTTATCTAATTTTGTCAGTTAACGGAAGAATAATAAACTCAAAAAAGTTAATTTATGCTGTAGAAAGATCTTTTTCCGGCTTATTACCTCAAAGAAAATTTCCAATAGGAATTATTAATCTTTCTATACCTTTAGATCAAGTAGATCCAAATGTCCACCCCAATAAAGCTGAGGTTCGTTTCATCAACGAAGATTATATTTTTTCTTTAATTCAGCAAAAAATTAGAGATACTATTAATAAGTTTTCTCCTGTTAAAACAATTCAAAAAAAAGATAAATTTGACTTTTTTGATGATGAAAAAAAATCTCAAATATCCTATCAGAAATCTAATTTTATTGAAAAGAAATTTCAAGGACTTGAAGACGTCATTTTATCTGATAAAGGAGGTCATCAAGAAACTCTTAAAAATACTATTCCTATACTAAGAGTAATAGGACAACATTCCAAAAAGTATATACTCGCTGAAGGTCCTAATGGCATATATATAATTGACCAACATGCAGCACATGAAAGAATAAGATATGAACAGATTTTTAACGATTTGTCTAAAAAAAAATATTTATCTTCTCAAGCTTTATTAGACCCATTAATTATTGAGGTTGATAATGACACTACAAGTTTATTAGATGAATATAAAAATGAACTAGATAAATGTGGGTGGGTAGTTGAACTTTTTGGACAAACATCTTTAGCTTTGAGAGAGATTCCAAGTATCATTACCAAAAAAAATGGAGGTTTAGTAAATAGAAATATCCAAAATATATTTCAAGATTTATTAGATGAAATCGTAGTTATTGGTACTAATGATTCATGGCTTGAAAAAATAGTAGCTTCATTATCTTGTCATTCAGCAGTGAGAGCTGGGCAAACCTTATCCACAGACGAGCAAAAAAATATAATTAAACTACTTGAGAATTGTGATTCTCCTCAAACTTGTCCCCATGGTAGACCAACTCTTATGCAGATAAATAATAATATACTTGATACAGAATTTCTTCGTAAATAGAATACTTTAAATTATTTTGTTGCCTGGCACATTATGTTTAAAAGAATAGATAACATTTTTAGACCCTCCACAAACAAATACTTGGTCTAAATTTTTACCACCGAAAGCAATATTAGATGGACTCCAATCTGGAATATGGTACAAGTCAAGCATTTTGCCATTTTGATCAAGATAGCAAATAGCTCTTATTCCAGGTAAAGTTTGAAGAATAAATCCGTTAGAATCAACAGCTAATCCATCTGGTTGAGCAGGGTCTCTGAATCTTCTAATTAATTTTTGATCAAGTAAATTACCATGTTCATCTATAAAAAATGATACTAAACGATTTGCTCTACTCTCAGAAACTAGAACATTTTTGAAATTATTTGATAGTTCAATTCCATTAGGATAGGCCAGGTCATTTGCAAAAACTTTAACTTTTCCTGTAGTACTATCTGCGCTGTATATAGGGCTTATTGAAGGGTCTGGTAATGGTTTTCTTATTGGATCTGTAAATAATAAATTTCCGTTTGGAAGGAAGCATAAATCATTTGGTCCGTCTAACCTTGAACCATCGTATTCATCAACAAAAACCTCAAATTTACCATTATTCATTTTTAATATTGACTTTAGACCAGCATCAGCAATGAAAAGTTCCCCATTTGAATTAAAAGCTAAACCATTTGGTCTGCCGCCAGTTTTGCCTATGGATGAAACATTATCATTTTTATCTATCATGTAAATAGTAGATTCATCCGCGCTTACAAGATATATATTTCCATCAGGGCCAAGTACGGGCCCCTCGGGATTAATTATACCTTCAGTAATAATTTTTAAATCTTTAGGTTTGTTTTCTAATTTTTGATTCATAGTAAATTGCAAATATTTTTCAAAAAGTTACAATTAATTATAAGCAAATTTTTATTTTTTCTCAAAAATTTATAAAAAGGATAAAATGTCATATTTAGCTGTATTATCTAGCAATTTTAAAGTTTATTCTGAAGCTATAAAGCTTGAGCATTCAATTTTTGCTCTTCCTTTTGCATTATTAACATTTTTCATAGTTCTTGATGGTACTCCAAATTATTCTACTTTATTCTGGATTATTGTATCAATGGTTTCCATGAGATCTTTTGGTATGGCAGCAAATAGAATAATTGATAGGGAAATTGACAAAAAAAATCCAAGAACAAGTGGTAGAGCTTTACCATTAGGATTAATAAGCTTAGAATGTATGTTGTTTTTTACTGTTGTTAGTTTGTTGGTTTTTATATTTTCAGTATTAAACTTACATACATCTGCTATGAAATTTTTACCAATTCCCATTATTATTATGGTGGTATATCCTTACCTGAAAAGGTTTACCTGGCTAGCTCATTATGGTCTTGGAGTGGTCTACCTTATTGTCCCATCTGCAGTTGAGATAGCAATTAATGGTAATATTTCACTGGGAATTTTATTTATTGGGGTTGCAGCTATGTTTTGGGTTTCTGGTTTTGATATATTGTACGCAATTAGTGATTTTGATGTAGATAAAAAACAAAAAATATATTCAATACCATCTAAGTTTGGAATAAACAAAGCACTGACAATTTCCAGATTATCTCATGCTGTTTCTGTGATTATGTTGTTTATTGCCGGTATGGTTTTAAATTCAGGAGTATTATTTTTCGTTGGAGTAATTGTCACAAAAATTCTACTTATTTATGAACAATCACTTATTTCCCCTGAAAACTTAAAGAAATTAAACATGGCATTTTTTACAATGAATGGTGTAATATCTTTAATTTTTGGTATTTTTGTAATTTTAGGAGAAGTACTTAATTTATGAGTATATATACATTAGCAATTTCAGGATCAAGTGGGGTTCCTTACACTAGAAGAGTCTTGCAGCAATTACTTATTTCAAATAATGAAATTAAAGTTGTTATATCTGAGGCTGGAAAAAAAGTCCTTGAAGTCGAAAAAAAAAAAAAAAAAAAAAAAAAAAATAACAAAAAAAAAAAAAAAAAAAA
>PAOV01000024.1 GCA_002708145.1 Chloroflexota bacterium
TATTTATAGAGCTTCCTATAGGGAGTTACTAATCAAAATTGGTCCAGAGATTTCTGATTCAATAAGTAAATTACTTAAAGGTCGTTCATATTTTGAAAATCGTGATACATTTGAAATTCTTAGACGAATTAAAAATCCTCGGGTAGCTACATTGATGTTACCATATCTATCAGATGAAGAGGTTGCAGATCAAGTAATTGAGGCAATGAGACATCTTGGCAAAAATGCTGTTGAAGCAACTATTCTTGCATTGAAGAAGCAAAAGAAAGATCAAGATTTGTTAGTCACAGAAAGATTAATTAAAATTCTTGGTCTTTTAAAAGCAAAGACTTGATTAGAATTGCTTGAAAGTTTCAGTCAAAACGAGAGTGAACGTATTCGTAATGCTGTAGAGCACTCACTATATCAAATACGCGGTTTTTAGCTGAGTGTAAAGTCTCTAAAAAGTTGTGGTTTTCTTTAAAAAAAATTATTTACATAACTTTCTTAAATAATTATAAGATATTCAAGCATTTTCTTAGAAGATTCCTACTAATCAACCTAATCATTAGAATTTTCCCCCGTTTTTTACTAGGTCCCCTCTGATTTTGAGTTCAATGAATCTGTAGCAGTATCGTTTGTAGATTCATTTTTAGGTTTAGTTTTTTGTTCTTCTTTAGCAGACTTATTTTTGTCATTAATTTCAATTGATTCAATATTTTTTTCATCATCAGGTTGTGTAGATTCTATTTTTTCACTATTTTTACTGCTAGCAAGAGCCTCCGTGTTATCATTTTTCAAACTTTCTTCAATTTGTTTATCTCCATTACTTGAATCAATATTTTGATTTTTAGATTTAACGATAATCTCTTCCTTTTTTGTTATATTTTCTAATTTATTTTTATCTTTATTTTTAATTTCATCGTCTCTGTTTTCATCTAATTCATTAGCGTTTGCGGTATTTTCTTCGATGTCTTCTTTCTCTGTAATTGAATTAGTCGAAGAGGGTTTGGAAATAATTTCAGATATGCTTAGTCCTAATCGTCTTTCATCTAGATCAATTTTAATTACTTTTGCTTTTACCAAAGATCCCACGGGATACATTGAATGAACTTTATTTTTTGGAATTTCAGAATCTATTTCAGAAATATGAACTAATCCTTCAACACCATCTGAGACTTCAACAAAAATTCCAAAATCTGTTAAATTTACTACAGTACCTTCTATTTCAGTACCTAGGGGATTTTTTTCATCTAGATCCTTCCAAGGATCTACTGTTAGTTGCTTTATTCCTAATGATAGTCTTTCCTGCTCAACATCTATATTTAAAACCTTTACTTCAATTTCATCTCCTTTACTTGCTACTTCAGATGGCTTGGCCTGTCTTTGTTTCCATGTAATATCCGAAACATGTACCAAACCGTCAATCCCTTCGTCAAGACCTATAAATATTCCAAAGTCTGTTACATTTCTTACTAAGCCTTTCACAACACAACCTACAGGGTATCTATCTAGAGCAAGTTTCCAGGGATTCGCTTGAACTTCTTTTATAGAAAGGGAAATCCTTTTTCTTTCTACATCTAGATCTTTTACTATTGCATCAACTGACTGTCCAAGTTCTACGAATTTTGATGGGTGACGAACTCTTTTTGTCCATGACATTTCTGAAACGTGGATGAGTCCCTCTACCCCTGGTTCTATTTCAATAAAAGCTCCATAATCTGTTAGACTAACTATTTTCCCGGAAACTTTTGTACCAACTGGAAACTTTTCTTCAACCATTTCCCATGGATTTTGAGCTTTTTGTTTTAGGCCAAGTGAAACTTTTTGCTCGTCAGGGAAATACTTTAAAATTACAACTTCTAATTCATCACCCAGCTCAAACATTTCTGATGGATGAACGATTCTTCCCCAAGTCATGTCAGTTATATGAAGTAATCCATCTACACCTCCTAAATCTACGAAAATTCCATAATCCGTAATATTCTTCACAAAACCCTTGATTAGAGCACCTTCTTTAATTATATCAAGCGTCTTAATTCTTTTTTCATCTCTATCAATTTCCAGCAGGACTCTTCTTGATAGAACAATATTCCCTCGTTTTTGGTTAAATTTCAAAACTTTAAAGTCAAAGTCTTCTCCAAGTAATTTGTCTAAATTCCTGACTGGTCTTAAATCAACTTGAGAACCAGGTAAGAAAGCTTTAACCCCTATATCGACAGAAAGTCCTCCTTTTATTCTGGCTACAATTGTACCTCTAACAATACCGTCATCTTCGTAAATTTCTCCAATTTTTTCCCATGTACGAACCTTTTCGGCTTTCCGTTTAGATAGATATGTAATTCCATCTTCATCAGCTTCAAGTGCTTCTACAAAAACCTCTACATTATCCCCCACTTTAGTTTCTGATTTACCTTCATTATCTTGAAATTCATTTGCGGGAATTAGACAATCAGACTTGAAACCAATATCTACTGTTACATAATCAGTGGTAATTTCAGTAACAGTTCCATTTACAATATCTTGATCTCGGAAACCTTTTACACTTTCTTCATAGAGTGAATCTATATCTTCTTCTTCTTTTTCTAAAAATACAATTGGTTCTATTTCTGATTTAGCTTTGACAGGAGGGTTAGTTTTGGATTTATTTTCTTCTTTTTCTAGCACTTTATCCTTTTAGGTTTTGAAAACAGCTTAATTTTTTAGCTGGTTAAGGGTTAATAGGTACATTTATTAAATTAATAAGGTATAATTTATATTTAAATACAATATTAAAATTAATTAATTTTTTAAAAACATACCAAAATATTTCTCATCTCAAAACATTGAAACGAGAGTTAATACCGTGATGATTATCTAAACAATTATACAAATTGTCAACTTGTTCGTTCAAAATGACTATAGTTGAGATGTGCTAAGGGGGGTTATGAGTTATTAAAAAAATATATCACAAGAAGGTCAATGTTATCTCTTAAATTAATGAATATAATGATTTCTAACTCTTTGTTCTGCAACATAAGTAAGAAGTTTAAAAAGTACCCCGTAGAATAAAGTTAATGAAGCAACTGTTAGCGCTGCTCCGACGTTATTAATTTGGTCCCAACTTTTCAAGAGAAGAGCTACACCTATTAGAGTCCCAAGGATTCCCATTTTCCAGGCAACATTTCCCATTACATTAAGGCATCTAACAACTGAAGATGCATCTTTTATAGATACGTGCTTTGCAGATCCAAGAGTATAAGTCCAGCATCTACCATATGTTCGCCAAGAAGTTGCTGATACTCCAAATAATATAGCAATAGGTAGAATAAAAATTAAAGAAGGTGCATCGAAAAAGAATAATGCATTAGAAAAAACTAAAGAAAAATTGACAAAGTCCAATGTGACTGCTGCGGTAATTATTGCAAAAAAGAAAAGTATACTTATCCAAATCATATATGCTCCAGATTGGTGGTTTGGTTTGCGGACCTTTTTGCTAGAACTTCTTCTAAGCGAGGGGTCTCGCAACATTTGATCAACTCGTAATTCTATATATGCCCATTTAGCTCTTTTTTTGTCACCACTTGCATGGGACATAGCTTTAAGCCATAACGCCTCGTCAATTTCTTTTTGCTCGATGTCCTTATAGGCCACCAGATAGAGTTCTTCGTTCATAATTCATTTTTTGTATAGTTATACTGTTACTTTTTTGAAAAATTTTTAAAATCTAAATTAGGTAAATTTGATATTTTTTTATCCTTGCATATTTTTGACCGTTTTTCTAATAAAAAATAAGTACTTCGAATAAAGTTTAGACTTTTTTAAAAGAAGCAGTAATTAGTTTTTTTTAAAAAACTGTTCTAGATCGAATCCAACTTCTTTTAGATGGTTTTCGATTGAACGAACTTCTTTGCTGGATAGAGGATTAAAAGGTGGTAACATATTCCCCCAATTCTCTGAATCAGATTTGTTAGCAAAAAGACTCTTTAGCTCTGAAATAAAAGGATAATTTTCTAAAATTTTTCTTAAAATAGAAAGTTTATTTTGAGCATCTTTTGCTATTTTAGGTTTCTCACTCTTCCATGCCTGATATACTTTCTGACATTCTTTTACAGTTAAATTAGCACTTGCTGAAATGCACCCACTTCCTCCTATATTGAGTGTATCTAACAAAAAAGTTTCAGTACCAGCATAAACCTTAAAATCGGGAACAGATTCAACTAATTTTATTATATTCAGCCATTCACTTGAACTATCTTTGATCCCAGAAACTATTTTACCAAATTCCTTTTTTAAGGACTTCAAAATTTTTGTATTGAAATTATAACCACTTAGCATTGGGAAATTATAAAATATAATTCTTAATTTCTGTTCATTCACAGTTGATATTAATTTAGAAAAATAACGAAAAATACTTTCATCGCTTTGAGGTTTGTAATAAAAAGGAGGTAACACCAATACCGAAAAAAATCCAGAATCAATACTTGCTTTAGTAAGTTTTATAGTATCTTGAAGTGCGCAGCAACCAGTACCAATTATAATTTTCTCCTGTGGTAAACTAATACCTGATTTTTTTATTATGTTTAATCGTTGTTCTAAAGTCAATGAATTGGCTTCTCCTGTGCTTCCAAGCAAAGCTACTCCATCAGCTCCAGATTCTATAAGCCATGTTACATGATCAATTAGTTTTGAAATATTTGGTTCTAATTTTGATGTCAGAGGAGTAAGTGACGCTGCATAAACTCCATTAGTCGGCTTACACATTTTTTTAAAATTAAATTATACTATAAATTATATTTTTTATTTTAAAACTAATTTTGAAATTGTTTTAAATGATTTTTCCAATTTTTTTAAGTGTTTCTATAATATTTTTTTCGGTTACCATTGAGTTTGTAACAGCACGAATTGAAGTTTCATCCCATGGCAATACGTGAATATCATAATTTTCCAAAAGTTGAGTAAATTCATGTGAAGACATTTTTGTTAAACTGAAAATCAAAATATTTGATTCGATATCTACCGGATTAATTTCTATACCATCTATTTTTGATAGTCCATCAGCAAGCAATTTTGCATTTTTATGATCATCTTGTATTCTTTTTCTATTATTTTCAAGAGCAAATAAAGCTCCAGCTGCTATAATTCCAGCTTGCCTCATTCCCCCACCAAATTGTTTCCTAAATCGTCTAGCTTCCATAATAAAATCGTAGTCCCCGACCAAAGCTGATCCTACAGGAGCTCCTAACCCTTTAGAGAAACATACGCTAACTGAATCAAAAAAATTTGCAATTTCAGACTCCAAAACATTTAATGCTGTTGCTGCATTCCAAATCCTCGCTCCATCAAGGTGTATTTTTAAATTTTTTAACCTTGCAAACTTTTCCACTTCTGCAAGTTTTTCAAGTGGCCAAACCTTTCCTCCGCCTCGATTGGTAGTATTCTCAATACAAACTAGCTTTGTTCTAGGCAAGTGGAAATCAACTGGTCTCAATTTTGTTGTATGAGGTTCTTTTTCCAGCATAACTTTTTCCATTTCTTCTGAGCCAAAGATACCTCTTTCACCTGAAATTAAATTGCATATTACTCCTGAGAGGGCAGCAGTACCTCCAGCCTCATAAAAATAAATATGAGAATTTTTTTCTATTAAAATTTCATCTCCTGGTTCGGTATGAGTCCTAACGGCCACTTGATTAGCCATTGTTCCTGATGACATATAAATGGCATCATCCTTACCAAGTATTTCCGCAACACGTTTTTCTAAAGCGTTGATAGTAGGATCTTCTCCATAAACGTCATCTCCAACGGGAGCTTGAGACATTGTTTCTCTCATTTCTGAAGTAGGAAGTGTGATTGTATCACTACGCAAATCAATCATATTAATCTGTTTTATTTTTTTAAAAATTTAATTATTTGAAAAAACTATTAATGGTCTGAGAACTCCCTATCCTTGAATTGAAGGATAGGGTTAGGGAGAATTTTATGAAACTTTAATTAACGCACGTTTTGTATATACTTTTGCCATTGCCCTTCGGTATTTTTCACTGACAAAAGCATCACTTAGAACATTTTGCCCTTCAGCAGCATTAGAGGATGCATTTGCAATGGATGCCTCATTTAAAGTTTGACCTCTTATTGAATCTTCAACTCCTTTATCTCTAAAAGCAACCTCTCCTACACCACTTAATCCCACACGAACTTCCGAGCAATTGCCATTTGAATTACTCATTGCTACCGCACAACCNACATAGGGGTATCGGGATGCAGGTTGTGGAAATTTGAGATAACAAGAATTAGCATTCATCGAGTTAACAGGAATTCTGATCTCTGTTAGTATTTCATNGTCACCGAGTGCAGTTTCCCAAAGTCCAGTGAAGTAGTTATCTACCGGAATTTCTCTTTCTCCGGAAGGTCCTTTTGCAACCATAGTAGCATTCAATGCCAAGATTGCTCCAGGATAATCTGCCTGGGGATCAGAATGGGCTAAGGCACCTCCAATTGTTCCTTTATTCCTNACATGAGGATCACCAATCACTGAAGCAGCATTGCTCAAGGCTGGACAATTTTTCTGGATTACATCTGATTCAGCACATTGCTTATGAGTACATAAGGAACCAATGCTGATGAAGTCACCAATGTTNGAAATATTTTTCAATTGATCCAATCCAGAGATATCAATTAGTTTTTGGGGAGTACTAAGCCTCAATTTCATTGCAGGAATTAAACTGTGCCCACCTGCGATTAGACTCGAATCGTTATTATCTAATTTTAATGTAATAGCTTCTTCAATGCTGGAAGCCTTAATATAATCAAATTTTGATGCGTACATTTAAGCTCCTTTATTTTGAATTGCGGTCCAAATTTTTTGTGAAGTGAGAGGCATATTAAGATTGNTTACTCCAAACGGTGACAATGCATCCATAACAGCATTGACAACCGCTGGTGTCGAAGCAATCGTACCTGTCTCTCCTACCCCTTTGACCCCCAATGGATTAGTTGGACTAGGAGTAACAGTCCTATCAAGTTCAAAATTGGGTAGACAATCTGTTCGAGGTATTGCGTAATCCATTAGAGATCCTGAAATCAGTTGACCGGACTCGTCGTATTCACCTGATTCCCAGAGAGCCTGAGCAACTCCCTGTGCAATTCCTCCATGAATTTGCCCGTCAACTATCATGGGATTCACTACATTGCCCACGTCATCAACAGCCAAATACTTTTTAACCTTTACTGAGCCTGTTTCTTTTTCTACTTCAACTACACATATATGAGTACCAAAAGGCCATGTAGTATTGGGTGGGTCAAAATATGATGTTTCATCCAGGAAGGGTTCATCTCCTTCTGGGAGACTATAACCCAAAGCTGCTGCTCCAGCAATCTCCTGGATTGTTTTTGCTTGATCCGGTGATCCTTTGACANTGACTTTACCATCTTCATAAACAACGTCATCGGTAGAAGCTTCCAACATATGAGCCCCAATTCTGAGAGCTTTCTGTTTGACTTTTTGAACTGCATTAAAGAGTGCAGTTCCTCCTACAGCTGCACTTCTGCTTCCATAAGTTCCATAACCGAAAGGAGTNCCAAGGGTATCGTTGTATTGAACATCTACATCTTCATAGGGCAATCCCAATTCATCTGCGGCTATTTGTGCCATNGTTGTTTCGGTGCCTTGACCATGGGGNGANNNACCNGTNGTTACAACNACTTTNCCTGNTAAGATGAACNCNNATGTTNGCACTTTCCCAAAGTCCAGCACCCCAACCTTCACCTCCTACACCAACCCATGCAGAAGGGGCTACACCACATGCTTCTATGTAGGTTGAAAATCCAACACCAAGATATTTACCCTCGTTACGAGCTCTTTTTTGTTCTTCTCTGAATTTAGCGTAATTGAACATCTCAAGCGCCTTGTTCAGTGGTTTTTCATAATCTCCACTATCATATTCAAGCCCTTTTGTGATTCCATCTGCTGGTGTGTATGGGAACTGATCTTTTTGAATGAAGTTTTTCTTCCTAACATCTACAACATCCATTCCGAGTTTTTTTGCTACAAGATCTAACGCCCTTTCTACAACAAAAGTTGCTTCTGGCCTTCCAGCACCCCTGTAGGCATCCACCATACCTGTGTTGGTATAAACACCTTTGACACCACAGTAAATGTTAGGGAACTTATAAGTACCAGAAAGTAATCTTCCATAAAGTGTAGTTGGAATTCCGGGAGCAATTGTTGACAGTGTTCCACCAAGATTTGCAACTGTATTTACTTTTAATGAAGTGATTGTACCATCATTATTGGCTCCCACTTGAATTTGGGTTGAATGGTCTCTACCATGAGTTGTAGCCTGAAAATTCTCTGATCGAGTTTCCATCCATTTGATGGGTCGTTCTATTTTTCTAGCCAATGCTGCAAGGAGGCAATATTCAGGATAAAGAAAGATTTTACAACCAAATCCACCACCAACATGAGCTGCAATTACTCTCATTTTTGTTTCTGGTATTCCAAATACAAATGCAGTCATTAATAACCTCATTACATGAGGAGCTTGCGAAGTCATCCATACAGTAAATTCTTCTGTAGCAGATTTATATTCTGCTATTGCTCCACGGGGTTCCATCGAATTTGGGATTAGCCTTTGATTTACAAGATGTTCTTTAACAACCACATCCGAATTACTTATGGCTTTATCTGTTCCTTCCTGATTACCGCATTCCCATTCCATACATATGTTGTTTGCTGCATTTTCATGGAGCTGAGGGGCACCAGGTTTTATTGCATCAACTGCTGAGACAACAACATCTAATTCTTCATAGTCTACGTTAATTTTAGAACATGCATCTTCAGCCAAATTTCTGTCTTCGGCGACAACAACAGCAATCCCTTGTCCTGTGAAAGTTACCTTGTCAATTTCTAATACTCTAGGAGTATTTGCATTATTTGTAATTCCTCCTGCTTGCCAAGCGCATGGCATTGGATTTAAATCTTCAAAATCCTTTCCTGTCCATACACCTATAACTCCAGGCATTTTAGAAGCTTCTGTAGTATCAATGCTTTTAATCTTTGCATGTGCATAATCACTTCTCTTTACAACTGCATATAGCATCCCTGGAATTTTTATGTCATCAAGGTAATCTGCTTCTCCAGTAACCATTCTTGGGTCTTCTTTTCTTAAAACACTTTCACCAATATATTTACCCATCACGCACCTCCTTTCATTGAAACTGCTGCAGCTTTGACAGATTTAACTATATTGTGATAACCTGTACAACGACAAAAGTTACCCTCTAGTCCACTCCTGATTTCATCTTCTGTGGGATTTGGATTATTTTTCAACATATCCACTGAAGCCATTATCATCCCAGGAGTACAGTATCCGCATTGCAAACCGTGATTCTCACAAAACGCTTTCTGGACTGGGTGAAGTTCCCCATTATTAGCTAAACCTTCTATTGTAGTTATCTCAGCACCATCTGCCTGAACTGCAAACATAGTGCAGGACTTTAATGCCTCGCCATTAACATGTATAGTACAAGCCCCGCATTGACTGGTATCACAACCTATATTTGTTCCGGTTAGTCCAAGATTTTCTCTTAAATGCTGAACAAGAAGTGTTCTTGGCTCCACATCATGTTCATGCATGGTTCCATTTACTGTCATTGAAACTTTCATCTATCTCCTCCTCAAAAAATAGTTAAATTTCTCCGTTTTTGGTTAATATCTAGCACCAGGAAGTTCCTTTGTCAATTTATTTTTTTAAAATTATTTTTACATTAATTTTAAAAAATTTTTTAATTTTTTATATTATAATATGCCTTTTTTATGGCTGAAAAAATAAAAATAGGCTACTATTCACCATAAAATTAAATCATTTTTTTTAAGTATATTTTACAACTGAACTTTTTCTCAATATAATTTTTTTTAAATTTATAATTTATATGTAGTAATTTTTTATATTTTTAAGATTATTTTCTATTTGTTTTTTTTGAATATGGGAAGAGAAGAAAAAATATTTGATTCTTTTGATGCCTATAGAATTTCTCAATCAAAATTACCAAAATTAATTTTTGATTTTATTGAGGGTGCGACGGGAAGAGAAATTGCCGCTAAAGAAAATATAAATTCATTTGACAAAATCAAACTTTTACCTAGAGCATTAATTGATGTAAGTGAGCGTTCTCTATCAACATCATTTTTGGGAGAAAATTTTTGTTACCCTTTCGGAATTGCTCCAATGGGAATGTGTAATTTGGCTTATCCAAATGCAGATCTTTTAATGGCGAAAATTGCAAAAGAAAGGAATTTACCACATTGTATAGCTACTGCTACATCCACGAATCTAGAGGAAGTATATTCGGCTGGCGAAGATAAAAGCTGGTTCCAACTCTATGTATTGAATGGGCCTGAAAGATGGTTGGAGTTAGCAAAAATTGCTAAGTCAATAGGATACAAAACTCTTATTTTAACCGTTGATGTTCCTCAAGCAGCGAGACGCCTTAGAGAACTTAGAAATGGTTTCAATGTTCCATTCAAAATAGGAATGTCTCAATTTATTGATTTTGCTATTCACCCAGTTTGGTCTATAAGAACTTTATCAGCTGGTATACCAAAGCCGGTTCTTTTCCAAAATGAAGATAATAAATTTGAACGTACTGCAAATAGAATGGGAGCAAATTGGGATTTTTTAAATCAACTTAGATCTATTTGGGATGGTAAAATTATTGTCAAGGGTATCTTGTCAACTGAGGATGCAAAGAAATTAAAAAGTGTTGGAATAGATGGAATTTGGGTTTCAAATCATGGAGGACGCCAATTAGATGGAGCTCCTTCTCCTATCGACATTTTACCATTAATTCGAAATGCTCTTGGGAAGGATTTTCCAATTGCATTTGATAGTGGATTAAGGGATGCTAGCGACATAGTTAAAGCCTTGGCAAGTGGGGCAGATTTCACTTTTTTAGGGAGACCAATATTGCATTCATTAGCAGCTGCCGGAAAATCCGGGCTTGAAAAAATTTTATCTATATTTAAAGAAGAATTGTATATTATTATGGCGCAAATTGGGGTCAAAGAGATTAATGAAATAGATAATTCTGTATTAGCTGGGAGTCAGGAATGAAAAAAAAGTTTATGCGTGGAGGTTCACTTCTAGCAAATGCTTTAAAAGAGAAAGGTGTAAACCAGATTTTTACTCTTGCGGGAGGATTTTGTAATCCAGCACTTGAAGGAATGATGGAATTCAAAATGTCAGTTATAAATTGTCCACATGAACAAATTGCAGGACATTTGGCGGATGGACATACTAGGATAACTCGTAAACCAGTTGTTTGTTTGGTTGGTCCAGAGGGCTTCGCGAATGCTGTTCCTGCAATGTTAGAAGCATGGGGAGAAAGATCTCCAGTTATTTTCATTACAGGATCTTCAACACAAAAACGTCAGGGAGCGGGAGGTTTTAAAGAAATTGATGATGTTGCTATTGCTTCTCCATTGACAAAATACTCAGTAAGTATTCCTGATGGTGAAAGAATAAGAGAGTTTGTTGATAGAGCCTGGACTATAGCTACATCAGGATATCCCGGACCAGTTCACATTAGTTTGCCTGTGGATATTATGTTCTCTAGTTTTTCAAGTGATGTAGGGCTAGAAGAGAGACCTTATAATAGGGGATCTAGACCATTACAACGTGCATGGCCTGAGCCTAGGGCTTTGTCTAAGGTTTTGGGTTTAGTAAAAAAAGCAAAGCGTCC
>PAOV01000025.1 GCA_002708145.1 Chloroflexota bacterium
TGGTAAATTCTCCATCCATATCAGGAAATTCTTCAGANACTGCNGCNCCNTGATTAGANATTAATACTCCATCCCAAGGTCCTTGATTTTCAAGCATANTAAACATTTCAGATGATAGTNTNTCGTATGCATCTTTAGTTATTGTTCCAATTGGCCCAGTTTCTGCGAACATTAAAGGAACTAGTTCAAAATCAAATTCTCTTGCTGCATCCATATANCCTGTAATAGTATAGTTTGCACCTTCATATCTTGGAAAAATTTCATCTCCTCTNATGATCGTTCTTTTTTCAAANTCTTCATATGTAGCGGGTGTAACAGAAAANGTATTTGTTTCATGTGAAATACCTAGTAATGCAATTCTCATAATTTACCTCAATTATTTATATTATTTATTNAATCTATCACAACAGTTAAATTCTTTGTGTTTTTATGATAGATTTAATTATTAAATTTTNTAAGGAATAACTCATGCTAGAAAGATTTAAAGTACCAAAAAAAGANAGAGTATATGTNGAAGANCAAAAAGTCAGATTAGTTACAGAAAAAGTTTTTGTTCACTTAGGATTAAGTCAAGATGCTGCAAAAATTAATGCTGACGTATTAATTACCAATGACTTAAGAGGNGTAGAATCTCATGGAGTTTCAAATGGCTTACGTAGATATGTTGGGGAGTACACTAACAAAGAGCTTAATCCGAATCCAAAATTTTCAATATTAAGAGAATCTCCAACAACATTAACTATANATGCTGATNGNGCTTTAGGNACACATGTGGGACCNTGGGCAATGCAAAAAGCTATAGATAAGGCTAAANAATTTGGTATTGGTGCTGTTGCGGTAACTAACTCAGGACATTTAGCGGGATGTGGNTATTATGCAATGATGGCAGCNGANCAAGGAATGATTGGTCACTGTATGACAGCTGGGGGAGCATTGAATACGGTTCCAACATTTGGATCAAAACCGCTACTAGGTACAAATCCAATTGCTTGGGCAGCTCCAGCCAAATCGATGCCTTATTTTTTGTTTGATATAGCAACTTCCCAAGTAGCAGGTAATAAAATTACTCTAGCCAAACGTACTGGAGCAAAACTAGAACCTGGTTGGATTTCAGATACTAATGGAAACCCTATAATGGAAGAAGTACATCCACCTGAAAAATTTCATTTATTACATATTGGAGGGACAAGAGAAAATGGTTCTCACAAAGGTTATAGTTTGGGTCTAATGAATGAAATAATTTGTAATGAATTATCCGGATGGGGACCAGGTCCAGTTCATAAAAATAATGGTGGGCATTTTTTTCAAGCCTATGACATTGATGCTTTCACAGATAAAACAAAATTTTTATCAGATATGGATGATTTACTAGAACATATAATAAATGTTCCTCCATCTGAGGGCCATGAAAGAGTTATATACGCAGGCCTAGAAGAGCAAGAAGAAGTGCTCAAAAGATCAAAAGAAGGAATTCCTTACCACAAAGAGGTAATTAATTGGTTTGAAACTTATTGTGAAGAATCAAATATTGATTGTGACTTGAGATAAAGTTTTTTAGACTGGCATTTGCCTTTTTGTATATTTGCGTCCTGCCTCAGCAGTATCTTGTCTTCCACCAGAAATAATATGTACACCCTCATCAATTTTGTTACTTATATTATCTGCTGTGGCTCCTCCAAGAAAATATTTTCCATTTTTTTCACATGCTTCCTTAACTCTTTTTCCGGCCTCTATGATTCTAGAATCTAATGGTTTATTTGGGTCTCTTTTTATTCCATAAGACATATGCCCGTCTCCTGGGCCAAACTCGGCATATCCAATACCAGGTACGGTTAAAATTTGCTCACAATTTGCCACACCTCTTACACTTTCAATTTTTACCCCAAGCAATAAATCTCCATCAGGGTTTAAGGGCCATGGTTCGCATTTTGAAATATAATTTTCGGGATCAATATCCCATACTTTCGAAGCAGTTGGATGACCTCCAACTCCTCTAGTACCCCTATCTAATCCATATCCAACTCCAGCGGTATTAATAGGATATCTGCAGGATTCAACAAATGCTCTTACAGCATCTGGACTTTCAGCTTGGCATAAAATTATTCCATGAACTCCTCTAGCAAGAATCATTCTAAATTGCCACGCATTATATCTTACAATGTTTTCTGAACTACCTTCAACAGGTGCTTCGACTATTATAGCCGGAGTTTTGTGACCACTGGGTGTAGGTCCTCCATCAATGAGTCCTCTTATATAATTATCCAAACCTGGCATATCGAAAGCTCCATGTTCCATCCCTATATTTATATAATCTGCCCAAGTTTTAGCGTCAATAATCCCTTGTTCATAAGTTAATACGTGTCCTGAATGTGCACCCATATAGTATACGGTTTCTTTAGATTCTAATAATTCTATTACTTTATTTATTCTTTTAGCCATAATTTTTTCCATCTGTGTAAATTTATGTTTGTATAATATCATTGTCTATGCTTAAAATATTATTATGATTGAACAAATAAACTTGATACATGGTGCTTTAGGAGCCTATGATGAACTTGTTGTTTTTGCTCTAATTTTACTTTTGCTTGGATGGCTCGCCTACAAATCATCGAAAGCAACCAAAGAAAAAGATAGAAATAAAAGAATAAGAAAGAAAAAAAAATAATCTAAATTTGTGTAATTACATCTTTATCGATAAAGCTTTCAATTGTTTCTTTACTATATCCATATTCCTTCAAAATTTCAGTAGAGTGTTCACCTAAAATAGGAGCAGGCTTTGTGATTCTGCCTGGTGTTTTATAGAGTTTTGGAGAGACTCCAATATTATCGATTTTACCTGCTTTTGGATGCTCAAGACTGACTCTCATATTTCTAGCAATTACCTGTGGATCACTCCAAGTATTTTCAATATTATTTATTGGGCCACATGGAACTCCGTAATCATCTAATTTTTTTATCCAGTAATTTGATTTTTTAGAAGACAAAGTTTTTTCAAGCTCTTTTTCTAATTTTTCTCTATTAATTAACCTGTTTGCATTATCGATAAACTTTTTGTTTTCTATTAAGTCTTTTCTATCAATGGCATTGCATAATCTTTCATAATTAGATTGATTTGGAGCGCCTATATTTATATATCCATCAATTGTTTTTAATGCCTGATATGGAGCAGATAATCTATGAGATGAGCCTAGAGGTTCCGGAATTTCTTTAGTTGCAAAATAGCTACTTGATTCCCAAACTGTATACGCAAGAGCAGATTCTAACAATGAAACTTCAAGAAATTGTCCTTCACCAGACTTTAACATGTGGATATAAGCTGTCAAAATTGAATATGTTGCAAACATTCCAGCATTCATATCTGCAATAGGAACACCAACCTTAATAGGTGGAGAGTTTGGCACTCCAGTAATACTCATTAATCCACTCATACCTTGAGCAACTAAATCAAAGCCCCCCCTTTCAGCATAAGGTCCGGTCCTTCCAAAACCAGAAATTGAACAATAGATAATTTTAGGATTAATTTTTTTTAGATCTTCATATCCTAATCCTAGTTTATCCATAACTCCAGTTCTATAATTTTCAATTATTACGGTAGATTTTTTAGCTAGTGTTTTCATTATTTCTACACCATGATTATTTTTAAAATCTATAACTATACTTCTTTTATTTCTGTTCATAGCTAAAAAAGCAGCGGACTCATCATTTATAAATGGTGGGCCAAATCGACGTGTATCATCCCCGCCTGATGGTTTTTCAACTTTTATTACATTTGCACCCATATCTGATAGAAGCATGCTGCAAAAAGGTCCAGCAAGTATTTGAGAACAGTCAAGAACTGTAATATCACTTAGTGCTTCGGGCATATCAATATGATTTGTTGGTAAATTAAACATTTGTCTATATATCATTATTATATTTAAGTTATAGTATTATATTATAACTTGTCGTATAAAAAATCTAGGAGAAAAAAATGTTTGACTTAAGTAATAAAACAGCATTAATTACAGGTGGGAATGGAGGAATTGGATTGGGGATAGCTGAGGGTTACTTACAATTTGGTGCATCACTAATTATTATTGGTAGAAACGAACAAAAAAATGAAGAGAGTAGGGCATATCTAGCGAAAAAATTTCCTGAAAGCAAGATCTCTTTTTTTATATGTGATATTACGGAAGTAAAATCTGTGGATCAAATGTTTATAGAAATTTATAAAGAAAATGAATCTATCGATATCTTAGTAAATAATGCTGGCATAAATATTAGAGCTACAGAACCTCAAGAACTTTCATTTGAAGATTGGTCAAAAGTTATATCCATAAATTTATCAAGTATGCATATTATGTCTAGCAAAGTTGTAGAAAAAATGAAAAAGAATGGTTCAGGAAAAATAATTAATATTGGTTCTATGTTATCTATTTTTGGTTCTACATATGGTTCTGCTTATGCGGCTAGTAAAGGAGGGGTTGTTCAGTATACTAAGAGTTGTGCGGACGGTTGGAGTAAGGATAATATCCAAGTCAATGCAATATTACCTGGATGGATTGTAACAGCAATGACTGAAAAATTTCGCATAACATACCCAGAAAGGCATGCATTAATTCAACCTAGAACTCCGGCTGGTAGATGGGGAACTCCTAATGATTTAGCAGGCACAGCAATTTTTCTTGCATCTGAAGCATCTCAATTTGTATCAGGGGTTTCTATACCGGTTGATGGTGGTTATAGCATAAGATAGGCTTATTTATAAATTTTTTATGCACCACTTCGGCAAATGATGGAGGTCTATAAATGAAAATTTCAAATAAAAAGCGTCTACAATTATTACTTCCTCGAGCAGGTAAATTGAGAGTGGTAATGGATACGGATGCATATAATGAAATAGATGATCAGTTTGCGATTGTCCAAATGATGCTATCACCTAAACGTCTCTCAGTAGAGGCAATTTATGCTGCTCCTTTTCATAATCATCGTTCAAAGAACCCGCAAGATGGGATGGAACAAAGTTATGCTGAAATTTTACGTCTTTTGAAACGATTGAAAATTGATACCGACAATCTGGTCTACCAGGGTGTGGGGCGATTCATTGGATCACAAAAAAAATATATACATGCTCCAGCGGTTGATAATTTAATTTCAAGGGCCCGGGCGGGATCACCCGAAGACCCTCTTTACGTGATTTCAATCGCTGCAATTACTAATGTTGTTTCAGCAATTTTGAAAGCGCCTGACATCATTGACCGTATTGTGGTGGTATGGCTAGGTGGGCACAGTTTGAATTGGCCTGACACAAATGAATTCAATCTTAAACAGGATATTGGTGGAGCACAGGTACTTTTAGATAGTGGTGCGCCAGTTGTATTAGTGCCCTGCATGGGAGTTACCTCCCATCTACACAGTTCTGTTCCGGAGATTGAGCGTTACGTCGAACCTCAAGGAGAAATTGGTGCCTTTTTGGCAAAGCGATTTAAAAATTATAGTGATAATCATAAAGGATGGTCTAAGGAAATATGGGATATGGCGGCAGTCGCCTGGGTGCTAAACGAAGAGTGGGTACCTAGTTATATTATTTCGTCTCCAATCTTGACCGAACAGGCAACATGGAGTTTAGATCATTCTAGACACCCGATAAGGTATGTTCATCAAATTGACCGCGATTCAATAATGCGGGATTTCTTCCAAAAATTGGAAGTTTTTGCCGGAAAATACTCATAGCTTTGTATTCTCAAAAACAGTATTAGGTAGTTTTATTTATAAAAAATTTTTCTCTGTACCACTTTAGCTCATTTATACTATCTCTAATATCTAAGAGGGCAAGATGAGAGCTATTCTTTTCTTGATATTGTTCTTCCGAAGAGTACCATTTTGAAATCAGTTCTTTGAGTGAAGAAACGTCAATCATACGATAATATAAATATTCTTCCAGCATAGGCATTTCTTTTCTAAGAAATTTTCTATCAACCCATATAGAGTTTCCACATAAAATTGCTTCATTTTTTTTTGCATATTTTTTTAAGAAATTTAAAGTCAATTTTTCTGCTTTTTTAATATCGATTTTCGAGTCATTAACTCTTTTCAAAAGACCTGATTTTTTATGTTGGTTAGCTGGCCAACTTTCCATAATTGATAGTTCGTCTTTGGTTCTATGTATAGCAATTTCTGGCCCTTCTTTAATTATTTTTAAATCATCATCTGTTATTATTGATGCAATTTCAATAATTACTTGATTGTCACCTAGTCCTGTCATTTCAAGGTCAAGCCAGAAAAATATTTTTTTATTTTCTTTCATTTATTTTTTTATTTTTAATTTATGATACATTATACAATTGGAGATAAAAGTAATTAATGGTTTTTTCTAAAATAAATAAAATTTCTTTTTATATAATCTTTACATTATTTACTTTGTTAATATCCAAAAATATTTATGCCCATGGCACAGTAACTAAGGTTGAAACAACATTTCCTTTATGGATATATATTTTTGGTGGAGCATTAACTGTATTTGTTTCATTTTTAATAATTGGATCTTATGGAAGAAATATTCCAGGGTTAAAAAATTACCAAAAAAAACAAATACATAAAAATATAGAGTCTAAAAAAATCACTAAAATTATGGTTAATTTCATAAGATATTTTACAGTATTTATATTTTTATTAATTATTATTTCAGGTTTTATTGGTTCGTATAATGAACCATATAGTTTGTCATCTATTTTATTTTGGGTAGTATTTTGGGCCGGTTTTTCTATCTTATGTTCAATATTTGGTAATTTTTGGTTTTATATTAATCCTATAAAAATACTTTTTGATATTTTTGAAAAATCTTTAAAGATTTCTCAAAGACACATATATAAATACCCGGATTATTTTGGCTATTGGCCTTCTGTATTATTGTTTCTTATTTTTGCAGTATTTGAATTAATTTTTGATGGGTCAGATAAGCCAAGAAATATTTCATTTTTTATAATTTTTTATTCTGCATTTATTTGGATTGGAATGTATATTTATGGAAGCAAAGAATGGCTTGAAAAATCTGATATTTTCACATTAGTATTTGAATTGTTTTCTCGTCTTTCTTTTATAGAAAAAATTGATATAAGTAAAAAAAATAGTTCTATATTATTTGCAAATAAGAGTTTGTTTAATAAAAGTAATGTCTATTACTTACGGTATCCATCATCAGGATTATTAAATAATAATAAACTAAGTTTTTCATTAGTGATTTTTATAATTTTAGTATTATCTACTGTTACATTTGATGGTATATCTATGACCAATTTTTGGTTTGAATTTATAATGAATTATTCTAAAATTTATCTAATAGAATTTGTGGCTTTATCTCTCCTGTTTTTATCATTCGTAGTAATATTTTTTTCTTTTTGCAAGCTAATGAAAATATTTGGTAAATTAAATATAGGTGTTATTGAAATTGCTTCAATTTTTGTTGTAACTTTATTACCTATAGCGGTTGCTTATCACTTATCTCATTATTTATGGTATTTTATAGTAACTGGGCAAGAATCAATTACATTATTATCAGATCCTTTTGGGTATGGATGGAACTTGTTTGGTACTTCAAAATTTATTGTTAATCGGGATTTTAATGTAGAATTGGCTCATTCAATTTCGGTTGGAATAATAATACTCGGTCATATTGGCTCTGTTTTTACATCTCACGTTTATGCTACGAGATTATCAAGTAACGAAAAAGAGGCTAATTACAGCCAATATCCATTTCTTATTTTAATGATTGGATATACCATATTGAGTCTATGGATAGTAAGTCAATCTTTAACAATATAGTATAAATTTATGCAAATTTCTGATTTATCAAAAAGAAAACAAAAAATAATAAAAGCATGGTGCATGTATGACTGGGCTAATTCTGCATTTGCGACCAGTGGTGTGGCCGCTATTTTCCCAATTTATTTTGTTGCTGTGTTTCAGGATGCTTTTGGAGATGAAGCAAGCTTTCTAGGTATGACTTTTACGCCAACTTCAACGTGGAGTTTTGGGATAGCTATTTCCACGGCTTTAGTAGCTTTTGCAAGTCCTATACTTGGAGTTCTTGCAGATAGAATCCCTATAAAAAAGACATTATTATTAATATATACCTTTATAGGGTCACTTTTTACAATTCTAGTTTTTTTTGGTGTTTATACTAATTTTAATTGGGCGTGGGTAATGGGATCTTTTTTTATGGGTAATATTGGTTTTGCTGGTGCAATAGTCATTTATAACTCCTTCTTACCAAATATTGCCCCTGATGAGCTACAAGATGATGTAAGCGGTATAGGATTTGCTTATGGTTATGTTGGAGGTGGCTTATTGCTATTAATGCACGCGGTGCTAATATTTATTTTTCAAGATACATCAAGTGAAGATTTAATTACTAGGTTATCAATTTCTTCTATTGGCCTTTGGTGGTTTGGGTGGTCAATATGGACATTAAGAGTAATTCCTGAACCTAAGATTGAAAAACCTATAGTCAACTTAAGAATTTCACAGGTTTTAAATTTGTCTGTTCAAGAGCTGTCTAAAACAGCAAAAAATATAAAGAAATTTAAATCTATGATGCTTTATTTAGGGAGTTACTTATTATTTAATGACGGAATTCAAACAATTTTAGCTATAGCTGGAGCTTATGCAGCAGATACTTTAGGTCTACCTCTAATGTTTGCTGTGGTTACAATACTTTTAGTTCAATTTACGGCAGCTATTGGTTCTCTTATGTTTAATAAATTAAGTAGAATAATTAATACAAAAAATGCATTACTACTATCATTAATAATTTGGACTGTGATAGTAATCTTTGCAATATCAATAACTCCATTGAAACCAAATAAAATCTCTGAATTTGATTATAATATTTCCTATTCCTCTGGCCAATACATTGTAGATAATGTACCTTCGTTTGATAGCGATAATAAATCTGTTAATTGGAATAAACTAATTTTGGAAAATAAAATTTATACCAAATCAATTAATATTGGTGATTCATTAACTCTGATTGAAGCTAATAATTTATTAACTTTTGTTTCTAATAATAAAAATTCTGAATACTCGATTATAATCACCGGTGGGCAATTAGATAATATGCAATCAGTTGGAGATAAGCATCCAAGTTCATTAGGAAAAGGAAGCATTGATTGGTGGCCTAATTTTATGAGAGAAAATGTTTGGTATCCTTTAGGTCTATCAGTCGAATATCAATGGCTTTTACTAGGAACTGCGGTTGGTTTAGTAATGGGTGGAAGTCAGGCTTTAGCTAGAAGTTTATTTTCTAAGATAACACCTAAGCATAGAACTGCTGAATTTTTCTCCTTTTTTGGATTTGCAGGTAAAGCTTCATCAGTTATAGGTCCAATGATCTTTGTTGCTGTTTCTTCAGCTATGGATGCAAGAGTTGCAATAATGGCTGTCTGTTTATTAATAATAGTTGGTACGATTTCATTGAAGCTAGTCAATGTTGAAGATGGTATAAAAGCTGCTAAAAATGATGAAGATTTATATATTAAATCTTTGTAATTTTGTATTTACATCTAAGGGATTATCAACTGTTATTCCAGATAGTCCTAATTTTTTTGCAAGATAGATTTCCTCATCATTAATTAATCCCCAGGCTCCGACAAAAAGATTAGCAGATTTTGCTAAATTCACAAAATCAGAATTAATTGATTTTATATAAGGAAAAATTCCTAAAAATCCATACTTTTTACAAAAATTAATATGCTCTACTTCGGCAACTCTAACTAAGTAACCATGGTTTAAATTTGGTAGTATTTTTTTTGAAAGAATTAGTTGTTTTATATCAAAAGAAATTATTGATACTCCAGGTATTCTAGTAAGTAAAGTATCATTATTAATATTATTAGACAAATTATTTTTATTTAAGATTTCACTTAAAATAGGGATTATTTTTTTATCCTTAGATTTAATTTCGATAAATATATGAGATGAGTTTTTATATCTTTTTATTATTTCAGATAATGTAGGTATAGTTTCATTAAAATTAATTTTGCTATTAAAATTAGCTCCAGAGTTTAGTTTTTTTATTTCTGAAAGTCTCATTGAACTAATTTTACCAGTACCATTAGTTGTTCGATCGACAGTTTCGTCATGAATAACAACTGGGACATCATCTTTAGAAAGATGAATGTCTAATTCAATCAGCTTGAATCCACTTTCAATTGCAAGGTCAAAACTTACTATAGTATTTTCGGGTCTTAACGCTGAGGCACCCCTATGTGCAATAATTTTCATAAATTTATTTAAATACAAATGTTAATTTATTGCTAATTATATATGTAATTATTATTAAAAAATAATTGCCGGCCTTTAAAGTAATGATTTCAGTTGAGTAATATATTGTTGTTACTTTAGTTCGAATTTAAATTTCTATACTGGGGGTAAAATCATGTCGTCTTCGATTAAATCTTGCCATATTCTAATTCTTGCAGACATATCTCTTATTCTGTTTTTTTGCTCAGGAAGATTATATAAATTGTTTATTTCATAAGGGTCTGTATTAAGATTGTATAATTCACATTGATCTCCAGGCGATAAATTTAATTTCCACCTATCTCCAGTAACTACACCTCTCCATGGAACTGAAATCATTCGGTTAATTTCTGGAGTACCAAGATTTCTATCGTTCATGCCATTCCATTGAATAAATACGTCATTATTTTGAAGATTAGCATCACCATTAAGGATTGGAACTAAAGATTTTCCATGAAGATTTTCCGGAACTTCTGAATTACTTAATTCTAAAATTGTAGGAACAAGATCTACTTGACTTATTGAACCTTTAATATTAGTTTTTTGATTATTATTCATGTTAGGTACATGCATCAATAACGGTACATTCGAGGACTCCTCATATAAGGATCTCTTTTCTAGCATTCCATGATCCCCAGCCATTTCTCCATGCTCACTAGTAAAAATTATTATTGTGTTCTGGGACTGAAATGATTCATCTAAGGCTTTTAGAATTTTTCCGATTTGATTGTCTACCAGAGTAACATTGGCAAAATATTGAGCTCGTAATTTTCTAAAACCTTCTTCAGTGGTTGTATCATGTATATCTCCTCCTTCAGCTCCAAGTGGATTTACTCCGCCAGACATATAAAAATCGGATCTTAGTTTGTTAATTAATGACCCATTTTCTGGTTTCATTCTGAAGGCTGGCCCTACATCTATTTTATCTGGATCATAAAGTCCGTTTAGTGGACCAGTATAGGGAGGATGAGGTTCGAAAAAATTTACAAAAAGCATCCAAGGTTTTTCATGATAAGTAGATTTCGGATAATTAGAGATAAATTCTGAGGCTTCATGACCTAAAAAACCTGCTTGAGTTTGTTCTTCTGTTAAATTTGCTTCTCCAACCCAAGATTCATAAGTCTTTTCTGCCTCTGGTGGAGTTATATCAAAACTTTTTAGCCATTTATTATAAGGTGATTCAACGTATCTATATTCTTTTTTAGTTGATCTTACCCCCCCGGAATTTTCTACACCTACCCATTTATCAAAACCATGTTGAGCTATCATATCATCACCCAAATGCCACTTACCCATATGAACATTATAATAATCTTCATTAATAAGATCTCCTATAGTTTGAATATTTTTATCTAAGGGAATATTATTTCTATGCAAGCCTGTTTTTTGAGGATAGAGTCCTGTCATAATTGATGCTCTTGCTGGAGTACAAACAGGTTGAGTGACATAGGTATTTTCAAAAACAAAACTTTTTTCTGATAAATTATTTAAGTTAGGAGTGTTAATCCAGTTATTACCGTAAGCTTTCATTGAATCACGTCTTTGTTGGTCTGTTAATATAAATAGTATATTTGGTTTGATTTTTTTCATATGATTATTTTTTAGGTTTCTTTAATGTTATTGATATTACTACACAAGTAGACATTAGTATGATACCACACCACCATATATTGTTATAATTACCATAATAATCATAAAAATATCCAGCTAATGGCGCTCCTATGCCACCAATAATTAGTGTTACAGGCATAACCATTCCTCTAATTGATCCCAGATATTTTCTACCAAAAAAATCAGCCCAAATAAAGTTTTGTAAAAATAGCATTCCGCCTATACCAAAACCAAAAACAATCATAGATATAAGCACTGAAAAAAATGATTCAGCATAGATTGTTATGATACTGGCAATAGTAAGAAGTATAAAACCTAATGAAGTTAATATTTTATAGGGTATTTGTTTTTGAAGATTACCAATTACAAAGATACTAATGCCAGCTGCAACAGCGTCTAATGCAGTTGCAAAAGCTACTAATTGCGCATCTATTCCTCTATCAACAAAGTCTGGGATTCTATGTATTGCAATTGTTCCTAGGGCAAGATTAATAAAACTAAATATTATCAATAATTTCCAAAATTCATGATTTTTTGTTGCCTCGTTAAGTTTCCAAGAAATTTCATTATGTGAATTATCTTTTTTAGAGATTTTTTTTTCTCCATCTGGTAATAAGCCTATATCCTCTGGTATTCTTCTTAGGAAAAATAACGAGATAGGTATTATTAGCATCATTGAAATAATCGATAATAAAATCCATGCATTTCTCCAGCCAAATGAATCTATAAAGAATTGAGTTGCTGGTAAAAATATTAAAGCTCCAATAGGAATTCCTATTGAAGAAAAAGCAATAGCTTTTGCTCTTTTATTTACAAACCATTTATTAACTGGAATTGTAGTTACTAAATTTCCTGGACCAGCCAAACCAACAAATCCCATAATAATAAATAATAAAATCATTTGCCATGAATAATTTATGAATGAAAGAAAAATTAAACAAATACCAACTATAAAAGCAGCAAAAGGCAATAAAATCCTTGAACCATATTTATCTATCATTCTTCCCACAACAGGAGCAGTAATAGAACTTGAGAATTGTCTAAATGTTTGAGCTAATCCAAAAGTTGATCTACCAATATTTAATTCACTACCCATTGGGTTTATGAATAAACCAAAATTTAATGAACCCATTCCCATTGTTGCAGCAGTAGAAATTGACATTACTATTACGATTATCCAACCATAGTATAATTTTTTTATTTTTTGTTTCAATTTTTGCAACTTTAATATTTTTTAGGAGATTATATCTTATACCTATTTACTAGTAAGAAGTATATTATTTGATTAAAAATTATATTATTATTATTCACATGAATGAAAATATCCCTATAAATAAAGATTTAATTAAAGTTAAAAAGAAAAAAGAAAAAAGGCCTTGGGGAAGTTATGAAATATTAAACTCAGGGCACGGTTTTCAAGTAAAAAGATTAACTGTAAATACAAACTCTAGATTATCTTTACAATGGCATAGACACAGAGATGAAACATGGGTAATAGCTAGAGGTACAGCTAAGGTTTTAATAGACAATACTGAGTTCATTTTAGGTAGAGGGGAATCAGCATTTGTAGAAAGAAATCTTCTCCATAGAATAGAAAATATTTCATCAGTTGAACCACTAGAAATTATTGAAGTTCAAACAGGAGACTATCTTGGAGAAGATGATATTGTAAGAGTTGAAGATGATTATGGTAGATAATTTTTATCTATCTTGAACACTTCCGTCAAATCCAATTGGAGTATCAAGAACTTTTGGATTTTCTGGCATAGTTAGAGATTTTTCATTTATTTCTATCCCAAGGCCCACACCATCAGGAACTGTTAAGTAACCATCTTTTAACTCTAAGGGTGATTTTAGTAATTCACTTTTTGGAGGTTCTGATTCACCTGTATATTCTTGTAATCCAAAATTTGGGATACATGCGTCTAATTGTATGCAAGTAGCCGTACTGATTGGTGATAAAGGATTATGAGGGATGACTTTTACATGGTGTGCCTCAGCCATAGCAGCAACTTTTTTTGACCCAGATAAACCACCACATAAGCATAAGTCAGGTCTAACATATGCTGCTGCCTTAGCCTCGAGTAATTGCTGGTATTCAAAAATTGTGGTAAATCTTTCTCCTGTGGCAATTGGTATATTACATTGTTTTGCTATATCTCCCATTATCGCAGGACTATCTGGTAGCATAGGATCTTCATAGAAAAATGGATTAAATTGCTCTAATCTTTTTCCTAATGATATACTTTCAGCTGGGTTCATTTGACGGTGAATTTCTACACAAATATCAACTTGTTTGCCTACAGCATCACGAACTGCTCCAACTCTTTCTACCGCGTCATCTGCCCATTCAGTATATGATTTATGAAGATGAAATGTTGTAGGATTATATGGAGTAAATCTAACAGCTGTAAAACCTTCCTTAGCAGCCTGAATTGCACTTTCGACTAACTCATCCTTTGTTGCACCCCCAACGTGCATATAACATCTTACTTTGTCTCTGGTCTTTCCTCCCATTAGTTCATAAATTGGAACACTAAGTCTTTTACCTTTTATATCCCATAAGGCTATATCTATAGCTGAAAGAGCTCCTTGGACGATTGATCCCATAAAATGTGAGGATCTATATAGCCATTGATAGTGATGTTCTATAAAATCAGGATTTTTTCCTATTAAATATTCTGACATAACCTCAATCATAGTTTTTGTAGGTTTTTGCCAACCGTGAACTCCACCTTCACCTATACCTACTGTTCCGTCTTCACAGTATATTTTTATTAGTAACCATCTATCCCATAATATAGGCTCTATTTTTTCAATTTTTGTTTTTATCACCATAATGATCCAATCAGTTTCTATTTTTATTCATTGCTATGTATGAACCAATCCCAAGTCCAATTAGGTTAATGATATTGAAATATATTCCTAATGGCAAACTTAAGAAAGTAGAAAAGATTATTGAAGAAAACCAAACTAAAAACATACTAAAACCTGAGATAATCCTTATTTTTGAGCTTATTTTTTTTCTGCTAATTTTTCTTATAATCTCACCTACTTGCGAACCTAGTAAGGCTATAATGACAGCAAAAAATATATTNCCAATTTGAAAATTTGATATTGGAAGAAAATTCCAAATTATCCACAAAAATAAGCTTAATAAAAAACCTAAACCTATGGATAAAATAATTGAATTTAGAAGTATATACAATAGGTTCATTTTGGAGACAATTAATATTTTTGGCTTTCCAATTGAAGCACAATCTTCACATTTTATTCCAACGGGCGTTTGCTTCATACATTTAGTACAGATGTATAAATCACACCTGGAGCATTTTAGATTTGTTGATATAGCATTATGTTTATTGCAATATGTCGTATTCATTTATTATTCAATATCTCGATTTATCCATTTTTTTCTATCATAAATATCTCTATCAAAAAATAATCTCAGCAAAAGCAAATTTAAACTGAGTTTAGTTTTATTTTTTTCGTTATTTGATACTAGCCTCTTAAGAATTATTACAAAAGAAAGCATCATTGTAAAAATAGTTACCTCAACCGAAAGATTAAGAAAAATTGTATATATGGGGATACATAAAATTGATATTATCCACCAAAGTGCTGCATCTTTGATAGGGGAGAATAAATATCCAATAGAAATTATACCTGTAAAAAGTACAAATAGATTATAATCTATTGCTAGAATTATCCCCACAAGTGTAGCAATTCCTCTACCACCTTTAAAATTTAAAAAAATTGACCAATTATGACCAATCAGACTTAGCATTCCACATAAAATTTTAATATTTAGATCTAAAGATAATATCGAATCAGAACATATAAATATCGGTAAAAAGCCTTTGATTATTAGGTCGAAAAATATAACAGGTAGGCTCATAAATATACTAGTATTTTGTGTTAGATTTGATACTCCAACATTTCTAGATCCTTTATTTGTTAGATCAATTTTATTAATTTTTTTACCAAAAAAATATGCTGAAGGAAAAGATCCAATAAGGAATGAAAATATTATTATTATTATTGATGTAATATCCATTTTGTTTTAAATTTTTTGACCAATATTTTTTTTATGTATACTTTTAGCTCTATCTTTAAGCATTTCGAAAGTCTCATAAGGAGGCCCATTCATACCTGGGATCATTTCATTATCATTCATATTAGCATGATAGTCTGTTCCTCCAGTAGGTATTAGATTATATTTTTTACATAATTCTATGAAAGAATTTTGCGTTTTAGGTTGGTATTTTTCAGCATAAACTTCAATGCCTGACAATCCTGAATTAACGAATCCCTTAAGTTCTGAATTAAAGTCTATTATACTTTTTGGATGAGCAATAGATGATATACCACCCGCGCTTTGAATTAAATCTATTGCTTCATAAGTATCCATACTAAACTTCTTCATATTTATAATTTTCTCGTCATTTAGATACTTTTCAAATGCTTCATTCATAGATGAAACATATTTTTTTTCTATCATGGACTTAGCTATATGAGGTCTGCCTACAATACCACTGGTTTTAGTGAATATTTTTTCCCATGACAAAAATATTTTTTTCTTCTCCAAGAAACTAATAATTTTTTTTGAGAATTCTATTCTTCCTTCTTTAATCTCTTTTATTTTATTTTTTAGTTTTTTTGATTTGATATCAATAAAGTACCCAAGAAGGTGTATTTCTTTATCATTATATTTTGTACTTAATTCAATACCATTAATTAATGTTAAATTTTTTCGTGCATTTACTTCTTTTTCTGCCTCAATTAAACCATTTATATTATCGTGATCAGTTATTGAGATTACTTTCAAATCAGTTTTGTCTACTAATTTTATTAATTGGGATGGTGTAAGGTTACCATCAGATTTTGTTGTGTGTAGATGTAAGTCTAATAATATAGGCCAAGAGTAATTATTAACTGTTTTATGATAACTATATCTGCTTTCATAATTTATATTTTTCATTGACTTTTTTGAGATTAAATTTCTATTTTTCTGTCTATTCTCTCAATGCTAGTCGCTTTATTATTATTATCATCCGTTGTAATTAGAACAGAATTAAAATTCATTATTCCTTTAGTTTCAGGTTGCATTTTATGTTTCCGACTAGTAATAAAACGATTTAATGATCCTTCAATCTCAGCTCCTAGTATAGAATTTTCAGCACCTACCATACCTAAATCTGATACAAATGCAGTCCCATTAGGTAGTATTTTACAATCTGCTGTTGGTACATGAGTATGAGTGCCTACTACAGCAGTAACTCTTCCATCAAGATACCAGCCCAATGCAGCTTTTTCTGATGTAGCTTCAGCGTGGAAATCTACGATAATAGGTTTTTTATCAAGGAAAATATTACCTAAGGTTTGGTCAGCAAGCGAGAATGGAGAATCAAATTCCCCTACCCATACTCTCCCAATTAGATTTATTACTCCAACAGGACTTGATTCATATATATAGCCTCTTCCAGGAGTATTATTTGGATAATTAATAGGTCTTATCACTGGAATTTTTGGATTTTCAAGATGCTCAATAAATTCTCTTTTATCCCAAACGTGATTTCCTGAAGTTATCACATCAACACCCGACTCTAGCATTTCCATAACTGTTTCTAAAGTGAGGCCAAAACCTGAAGCCATATTTTCACCTTGCAATGTAACAAAGTCTATTTGAAATTCATCAATTATTTCAGGTAACAAACTTTTCACAGCTTTTCTTCCACCTTTACCAACTACATCTCCAATCATTAGTATTTTCATTGTTATTTTGCCATTTCTTCTATTCTTGATTCTCTAATAACTATAATTTTGATTTGCCCGGGATATTGGAGCTCTTCCTCAATTTTCTTAGTTATATTTCTTGCAAGCTTAGATGCTTCAATATCATTAACTTCTTCAGGATTTACTAAAATTCTAACTTCTCTTCCTGCTTGAATAGCATAAACATTAATTACACCATCAAATCTCAAAGCTATTTTTTCTAATGCATCCAATCTTTCTATATAGTTTTCTATACTATCACTTCTAGCTCCAGGCCTTGCAGCACTGATAGCATCAGCTGCAGCAACAAGGAACGACTCAATAGTAGTCATCTCAGTATCATGATGTTCTTTAATTGCTGTGACTACCTTATCATTTTGACCAAGTTTTTTTGCTAAATCTCCTCCAATTATTGCGTGAGGCCCATCTATTTCATGAGTAAGAGATTTTCCAATATCATGTAAGAATCCAGCAGTTTTTGCTATTTCCACATTTGCACCTATTTGACTTGCAAGCATTCCAGCAATGGATCCTACTTCTTTAGAATGATTAAGGACATTTTCTCCGTAGCTATATCTGTAATCAAGCATACCTAAGTGATATATTAATTCTGGATGTAATCCCTTCACATTTACGTCAAACGTGGCTTTTTGCCCTATTTTTTTTATATTGCTATCTAGATCTCTCTTTACTCGTCTCATGGTTTCTTCAACTCTAGATGGATTAATTCTTCCATCTCGGATTAATTCTTCAATTGTTAATTTTGCTATTTCTCGTCTAATGGGGTCAAAGCAAGATATTGTTATTGTCTCAGGAACCTCGTCAATAATAACATCAACTCCAGTTGCAGATTCTATTGATCTAATATTTCTTCCTTCTCTACCAATTAATCTACCTTTCATATCTTCATTTGGTAAAGTTATTCGACTAATAGATACTTCTGATACAACTTCACTAGCGTATCTTTGCATGGTTTCTGAAAGTATCATTTTAGCTTTCTGTTCATAATCATCCTGTGCTAGTAAATCTGAATCTCGATATTTTTTTGATATCTCAAACTCGATTTCTTTCTCAGCTGTTTGAAATAATTTTTCTTTGGCATTTGCTAGAGATAAACCGCTAACTTTTTCAAGTTCTATATTTATTTTATTCTTATTTTCTTCTAAAGAATCCATTTCAGATTTTAGTTTGTTTTTTTTATGTGATAAATTTTTTTCTTCTTCGATCAGTGTTCTCTGTTTGAGTTCTATCGATTCTTCTTTTGCATGAATTTTATTACTGAGAGCTTGGATTTCTGATCGCTGTTCATTGATTTTTTTTTCAGTTTCTGATCTTACCTTTAGTGATTCTTCTTTAGCTTCTAAAAGTATTTCTTTACTTCTAGAATTTGCTCTTGCCAGCTGCTGCTCTGTTGCTTCTTTGGTTGCTTTTATTGACCTAGATGAATAAATATTATGAAATTTAAAACCTAAAGTAAATCCAACAATAATGGCTGTCAACGCTACGATTATAGCGATTAAGGAAATATCCATATCACCCTCCATGGGTAATTAGTAAATACAATTATTGGCTAAAATTCTAAATTTAGTAAACTGTTAGCTAAGAATCTTCCGAGGTGCTTGGGGTTTGTTCACCTTCAGCAGTATTTTCTTCTGCTGATTCTTCTCCACCTTCGAGAGAGTCCTCATCTGAAACAACAGTCTCATCTTCAACTATTACTCTTGGAGGTTGAATCCAAGCGATTCTATCATCACTTCCACTTGACAATGAAACACCTTCACCTAATATAATATCGCTGGCTAAAATTGCTGCTTCTAAATCAACCAAAACAGAACAATCTGCTTCCAGTTCATTGGGCATATCAAAGGGCTTAGCTTTGACAGTTATCTCAAAAGTTCCTTGAGTTACTACTCCAGCTCCACCAGCAGTTCCTGGTGCTTTGTCTTGATTTATTAAAACAACTGGTACTGGTGATTCAACTTCTTCATTTATATCAACTCTCAAAAAATCAACATGCTGAATATCACCTGATACAGCGTGTCTGTCAATTTCTCTGACAATTGTTATTGTTTCTTCACCATCTTTGTTTTTAATATTTACAGGTGTTGTTCTTCCTGCACTCTTAAGTACAGAAATGAGATCTTTTTCATTAGCTTGTAGAGAAAGGGAATCAGACTTTAACCCGTATACATGTACAGGAGTGATTCCGTTCCGCCTTAGTGAACGATTTTTTTTTCCAAAAGTGTTTCTATTTTCTACGTTTAGGACGATATTCTTGGCCAATCTATTCTCCAATTAGAATTATAAATAGCATAAACTAATTTTATCATACTTTATTTATGTGTATATTTATAGTAGATTGAGAAAATAATACAATTTCAAATAAAACAATATGATTGTATAATAGATATTATGATTATTCCTATAAAAATTGATTATGGCGTTAGAACACTAATTCACTTAGCTTTATCAGATAATGATGATTTTATCTCTACACAAGATATTTCATCATCTCAACATGTACCTGCTCCATTTCTTCTTAGAATTTGTGCAGACCTTCATAAAGCAGGCATCATCGAATCAAAAAGAGGTCCTAGTGGAGGGCATAAGTTAATCAAAGATCCCGAATTTATTTCCGTTAAAGACGTAATTAATGCTGTTGAGTACTCATTAGCACCATTTGATTGTGTTGATTTGCCCGAAAGTTGTATCTTGTCTCACGATTGTTCTCAGAAAGATTTATGGAGTGAAGTTGAAAATCTTTTGTTAAAGCATTTAAGTTCTGTATCAATTGCTGACTTATCAAAAAAGAAAAATAAAAAAACAGTAAAACTTAGTTTCTAATTTTTTGGGAAATATAATGGATAATCTTGAAAACTTGCCACCTTTAACACCGTCTCAGGTAAAGAGATATAGTAGACATTTAATTATGAATGGTGTTGGGAGTACAGGTCAGCGCAAGCTCCTAAATTCTAAAGTCCTAATTATAGGGGCAGGTGGACTAGGCTCTCCTGTGGCACTCTATCTTGCATTAGCAGGAGTAGGTACGATTGGTATAGTAGACTTTGATGTGGTAGATGTAACTAACCTTCAAAGACAAATTTTGCATACTGATAGTGATGTAGGCCGTCCAAAAGTCATTTCAGCTGAAGAAACATTAAAATCCCATAATCCAGATATAAATGTAATATTGCATGAAGAACCAATTACTTCTGAAAATGCTATGAAAATAATCCCCAATTATGATGTTATTATCAATGGTGCAGATAATTTTGCTACAAGATATTTAGTAAACGATGCAAGTTTTTTTGCAAAAAAACCACTTGTAGATGGTGCTATCCTTGTTTTTGATGGTCAAGCAACTACATATTTACCAGGAAAAAGCTGCTATAGATGTATGTTCCCTGATCCGCCACCACCCGGTCAAGTTCCTAACTGTGCTGAGGCTGGTGTAATAGGTGCTTTACCTGGTTTGGTAGGTTCTATACAGGCAATTGAAGCTGTGAAAATTATAATGGGTGTAGGTAGTGTTTTATCAAGCAGAATGATTTTGATTGATGCTTTGAATATGGAATTTAGAGAAATAAATATTAAGAGAGACGAAAACTGTAAATTATGTGGAGATAATCCTGAGGTTAAGGAATTAATTGATTATGAGATTTTTTGTGGTCTTGTAAATTAAAGATAATTAAAATAATGGCTTCAAAAAAAATTAGTTCAAATATAATAACATCTATTGGTAATACACCTTTAATTGACGTTACCCAATTAAGTCCTGATCCTAAAATTCAGATATTCGGTAAGCTTGAATCTGCTAATCCTACTGGATCTGTTAAGGACAGGGTAGCTAGATCTCTTATTCTTAATGCGGAAAAAGAAGGTAAAATTTCTCAAGGTAGTACTATTCTTGAACCTACTTCTGGGAATACTGGTATTGGCTTAGCAATGCTTGGTAGCACAAGGGGTTATAATGTAAAGGCTGTTATGCCTGCAGATGTTCCTCCTGAAAGAATTGACATATTGAAGGCTTTCGGAGCAGAGGTAATTTTTTCCGATGCTGGTAAAGGAACTAATGAATCGATAAAATTAGCAAAAGAAATCAGTAATGATAATCCAAATTATTATATGCCTTATCAATATGGAAATGAAGCAAATCCAAGAGCACATTATGAAACTACAGGCCCAGAAATAATCAATGATTTGCCTGATATAGATGTATTTGTAGCTGGTTTAGGTACTGGGGGAACCCTTATGGGTGCAGGCAAATTTTTAAAGGAATGTAATCCAAATATAAAAATCATTGCTACTGCTCCTCATCCAGATGAAAAAGTCCAAGGTCTAAGAGCAATTGAACATGGCTTTATTCCCCCTATAATTGATTTAGAAAAACTCGATGGAAGAGTTTTAATTGAGGGAGAAGAAGCTTTTTTTTGGACTAGAAAACTACTAATAGATATGGGTATTTTTGTTGGAGTGTCATCCGGAGCTACTTTTGCTACTGCGAGAAAAATGGCTCAAAAAATGTCAAAAGAAGGTAAATCTGGAAAAATAGTTACAATTTTTTGTGATGGTGGTTGGAAATATTTATCAACAGGAATATATTCTGAAAATTTTAAATATAATCAAAAAGAAATAGAAGGAAAAACGTGGTGGTAAATGACTGAAGAGATTAATTTTTTATCTACTATAAACCAAAAAAAACTATTATTATCAAAGCAAATTTCTTGTGAAGAACTCGTTAATGTTCACTTAGATCAAATAGATAAATATAATCCTTTAGTAAATGCGATTGTTACATTGTCTAATGAGTTAGCAATAAATCAGGCAAAAGATATTGATAATAATTCTGACAAACTAAATGGTATATTGGCTGGTTTGCCAGTTGCTGTGAAGGACTTAGAAGAAACATCAGGCATAAGAACAACTTTTGGTTCTCAAATATATGCTGACAATATTCCAAATAGTGATTCCTTAATTGTAAAAAAAGTTAAAGAATCAGGTGCTATTATCATCGGTAAATCTAATACTCCTGAGTTTGGTGCAGGTTCTCAAACTTTCAATGAAGTGTTTTGGTCTACTAAAAATCCCTACTCTTTGGACAAAACATGTGGTGGAAGTTCGGGTGGATCTGCTGTTGCTTTAGCATGTGGTATGGTACCGCTAGCAACTGGATCAGATCTTGGTGGTTCATTGAGAAATCCTGCAGCATGGTCAAATATAGTGGGATTTAGGCCTTCATTAGGTAGAGTTCCTGCATATGATGATTTAGGATGGTCAACGCTATCAACTGGTGGCCCTATGGGTCGGCAAGTTATAGATATATTATTACAACTGGTTGCTATGTCAGGTTACGAAAAGCATTCCCCAAGCTCTTTTCATGATTCGACAATCCGTCTTGAAAATTCGTTACATAGAAATTTTAATGGTACAAAAATTGCCTGGGCAAAAAATCTTAACAATAGACCAATTGAACCAGAAATTTATGATAATTTTTTGAAACAAAAAAATATTTTTGAAACTATTGGTTGTAAAATTATTGATGATGAACCTGATTTATCCGAATCGGATCAAATTTTTCAAGCCTACAGAGCTTATAGTTATACATTAAAGCATAAAGAACATATAGAAAAAAATGCTGATAAAGTCAAAGAGACTATTTTATGGAATTATAATCAAGGGAAAAAAATGTCTGCTTACGATATGGCAAAAGCTGAATCTCTAAGAACTAAATTATGGGGAAATATAATGAAATTCTTTGAAAAATATGATTATCTAATTATGCCTGTAACCTCTGTTCCACCATTTTCAGTAGAAAAAGAATATGTTGACGAAATAAATGGAGTAAAACTTAATACTTATTTAGATTGGATGTGGCCATGTTATACCATTTCTGTAACTGGTCTACCCTCTATTTCTATCCCTTCAGGATTTACTGATTCGGGCTTGCCTATAGGCCTACAGATTATTGGGAAGCCGAGAAAAGATTTTTCAGTACTTGAATTAGCCCAAGCTTACGAAAATATCACCGAATTTTATAAGGTGAAACCTAATTTTATAAGTGATGAGGATAATTAGTTGCCAAAATTAGAAGCAAATTTACAATGGATGTTTAATGAATATGATGTTTTAGATAGATATGATCAGGCAGCTAAATTAGGTTTTAAGGGAGTAGAAATTCAAAACCCATATGATTTTAAAATTGAGCAAATTAAACAAAAGTTGCATAATAACAACTTAAAGCAAATAATCATTAACACAAACATTGTTGATAACGATACTGGAATATCTAATCTAATCTTAAGATCAGACAAAATTGATATATATAAAAAAAGGCTTATTCAATCTAAGCACTATGCTAAAGAACTAGGATGCATAGGAGTGAATGTTGGAATAGGTGTTTTAAGTGATTTAGATTCAAAAGTTGCTTATGAAACCTTAAAGGAAAATTTATTTTTTGCAGCTGAAGAGTTATCCAAAGAAAAAATTTATGCACTTATAGAACCAATAAATATTATTGATCAACCTGGATACTTTATTAATAAAACTAAACAAGCTTTTAAGATAATAAATCAGATAAAACACCAAAATTTAGCATTGCAGTATGATTTTTACCATATGCAAATTATGGAAGGTAATTTGGCCTATAATGTGAAAGAAAACTTAGACTATATAAAACATATACAATTAGCTGATAATCCAGGAAGAAATGAACCAGGAACTGGTGAAATTAATTATAACTTCCTTCTAAAATTTTTAGATGATATTGGTTATGAAGGTTGGGTGGGATGTGAATACAAACCTTCTTCTAACACAAAAAAAAGTTTAGAGTGGGCTAAACAATGGTTAAGTTGAGTAATAGATTTGCATTTATATTTGCGACAGGTTTTTATACTGGATTATGGCCACTAAAAGGCCCTGCAACTTTTGCATCTTTAGTATCAGCCGTAATATTCTTTTTTCTCAGTAACTTATTATCAAATGATTTATACTTATCAATACTAATTATTTTATTTACTATTTTAGGAATTTGGTCATCTAATCGTACTGCTACAAGTAAGGATAAAGATCCAAGCAAAGTAGTTATTGATGAGTGGGTAGGGATGTGGATTACTTTACTTTTTTTACCTGTTAACATTGTTTGGTTCATGATCGGATTTTTAGTCTTTAGATATCTTGATATATTCAAACCTTTTGGTATAAGAAAAATTGAAAGATTCTCAGGTGGTGTGGGAATTATGCTGGATGATGTAGCAGCGGGATTTTTAGGTTGCATAGTATTAAATGCTATTAATTTACTAGTTAGGTAAAAGATAATTAATTTCTTGTTTTATTTTGTCAATAAACTTTAGATGATCCTCTATATGAGGAGTGTGACCTGAGTTTAGTAGTTCTAAAAACTTTGAATTGGGCAATAAATTTTCCAAATAATTTTTTTCATCTTTAGAAACTATACCACCTAAATCTGGTGATCCTAAAATAAATAATATATTACAATTTATTTTATTATAAATTTTAGTAAATTTATCAATGCTAATTTTTTCTCTTATTCTATTTTTTTCAAGTATATGATCTAAATCAAACCACATCCTAGAAAGTATATTTATACTATGTTTTGATGCATTTGGGTATAATTTTATTGTTTCAGAAATTAGATCTCCTGGAGTTGTAGCGTCCTTAATGTTTTTACTTCTATTTTTTCTAAATTTAGCATCTGCTGAAGGTATTCTTCTTTTTTTGTTCCTTATTTCATCAGGTGCTGCAGTATAAGGATCTACTAGTACTAATTTACTTATTAAGTCAGGACGCTTAGATGTAATATTAGTTGCAAGCCAACCACCCAATGAATGTCCTACTAATACAATTTTTTGTTTAAATAATTTTTCTATAAGTATTATTAGATCGTTAATCCAAACATCATAAGTAAATTTATCTGAAAATCGCCCAGATCTACCCATTCCTCTCAAGTCTAAAGTGGTGATGTTGTAAAAGTTTGATAGTTCAGAAGTTACTCTGTCCCAAGTATTTTTGCTTGAACTATATCCATGAATAAAAACTAAATGAGGAATTTTGCTATCTAGTAAATATTGTTTTATATCGATAGCTATATCGCCTGTGTGTACAAATTTTTGAATAATTTGCATGCAAAAATTATCTCATTATTTCTTTCATTCGTAAACCGATATCTGATGGAGATTCTACAACATGAACTCCGGCATTAGATAATGCTTTATTTTTTTCAGAAGCAAGAGCTGCTTTTCCAGTAATGATTGCACCAGCATGACCCATTCTTTTTCCTGGAGGTGCAGTCTGCCCAGCAATATATGAAACAACCGGTTTTGTAACATGCTTTTTTATATATTCAGCTGCTAATTGTTCTCTAGTACCACCTATTTCACCAATAAGAACAATTGCTTCAGTTTCATCATCAGATTGAAACATTTCAAGAATATCTGTAAATGTTGTACCATGAACAGGATCTCCACCTATGCCAACACATGTTGATTGTCCAAAGCCATTTTGAACAAGTTGAGCTATTGCTTCGTAAGTTAAAGTTCCAGATCTTGAAACCACACCTATATTACCTTGCTTTACTATGTTTCCTGGTATTATGCCTACTTTGGTTTTGGTTGAAGGCGTTAGAAGTCCTGGACAATTAGACCCAATTAATCTAACAGGTTTATCTTTTATATATGACATGATTTTTATCATATCTAAAACTGGGACACCTTCTGTTATACATACAATTAAATCTATACCTGCATCAACCTGTTCGATTATGGCATCCATAGCAAAAGGAGCAGGAACAAATATTACACCAGTATTGGCACCAGTTTTGTCTATTGCCTTTTCTACAGATGAAAAATATGGAACTTTATTTTCAAAATTGCTACCTTCTCTACCAGGATGTACTGCTGCAACAACATTTGTGCCATATTCTATGGTTTTTGATGCCTGAAAACTACCATCTCTCCCAAGGCCTTGGATCAATAATCTGGTATGTTCATTAACTAAAATTGACATTATCTTAATCTCCTATACTTGGTAGTATTTTTGTCAGAATTTCTGCTGCTTCAAACAAGTCGGATGCTGTAGTGATATTGAGATCTGAATTTTCAAGTAAATTCAAGCCTTCATCTGCATTTGTGCCTCTCATGGTAACTACTATTGGTAAATTAGATTTTGTTTCTTGGGCAGCTTTAATGATACCTTTTGCGACTACATCAGATCTAGCTATTCCAGCAAAAAGATTTACCAAGATAACTTTGACATCACTGTCATCAGTAATTATTTTGAATGCTTCTTCAATACCAGCCTGATCTGCTGAACCACCTATATCTAAAAAATTTGCAGGATTGGCTCCAGCATTTTTTGTTATATCCATTGTTGCCATTGCTAGGCCTGCACCATTAACCATACAGCCTACTTCTCCTCCATCTAATTTTACATAAGCAAGATTTGCACTTATTGCTCTTTCTTCTAAGGGGTCGAGTTGATTAGGATCGTATAATTTTTCTAAATTTTTATGACGAAATAGAGCATCATCTTCTATATTAATTTTAGCATCTAAGGCGATTATTTCATCATTGTCAGTAATTATTAATGGATTTATTTCAACGAGGCTACAATCATTTTCTATAAATAATTTATATAGATTAATAAACAAGTTGGTACTCTCTTTTATAGATTTCTCCGGTATGTTTAGCTTACGAGATAAATCTCTTGCTATATAAGGTGTTAAGCCAATCAATGGGTCACATTTAATTCTAAATATTTTTTCAGGCTGACTTTCAGCTACCTCTTCGATATCCATTCCTCCTTCAGTGCTAGCAATAAACACTGGAGATGCTAAATCACCATCAATAAGTATAGATATATAGAGTTCTTTTTGTATTTCTAAGGTTTGAGCAATAAGCAATTTTTCTATTGGTACTCCAGATTTATTNGTTTGATGTGTAANAAGATTNNTNCCTANTAANTCTTTTGCAATANNNTTACCNTCNTCAGCAGAATTTACNAATTTAACACCACCAACTTTTCCTCTTCCNCCAGCGTGAACTTGNGCTTTNATAACNGCCTTACCATTAAGTTTATTAATTATGNCTTCNACATCTTCNGNGCTNTNTGTAACAAAACCTAATGGAGTNTTTATNTTGTATTGTTCAAAAAGTTCTTTTGCNTGATACTCATGAATATTCAAATTTTTTACCTNANANNTNTATTAATGGCGGAGGGGACAGGATTCGAACCTGCGATGNCTTTACAGACATACTTGTTTTCAAGACAAGCGCATTCAACCACTCTGCCACCCCTCCTAAAAGTATNTATTTTATTTANATTTCCAAATTAGTGTAATAAAAAAAAATGTTATATTTNGTAAAAATCATAATTTTATTAATTATGTAAAGTCAAAAGATAAAAAATAACTTGTTATTTATCCATTTCACCCCAGGTATATCCTGTCTTTGTTTCAATTTCTAATGGAACATCTAAATTTACAGCATGAGACATATGATTTGAAACTAAAGATTGCAGCTCCATGAGTTCGCCTGGAGCAACCTCAAAAATAAGCTCATCATGAACCTGGATAAGCATTTTAGAATTTAGGTTGTTTTTTTTAATCTCATTATGAATGTTAATCATCGCTATTTTTATGATATCTGCTGCTGTGCCTTGTATTGGCATATTTACTGCTACTCTTTCTGCGGATGATTTAATTCTAGGATTTTTTGAATTGATATCAGGCAAGTATCTTCTTCTGCCAGTTATTGTTTCAACATAACCAAGATCTTTACAATTAATTTTAATTTTTTCAATAAAATCTTTTATGCCNGGATATTTTCCGAAGTATATATCAATGAACATTTTCCCTTGTTCTCTTGATAGATCTGTTTGTCTAGCAACTCCTAAAGGACCTAAACCATAAATTACACCAAAGTTTAGAATTTTTGCAACTCTTCTTTGTTCATCGTTTATGTCATTTGTGTTGTACATTAATTTTGCTGTCGCTGAATGTATATCTTCATTATTCTTAAAAGCTTTAAGCAAATTTGATTCACGCGATAGATGAGCTAGTACTCTAAGTTCAATTTGTGAATAATCAGCAGATAAAAGTTGCCATCCATTTGATTTATCAGCCACAAAAGAATTTCTAACTTTTCTTCCTAAATTTGTCCTTACAGGAATATTTTGAACATTAGGATCACTGCTGGATAACCTACCAGTTGATGAACCTACTTGATTAAAGTAAGTATGTACTTTATTTGTTTTTTTATTTATTAATTGTGGTATTGAATCTACATAAGTAGATTTAATTTTTGATATTACCCTTAATCTTAGGATGCCTTCTGTAATTTTATAAATTTTTTCATCTAGATTTTTCGTATATAGTAATTTTTCTAAAGAAGTAGCATCCATAGACCAACCAGTCTTTGTTTTTCTTGTTTTTGGAGCACCTAAATCTTCAATAAGTAATTTAGCTAGTTGTTGGTTTGATGATAAATTAATTTCTCTATTACCTATAATATCTTTTATATGTGTAGTGAGTTTTTCTATTTCTATTTCTAATTCCATAGACATTTTTTCTAATGATTTTGTATCTATCATAAAACCATTCTTTTGCATTTCTAATATTACAGGGATAAGTGGTAACTCAATATTTTTATTAACATTTACCGCATTATGTTTTTCTAACTCCTTTTTAAAATACATTGCTAATCTTAAAGTGTAATCTGCATCCGAAATAGCGTATTTACTAGCATCATTAATTGGAACTTCTGCCATAGTAATTTGTTTTTGGCCAACTCCGATTAGCTCCTTAATATCCTGCATAATATTTTGAAAGATTTCAAATGATAATTGTTTTAATCCTAAGGATTTATATCCGCATAATGCTGCAGCTATCATGGTATCCAAAGCTAAGTTTTTAACACTAATTTTATTATTATTTAAAACCATAATGTCAAAATTAGCATTATGAGCAAATTTTTTTATTTTCTCATTATTAAAAATTGAGTTTAGTTCAAAAATTATCTCATTTATTTGCAGCTGTTTACCTTCATTATGTCCAATAGGTATATACCATCCAGTTTTTTCTTTGCAAGAGATAGAAATTCCCACTAAATTTGATGTCAGTGGATTTAAACCAGTTGTTTCAGTGTCAAAGGCAAAATATTTTACATTATTAATCTCGCTAATCATTTTTATAAATTGGTTTTTTTGTGTGATTGTTATATAACTATTGTCTTTATCATTTATGATATTACTTTCATCAGTTTTCAATGAATTAATTTTAAATAATTCTTGTAATCTATTAGCGACATAATTTAACTCATATTTTTGTAGAATAAATTTTGTATTTTCATTTACTGACTTTTCAAGTATAGTTTTGTGAATATTGAAATCTATAGGTACATCTCTAATTATGGTTGTAAGTTCCAAAGCTTCTTTTGCTGTATCTTGATTTTCTTCTAATATATTCATAATTCTTTTTGCACTTCTTAAATTAGAAATGTTTTCTATATCTCGAATTTTGTTAAATAGGTTATTAAAATGTCCTAAATTATTAAGAATAATTCTTGATGATTTTTTCCCTATACCTGGCACACCAGGAATATTATCTGAAGGATCTCCTTCTAAAGCTTTAATTTCTGCAACATATTCTGGCCCTAAACCATCGTATCTTTTCTTTACTTCTGAAGAGTTGTAAATTTTTGATTCACCAAAACCAGAATACATAAGCACATTAGTATACTCATCAACTAATTGAAGTTGGTCTGCATCTCCTGTGAGGATTAAGTTATTATAACCCTTTTCTGACGAAAATTTTGATAAAGTTCCAATTAGATCATCCGCCTCAAATCCGTCAAATTCAAAAACAGGAACTTTCATTGAGTTTAATATTTCTTTTACAATTGGTATTTGTTCATGAAGTTCAGGATCAACTTCTTGCCTATGAGCTTTATAATCTGGAAATTTTTCTTTTCTAAAAGTAGGAGCTTTAGTATCAAAAGTTACAGCTATATTAGTGGGCTTATGCTCTTTAATTACTTTAAACAGCATCCTGAAAAATCCATTAGCCCCTGTAGTATTTTTTCCGTATGAGGTTATTAAGCTTTGTTTGGTTGCAAACCAAGCTCTAAAGATTATTGCATGACCGTCTACAATAAGAAAAAGTTTATTATTATCGTTATCCATAAAGTTACAATACTTTCTCGCATTAACGATAATTATAAATTGTCTTTTATATATAAATCTATAATATTTAGTCTGCTACAATTGTTTCTTTTCTTACATCAAGGATATCTATACCACCTCTTACTTGTCCAAGAGTATCAGCAATTTTCTCTTCTAGACTAAACAATACTTCTCTTGCATAATTATCTGCACCTTTTCGTCTATCATCAGACATTTTTTCAGCATCATTAATTATATTGTTTGCCTCATTTTTCCCCTGTTCTATTACAGATTCAGCTTCTTTATTGGCATTATCTTCGATTTCCTGAGCAGCGTTTTTTGAAGCAATTACAATTTCAGTATTAGTTATCATCTTATAAGCTTCTTCTTTAGCATTTTCAATTAACGATTCAGCTTTGCTATTTGCATTATCATTAATTTTAGTTGCTTCTTCATCTGCATAGGAACGAATTTTTTTTGCTTCATCTTCAGCTTGCTTAATAATTGCTTCTTTTTGTCTAATTATCCCTTCAGACTCCATAATTTCAATGGGTATCAGTGACTTAATTTCATCGATTTGTTCGATAAAATGTTCCATACTTATCATTGATCTTCCAGTAGCAGGAATTTTATTTCCTTGGACTAAATTTTTCAACTCATTAATTTTTTCTAGAATACTCATAAAAACTCCATTCTAATTTATTTTTTCTAATAGTGGTTTAATTATTATTTTAGGTATCATTTTTGAAATATCTCCTCCTAATGCTCCAATTTCTTTTACTCTTGACGAGCTTAATATTTGATAATTTAAAGAACTAAATAAACATAGTGTTTCAATATTTTTTGAGAGCGTCATGTTTACTAATGCCATCTCAGATTCATATTCATAATCACTCGTAATTCTAAGCCCACGAATGATTATTTTGGCATCATTTTTTATTGCTGTATTAACAGTTAGGCCAGAGTATCTTATTACACTTATATTTTTTATTTTCTTTGTTGTTTTAAGTACGAAATTTATACGTTCATCTACATTAAACAGTGTTGTTTTTGTAGATTTTTCAACAACTCCAACGATTAGATGATCTACAATTTTAGATGCTCTTTCGATAATATCTATATGCCCATTAGTTATAGGATCAAATGTTCCAGGGTACAAAGCTTTTTTCAATCAATCTCTCCATTTAAATTTTGTCTATATATTGATATAGCTGTATCACCATATTCTTTTAATTTATGGAGAGTAAAATCAGAATTTTCNAAATTTTCGGGCAAAATATTTTTTTTATAGTGCTCGATAAAAATTATTGCATTTTCCTTAAGTATTTTATTGACTTTTATTTCATGAAAAAATTCATCGAACTCATTTAATTTGTATGGAGGATCAGCAAAAATCATATTAACTTTTTCAGGAATTTTTTTTATTGATTTCAAAGTATTTCCTCGAATTATTTGACTATTATTTGATAAGTTTAACTTTTCCACTTTTTTTCTAATTTCATTACATCTTTTATTATTTTGTTCAATGAAAATACTTTTTTTTGCTCCTCTTCTTGCGGCTTCCACTCCAACAGAACCTTCCCCTGCATAAGCATCTAATACAATCATATCTTTTGGCCCGCTTGGTCCAAGCATTGAAAATATTGCTGATATAACCTTTGAAGTGGTTGGTCTAAAAGGTGATTTCAGCTGATTAAAACTATATTTCATCTGATCGCATCTATAATATAATTCATATATAAATTTATTCTATATAAAATTATTGATTAAATTCAAAAAAACTTAACTTACTTATTTATTACCGGTTTTCGTGTTTTTTAACAAAAAATTTAAAATTTATATTTGAAAATAAAATAAAAAATAAAAAAAATTAGTAATGATATAAATATTTGTATATATTTATTCATGTAATAAAAAAATTAAATTGTTATTATTGAATGAGTATTTATATAGGAAAAATAATGTCATCTTCTAATAAAGAAAAAAATCTGTTTGGTGAACAAAAATTAATTGATGATAGAATCAAAAAAATTGATTCTTTGAAATCATTAGGTATTGATCCATATCCAGCTCGATTTAATAGGACTCATACTACAAAAAAAGCGATTAATTTATATACAAAAATGGAGAAAGAAGGTAATGAAAGTAAATTACCTGAATCAAAAGTTTCTCTTTCAGGTAGAGTAATATCAAAGCGTAATATGGGTAGCGTATGTTTTATAGATATAAAAGATATGGACGGCACTATACAAATTTTTTCAAAAAAAGATCAAATGAAAGAAAATTATTCCTTACTAGATTATGTAGATATAGGAGATATAGTAGGGGTATTTGGACCAGTTTTTAAGACTAGAAGAGGTCAAATTAGCATTGACTCTGAGCAATTATCTATATTGACAAAATCTATTAGACCATTGCCGGATAAATGGGGGGGATTAAGTGATCATGAGGTAAGGTTTAGGCAAAAATACTTAGATTTAATTTCTAATCCTCAAGCTATGAAGAATGCAACATTAAGGTCTAATGTTGTTAGATATATGCGAGAGTTTATGTATGATAATGGCTTTATAGAAGTTGAAACTCCTATACTCGTACCTATTGCTGCTGGTGCACAAGCTACCCCTTTTGAAACATATCATAATCAATTAAGTGAAAAGCTATATCTTAGAATAGCTACAGAACTATACTTAAAAAAGTTAGTTGTAGGTGGAATAGAAAAAGTTTTTGAGATAGGAAGACTATTTCGAAATGAAGGTTTGGATCATAATCATAATCCTGAATTTACAACAATAGAGTCATATGAAGCATATTCAGATTATAACGATGTGATGGAATTAGTTGAAAATATGGTTAGTTATATTGCCAAAAAAATTAATGGATCAATGGTAATAAAATCAAAAGATAGCAATATTCCAGATATAGATCTTACACCTCCATGGAAAAGACTTGACTTGCGTAAGGCTCTTATTGATAAGGTTGGGATTGATTATCTTCAAATAAATGATAAAAAATCATTAGCTATAAAGATGAAAGAATTAAAAATTCATGTAGATGAAAATGCTACATGGGGAAGATTACTAGATAAGGTGATTTCTTCTTCAATAGAACCTGAATTAATTCAGCCTCATTTTCTTGTAGACTATCCTTTAGAAATGTCCCCTTTAGCAAAGAAAAAACCAGATTCTGAAAATATAGTAGAAAGATTTGAAGCTTTTGTTATGGGGTCTGAGTTAGCAAATGCTTTTAGTGAATTAAATGATCCAATTGATCAAAGAAAAAGGTTTCAAGATCAGGAAAAAATGAGAGCTGAGCAAGGAGATCTTGAAGCTGATCGTTTGGATGAAGATTTTTTAATTGCTATTGAGCACGGTATGCCCCCAACAGGAGGGCTTGGATTAGGCGTTGATAGACTGACAATGCTTTTATCTGGAGAATCTTCTATAAGAGAGATTTTGCTTTTTCCTGCTATGAGAAAACAATAATAATTAAGAATTTACTATGATTTCTATTGAAAAAATATTAAGCCAAACAAATTACGTTGAAAAGTCTTTAAGAAATAGGGGTGAAAAACCTCCTATAAAAGAAATAATATCTCTAGAGACCAGAAGAAAAGAGATAATTACTTTAGTAGATAATCTTCGTAATAAAAAAAATATAGTTAGTAAAAATATAGGTGACTCAAAACGCCCTCCAAATCAACAAGAGATAAGCGATATGAGAATTTTAGGTGATGAGATAAAATCTTATGAGGCTGAACTTTCTACAGTTATTCTCGAACTTGAGAAGATTTTACTTAGAATTCCAAATATTCCACTTGAGGATGTTCCTGTAGGTCCAGATGATAATGCTAATGAAATTATTTACACATCTGAAACAGAGCAAATAACTCATAATAATCCTCATTGGGACATTGGAAAAAACCTAAATCTTTTGGATATAGAGTCTAGTGCAAGAATTTCTGGAAGTAGATTTTATGTATTAAGAGGCAAAGGTGCGAAATTACATAGAGCTCTAGGTGATTGGATGTTAGATATACATACTGATGAAAATCATTATGAAGAGATAGATCCTCCTTTTTTAGTTAAGGAGGAAACTATGATTGGTTCAGGAAATTTACCTAAATTTAAAGATAATTTATATATGGATTCCGAAACTGATTTATGGCTGATACCAACAGCAGAAGTAGCATTAAATGGGATGCATCAAGGCCAGATAATTAAACCAGGAGAATTACCAAAAAAATATGTTGCAAAGACTTCAAGCTTTAGAAAAGAACATACAGCTGCGGGTAGAGATGTCAGAGGTATAAAAAGAGTTCATCAGTTCGAAAAAGTAGAAATATTTAGATTTGTTGAACCAGATGACTCTATTGCTGCACATGAAGAAATGCTAGAAGAAGTGGTAAATTTGTGCAAAAGATTAGGATTAATTTATAGGATTTTAAAACTGTCAACAGGTGATATTGGTTTCCAGTCGGCCAAAACATATGATATTGAGGTATGGTCTAAGGGAACAGGAGAGTGGTTAGAGGTAAGTTCTGTGTCAAATTGTTTAGATTTTCAGACAAGGAGGAATAATACTAGATTTAAGAATTCTCATAATAGTTCTACAGTTTTCCCCCATACACTAAATGGTTCAGGACTAGCACTGCCAAGAATATGGATTGCGGTATTAGAAAATGGATTACAAAAAGATGGATCAATTATAATACCGGAGGAACTAGTTAGGTATACTGGTTGGGAAAAAATTTAATTTCATTGTTGGCTGTTAAATATATTCATTGCTTCATCTATGTTAGTTTCTAATATTATTTCTAATGCATTAATACACCTGTCTATAGATTTGTTTATTAGAATTTTCTCTTCAGGCTGAAACTTCCCAAGTACATAAGAAATCTGCTCACTCCTAATTATTGGCTCCCCAATACCTATTCTAATTCTAGTAAATTCTTCAGTTGCAAGAGAACTGATTATAGATTTCATACCATTATGGCCACCAGAACTGCCATTTTTTCTAATTCTAATTCTACCTGTTTCTAAATTAATATCGTCATATATTACAATTATTTTTTTTGAATTATATTTCTTTGTAATTTGGGTAACAATATCACCAGAATTATTAATAAAAGTGGCTGGATAAAGCATTATAATTTTTGATTTTTTCATTAATAAAGTTGAAATATAGTAATCTTTATTTTTTTTATTTACATCAATATTAAATTTATTATTTATTCTATCTAATACTGACCATCCTATATTGTGTCTGGTGTTTTTATATTTAGCTCCAGGATTACCTAATCCAACTATTATCCATGGAGTATTTATTTTGTCACTAAAGTCTATAAATTTCATTTTTTATTATTTTTGAATTTTTAATAATGATAAAAATTCTTTTTCATTAAGTATCTTAATATTTAACTTCTTTGCATTGTTAAGTTTACTACCTGGGGATTCACCAGCCAAAACATAGTTTGTATTTTTTGACACAGATGAAGAAATTTTCCCTCCATTAAGTTTAATTTTATTTTCTAATTCTAATCTTGAAAATGATTCAAATTTTCCTGTTATTACAAAAATTTGGTTATAAATTAAATTATTAATATAAATATCTTCGTCCACATAAATGGGATTTAATCCTATATCAATTAGCTCTTTAATAAGCTCACGATTTTCTTTAATTTTAAAATAACTTGTTATTGATTTTGCTATTATCTCACCAATGCCGTCAATTTCTAATAATTCATATTCAGTAGCATTAATTAGATTATTAATAGATTTATAATACTTTGCTAACCATCCGGAAGATTCAGATCCAACACCAAGAATTCCTAAACCAAATATTAATTTTTCTAGTGTTTGATCATATGAATTATCAATAGAGGCTATCAAATTATTATATTTTTTTTCTCCCATGTTACTGAGTAATAATATTTGTTCTTTTTTATGTTTTAATTTGTATATATCAGCTATATTAGTAATTATTTTAGAGGAATAAAATTCTTGAATAATTTTTACTCCAAGTCCTTCAATATTCATAGCAACTTTTGATGCGAAGTGTTCAATAGTTCTTATAGTTTGGTCTGAACAACGATAACTAATACACCTTGTTATTGCATTCTCTTTATCAAGGACCAGGTTCGAATTACAAGAAGGGCAATTTTTTGGGAATAAAAATTTCTCAGAAGAATTGTTTCTGGTATTGTTTTCAGAAATTTTTACTATCTGAGGTATTACGTCTCCTGCTCTTTGTATGATTACTTTATCTCCTTCTCTAAGGTCTTTTCTGATAATTTCCTCTCGATTATGTAATGTTGCTCTTGATATTGTTACTCCATCTATTACAACAGGTTCAAGGTCAGCCCATGGGGTAATAGCTCCAGTTCTTCCAACATTAATATTTATTTTTTTAAGTATTGTTTCATGTTGTTCCGCAGGAAATTTATATGCTATTGCCCATCTTGGTTCTCTACCTACATGTCCAAGGATGTTCTGGTAATGTAATGAATCAACTTTTATTACAATTCCATCAATGCCATAGTCAAGTTTTTCTCTCATATTTTCTATAGATTTAATATAATTGAAAACTTCTTCTAATGAGCTTACTTTTTTGGAAAAATTGTTTGTTTTGCATCCCCAGGTTTTTATGATATTTAATGATTCTGAATGTGTAGAAAAAATAGAATCATTGCTAGTATAGCCTAAAGAGTATAAAAAAATATCCAAAGGTCTTTTGGATGATATTGAAGAATCTAATTGCCGGAGAGAACCTGATGCAGAGTTTCTAGGATTAACATAAATTTCTAAGCCATTTTTTTTTCTCTCTTCATTGAGTTCATTAAATTTTGATATTGGTAAAAATACCTCACCTCTAATTTCTAATATTTCAGGAAACTTTCCTTCTAAGACTAGCTGGACAGATCTGATAGTTTTTACATTTTCAGTAACTTCTTCTCCTGTAATTCCGTCTCCTCTTGTAGCTGCTTTTGTTAGTAATCCATTTTCATAAAATATAGAAATAGCTAAACCATCAATTTTGAGCTCACAAACTAAATCTAAATTTTTTACCTCTAATAATTTTATTGTTCTCTCATACCAGTCTTTTATCTGGTCCTCATTAAATGCATTGCCTAAGCTAAGCATAGGTAATAGATGCTTATGCTCATTAAAACCATTAGCTGGTTGAGCTCCTATTTTTTGAGTTGGTGAATCAGGTGTCTTTACATGGGGAAATTCTTTTTCTAGGGCGATTAATTCGTGAAATTTATTATCCCATTCGTGGTCAGATATTTGAGGTTTGTCATCCACGTAATAAAGTTTGTTAGCTTTATTAATTTCATCTCTAAGAATTTTTGCTTTTTCTTCAGGTTTATTCATATATATAAAATCATTTTAAAATAAATATTTTGCAAAAAAAAATAATAGATTAATTTATTACATCATTTATTATAGATATTATAGATTAAAACATAATTTATTTTTATTTTATCACTATGGCAGACATTCAACCTTTTAAGGGACTTAGATATGATCCAAATTTTGCTGGAGACAACAGTTTAAATATTTGTCCTCCATTTGATGCAATAACTCCTGATTTGCAGAAAAGTCTACATGAGCGTTCAAACTTTAATATAGTAAGATTAGAACTTGCTAGAAGGAATCAAGATATAAATCATTACAAAAATGCTGCTAACACTCTCACAGAATGGGTAAATAGTGGTGTACTTAAGTATGATTCTAAGCCATCAATATATGTTACAAAGGAAGAATTTCAATATAGAGGAGTGAAACAGGTAAGAAGAGGTTTTATTTCAAATGTCAAAATAGAAGAATATAGTAAAAAAATAATTTTGCCCCACGAAAAAACAAGATTAGAATGGGTAGAAGATAGAGCTCAACTCATGTCTGAATCAAGATCAAATTTTAGTCCTCTGTTAGTAATTTATAAGGATGATAGATTTCTAAGTGTTGGTAAATTGATAAGAACAATATCTGGTGGAGATCCAACGAGTGTTTTTTCGCCTCCAGATATGCCTAAGTTAAGTATTTGGAAAATTACTGATCCAGGAACTATATCTATAATTCAAAAGAAAATGTCAAGTTCACAATTATTTATTGCCGATGGTCATCATAGATATGAAGCTTCAATAATTTATAGAGATAAAAATATTTCTGTTAATAACAAATCAAATAATTCTTTTGATTATAGAATGATGATGTTAGTGTCTTATGACGAACCCGGGCTAATTACTAGGGGGTATCATAGGGTAGTAAGTGACCTGACTAATACAGAATATAAAAATATTGTTAATAATATAAATAAATATTTCACTATTACTAAATTTGATATACCAAATAAAATAGATAAAAATTTTATAGATAGTTTCATCAAGAAACTAGATACTAGAAAAGATAAAGAAATTATTTTTGGTTTTTATGATTCAAAAAATCGTTCATTAAGTATTGCTTATGATAAAAATATTTCTCTTAATGGCAACGCACTTGAAAATTCTGAATATTTTAAAATACATGAACTAATTTTTTCACAATCTATTAGTTTGGATAGAGAAGATAAAGTTATCTTGCCTATTAGTGATTCAAAAATGATTAGTGATTACATAGCAAAAGAACATTTAGATATGGTTTTTTTTATGAGGCCATTACCACTATATGAATTTTCAGAAATTGTCTCTAATGGTTGGAGATTGCCTGCTAAAGCAACGAATTTTTACCCAAAGCCTCCAGCTGGTTCAGTATTGCAGAATTTAGAAATTTAGTTATTAACAACTTTGGTTATGCTATCAGCAATATAATCAATATTATTTGTTGTTATACCAGCTATGTTTACTCTTCCTGAGTTGACTATATATATTGAATAATCATTTTTTAATTTTTCAACATTTTGTTTACTTAATCCTGTAAAGCTAAACATACCATTTTGTTCTACTATATATGAAAAATCTTTCATGCAATTACGCTCTTTTAAGTTTGAATTCAAGGAAATACGCATTATTTGTATTCTCTCTCTTAGCGTTTTTAATTCACTTTTCCATAGTTTTTTAAGAAAAGAATCTTGAAGAATTTCGGTAACAATATTGGATCCATGAGCAGGAGGATTTGAATAAATTGTTCTCGCAGTTTTTTTGAGTTGGCTAAGTAAATTATCGATGTTACGATTTCTATTATTTATATATATGAGACATCCAACTCTCTCGCTATATAATCCAAAATTTTTAGAGTAACTAGAACAAATGAATAAATCATCAAGATTTTCTACTAGAATTCTAACCCCTTTTGCATCTTTATCAATCCCGCTTCCAAGACCTTGATAAGCAAAATCACATATAGTTATAATATTTTTATTTTTTAGTATTTTTGATAATTCGAGCCATTGATTATTACTTAGGTCAGCACCTGTTGGGTTATGGCAGCACCCATGTAAAACTAAAATATCACCATCAGGTATATTAGTAACTGATGTAATAAAACCTTCAAAATCAACAGAATTTTTTTCAAAATCAAGGTAAGTATATTCTTTTGTTTTAAATCCTGATGATTCAAAAATTGGTTTATGATTAGCCCATGTTGGATTACTAAACCATACTTTAGATTTTTGAGAAAAGCGACTTAGGAATTCAGAAACAAGTTTTAATGCTCCCGTTCCACCAGGCGTATTTAAGCCAAAAGATGAATTATTAACTTTTTCATAAATTGATTCTCCTAAAACTAACTTAAGTGATTCAGATAAAAATTTTTTATCTCCATCAATAGGTTTATAGGACTTTGAATAATTTTTTTCTAATAAAATTTTTTCTGCAGTTAATACGGAGTCAAAAGTTGGAGTTATACCATTATTATCTTGATATACACCAACAGATAAATTTACTTTATTACTCTTGATATCGTTATTAAATTCAGCAGTTAGTCCAAGTATTGGATCTTTAGGAGCACTTTTTATATTTTCAAAAATCATAATAATTATTTTATTATTTTAAGTAAAAAATAATTCTTTTTTCCTTTCCTTACCAGTAAAAATTTATTTTCGATAATATCCTGTGGATTAATTTTGTTTTCAAAATTAGTAAACTTTTTATCATTTATATAAATACCACCTTGTTCGCATAACCTTCTTAATTCACTTTTTGATGAAAAGATTCTAATATTATCATTTACACAAATCTCTCCAAAGTTTTTGTTTAATATGTCATTGTGTTTTATTTCAAAAATCTCAGATTTATCTAATAAGTCTTCTAAATCTGGGAGCGATAATCTTGAAATGTCATTTATAAAGAATGCATTTGTAATTTTTTTTGCTCTATTAAGTCCGCTAGCGCCATGTACATATTTTGTAACTTCTTCAGCTAAAGTTTTTTGACCTAATCTTTTTTCTGGTTCTATGGCTAATGATTCCTGAATTTGAATAAGGTTTTCTGGAGAAATAAACGTAAAAATTTTTAAATAATTTAATATATCTTCATCACTTACATTCAAGAAAAATTGAAATAATTTATATGGAGAAGTTGCATTAGGATCTAGCGTAGGTGCACCACCAATGGATTTACCAAACTTTTCTCCAGTAGAGGTTGTAACTAGAGGAAAAATAATTCCATGTGCTAATTCACTTTTTGTTTTTTTACCTGAATGAACTCTTCTAATTAGATCTATACCACCAAGAATATTACCCCATTGATCACTACCTCCAGATTGAAAGTTACATCCAAAATCTTCATATAATTTTAGAAAGTCATATGCTTGTAAAAGTTGATAGCTAAATTCAGTGAAAGAGATTCCAGTATCTCTATCTATTCTGTTCTTAACAGATTCTCTACTTAGCATTGTATTTATTGTAAAATGTTTTCCAGTATCTCTTAAAAAACTTAAGAGATCTTTTTTTCTAAGCCAATCTGAATTATTAATAATTTTAGCTGAGTTTTTGATTTTTTTGCTAAAATCTAAAAAAGGTGAAACCTGATCATAAATTGAGTCAACATTTTTATCAATATTCTCTTTACTTAGAAGTAATCTTTCTTCACTTCTTCCAGAAGGATCCCCTATCATTCCCGTTCCACCACCGACTAAAATTATAGGAGTATGCCCATATCTTTGTAAGCGTGCTAGACCCATAATAGCTACTAGATTACCAATATGAAGGCTACTTGCTGTCGGGTCAAATCCGTTATAGCAAGTTATTTTTTCAGAAATAAGATTATGAGTAGCTTCAGGAGTATGGTCATAAAGTAAACCTCTCCATTCCATATCTTCAACAACGTTATTGAATATTGTTTTTTCTTTCATAATAATTTTTTACTGTTTAGGGCTAATTTTATTTTTTTAATATCTTTATCCATTCTATCAATTAGTTCCCTTTCTGAGTTAAATTTTTTTTCGTCTCTTATTTTTTTTATTAAGTGAATTTTTATCTCTTTAGAATATATATTTTCATTAAAGTCTATTATAAATGTTTCAATAATTCTCTCTCCATTTTTTTCAAAAGTAGGTCTTTTACCTATGCTAGTTGCTCCTAAATATTTTTTTTTATTATATTCAACTATTGATGCATAAATACCATCATTAGGTATTACTTTACTAACAGAAGGTAATATATTAGCTGTAGGAAATCCGAGTTTTGCACCTAGATTCTTGCCTTTAATTACTTTACCCTCTATTGTATAAAATCTACCTAATAAATCTTTTGTTTTTTCACAATCTCCTTCTTTAATTGCTTTTCGAACCAGAGTACTAGATATAACTTTACCCTTATTTTTTTTTGGCATAAATTTTATAAAGCTTATGTCTGGATGATTAGATTTTAGTTCATTGTAACCTGCCTGATCAGAACCAATTTTAGAATCTGAACCTAATAAAAAAGTATTAACTCCAAAATTTATTTTGAGTTTATCTATAAATTTTTTTGATGAAAGTTCTTGAATTTCTTTGTCAAATTTTAGTGAAATGATATTTTCTACTCCTAGAGACTTAATTAATTGTTCTCTCTCATATAATGAACAAAGGCTTTTAATTTTTTTGGTTAAGAAAAAGTTTTTTGGTTTGTCTTCAAATATTATAACTATTGGTATTTGATCAAATTTTTTTGCACTTTTAACTAAATAATTTATCAGTGATTTATGACCTTCATGGACTCCATCAAAAGTACCTATTGTTGCAATTGTTGGTTTAAATAAGTTTGGTATATTTCTTAATTTCATTTTTCATTTACTTAGCTTTTCATTAGCATCTAGTAAAATTTTTTCTGTTGTATTCCAGTCAATACATGCATCTGTTATAGACACTCCATAATCTAAATCTGCAGGATTAATAAGTTTTTGATTTCCTTCGTTAATATGACTTTCAAGCATTATTCCAACAATATTTTTATTACCATTGATTCTTTGATTTATTATACTTTCAAAAACTTGTGGCTGTTTTTTGTGATCTTTATAACTATTTCCATGCGAGCAATCTATTACTATATTTGTCGGTAAAGAATTATTGTTTAGTAATTCGGTTGCTTCCTTAACATGACTAGGTTCGTAGTTTGGAACTTTACCACCTCTTAAGATAATATGTCCGTATTTGTTTCCTGTAGTATGAATAATGGAGGCTTTTCCTGCATCATCAATCCCCAAAAAAGAATGCTCTGAGCTGCAAGATACAATAGCATCTGCAGCAATCTGACAATCTCCTGTGGTGCTATTTTTAAAACCAATAGGCATTGATAGCCCACTAGCCATTTGCCTGTGTGTTTGGCTTTCAGTTGTTCTTGCCCCTATAGCTCCCCATGAAACTAGATCTGCATAATATTGTGGAGAAATTGGATCTAAAAATTCTGTTCCACAACCAAGCCCTAAATTATTAACTTCAAGAAAAAATTTTCTTGCTCTTCTTAATCCGTTTTCTATATCGTAAGTTCCATTAAGATTGGGGTCATTAATTAATCCTTTCCATCCTACTGTAGTTCTAGGTTTTTCAAAATATACTCTCATTACTATAAGTAGTGTCTTATCTACCTCATCTGATAGTTTTTTCAATCTCTTTGCATAATCTAAGCATGCAACTTCATCATGTATTGAACAAGGGCCAACGACAACTAATATTCTTTGATCTTTACCATCAAGTATATTTTCAATGTTTTTTCTAGCATTAGAAACAACAGAGGTAATTTCATCTGTGATTGGCTGACTATCAAGATATTGTTTAGGAGGTAGTAAATTTTTTTGCATTTTTACTCTGAGATTTGATGTAGACATAATTTTATGGTTTTTTTAGGTTTCTATTATTTCTTTCTAAGATAGTATAAATTATTTATCAGATAAAAATTTATATTTTATTGTGATTTATTTGTCATTTATTTTTATTTGATATATCAGGTCGAAGAATTTTAGCTTTTTTTATATACAAATGAATGATCTCTTCTTGTAATTTAGCAGTATTCCAAAGAATTAATATTCTAATACATTTTTGAAGTGCTCCTGGCTTATCAAATTCATGAGAGCACATTAGAGGAACATTAATCCATTGGATTTTTTCTCTCGCAGCTACAGCTGGGAATTCTGAATTAAGATCTTTTGTGGTGGTAAATTGAACCGCAGCTACATCTTTTTCTTTTATACCATTAGAGTTTATAAGTTTTATCATTAATTCTTCAGTTGCTTTTAATATATCTTCTGAGGAGTTTGAGTTAGAAGTAGTAGCTCCTTTTACTCCTCTAATAAAATTTGTCATATAAATTATCCCTTAATATTTATTTTATTACCTTCGATAAAAATTTCCCTACATTTTTTGAAGCATTTTTGTTTTCATCATCCATTATGGATTTTATAAGAGCACTACCTATAATTATTCCATCTGAAAAAGCTGCAATATCTTTTACCTGATTATTATTAGATATACCAAATCCTACAGCAACGGGTATATCAGTGTACTTCCTAACTTTAGAAACAAGTTCATTAATTCTATTGGATATTGTATTTCTCATACCAGTAACACCCAGAGAAGATATACAATATATAAAACCCGTTGCATTCTCGCAAGCTTTACGAATACTTTCTTCAGATGATGTTATTGCAAGTAAAGGAACTAGTGATATATCAAATCTTTTAGTTATTTTTAGCATTTCTTTTGATTCACTAGGTGGAAGATCTGCAATAATTAGACCATCTATATCAATAGATTTCATTTTTGAACAAAAATTTTCAATTCCAAATGATAGCAAGCTATTATAGTAACCCATAAAAATTATCGGAATTTCTGAATGGGATAATCTAATATTTTTTGCAATATCTAAACATTTTGATGTATTTATTCCTGAATCTAAGGCAATTTGACCAGCTTCTTGTATTATTGGGCCATCGCCTAGTGGATCACTAAAGGGTATACCCAATTCAATTATATCAACACCAGAATCAATAGCTGTTTTAACAATTTTTTCGGTACTATTTTTTTCTGGAAAACCAGCGGTTATATAAACAATATTTGTTACTTTATTTTTATTTTTGTTAGTTTTAAAAGTATTTTCGATTCTATTAATTTTTTTCATATATTATCACACCTATTCATAAATAAATTCTTCGCCACTTAAGTCAATATTTGGGATTATATCTTTTTCGTACCAGTAATTCTGATTATGAACCCACTCAATATTGCTACCGCTTTTTGGCATCTTATTCAATACTCTTGAAAGGTAACCTGGGTTAAACTCTTCATCATTAATCCATGAAAGAATTTTCATATTTTCATCTTTTTTTCTTAAAGCTACTGTAATTTTTTTTGAATCAACAGTATCCATATAGTCCATTAGCCTTACCATAAAATTCGCAATCATTTCAGCTCTAAGCGTCCATGCTTGTCTAAAATAACCAAAAGTCCATATAAGATTTGGCACTGTAGTGAACATCATTCCTCTGTAGGTGATTGTATCTTTTAAGTTTAGTATTTTTTTATCAATAATAAATTTAATATCACCTAAGACATTCATATTAAAACCAGTTGCTGCAATGATAATATCTGAATGTAATTCTAACCCAGATTTTAATAAAATACCATTCTTTGTAAACATATCTATTTCATCTGTTACTACTGAAACATCCCCATTAGCTATTGATTTGAATAATTCAGCATCCGGAGTAAGTGCAATTCTTTGCTGCCATGGTCTATAACTTGGTGAAAAATGCTTTTCTACATCAAAATTTTCTCCAAGAATATTCTTGATTTCTTTGAGTAATTCAAATCGAACTTTTTCCGGTTCTTCACTACATCTTTTTATGAAAATTTCTTGATTGATTAATATTTGTTCTCGAACTATTTTATGAATCCAATCAGAATCGTTTGTTATATCTCTTAGAGTGCTTGCTATTTCTTCAGTCCCAATTGTGGATGTTCTGTAAAAAGTTGGAGTTCTTTGTAGCATTGTTATATGTTTGGCTTTTTTTGCAAGAACTGGTATAGTAGTTGCTGCAGTTGCTCCAGAGCCTATAACTATAATTTTTTTATTCTTATAATTTAAATTTTTTGGCCATTCCTCTGTATGAATAAATTTGCCATTAAAATCTTTTAAGTTTTTCCATTCGGGAACATAACCTTGATTCTGCCTATAATATCCTTGGCACATCTGTAAAAAATTACAAGAAAATTTTTTCGTTTGTCTACTTTTTGTATGGTCTGCTGTTATAAACCATTTTTTTTCTCTACTTGACCATTCTGCTTGTATGATTTTGTGGTTATATTTTATATGATTTTGTAGTTTATTTTCTTCAATTGTCTCGCCAATATACTTTAGTATTTCTTTCGCGGTTGCAATAGGTGCATCTTTCCATGGTTTAAAACTGTATCCAAAAGTAAATAGGTCACTGTCCGAACGTACCCCTGGATAATTATGCGTGTACCAAGTTCCACCAAAATTATCTAAAGCTTCAAGAATAAAAAAACTAGACCTTGGTCTTCCTTTTTTTAAGTAATAAGCTGATGCTATGCCGGCGATCCCTGCACCAACAATTATGGTATCTATATGTTGAATTTTTTTGTTCATAAATTATTTAATTTATATATTAATATATATTATAAGTAGAATTTACTAATAATTACTGCTAAAAAGTTATGCATACTATGTATAAATATTGATGGATAGATTGATTTTGATTTAATAAATATAAAACCTAAACAAATTCCTAGGATAAAAGTTGGAAATAATGAACCGATATTTATATGAAAAAAAGAGAAGATAATTGATGAAATAACTAAGGAGTATTTTATATTAAATTTTTTCTTTAAACCATTAATTAGGAAGCCACGAAAAAATATTTCTTCACATATAGGTACAATAATACTAACTAAAATTATAGTTATAAAAATATTTTCAAATGCTAATTTTAAAACTTCTTTTGCTGAGTTTGGAGGTAGTAGGAAATCAAGACTCAAAGTCTCTATTAACCACCCCCAAATTGCTATAATAAACAAAGAAATAATCCAATAAAAAATTCCACTTAAAAAATACTCTATTTTTGTTTTACGAAAACCAAAATTCCATAAATTTGAGCCATATTTTACAATAGATAAATTAACAGCTGGAAATAAGAATAAAACTGATAATAAACAGCTACAAATAATCTCTAAAGAAAAATTATAAAAGTAAATCTCATTATTTATTTTCACTCCTGAAATGACAAAAAATAATGAAAAAATAGTCCATACTGATACCCACAAGATTAGATTGATATAGGGTAAATTAAATATTTTTGTAATAAAAATTATTATTCCTAATAGTAATAAAGCTAAAAGGATTTTTCCATCCTGGCTGAGTAAGTTATCATTTTGTGAAAATTTTAGTTCAAAAAGGATTGCAAAAAAAAGTGAACCTATTGTTACTAATAATGTTGATAAAATAATTGCGAGTATAGTATCAAAATAATTCCACTTAGTACTCGAATACATTTTAGTTACATCGTTTGAGGTTCTGCATCTGGCAGATCTTTGTTTTGATCTAAATTAGTATTTTCATTATTAGAGTCATTGTTTGAATCTGATTTACTTTCGATTTTAGCTTTTTCTTTGTAAGGATCTTTTCCTTCGAGGATTGCCAAAAATTGATCTGATTCTATAGTCTCATGTTTAAGTAAAAAATTGGCAATTTGTTCAAGTTCTTTATCGTATTTAGTTAGAATATTTTTTGCATTATTTTCTGCTTCTTTTAGAAGACGATTAATTTCACTATCAATTATTTCTTCTGTCTTAAGTGAATAATCGCGTTCTTCAGACATTTCTCTTCCAAGAAATACTGCTCCACCCTGCCTTTTGCCAAAAGAACGATTTGATAATTTGTCAGACATACCTAACCTCATTACCATCTCTCTTGCTATATTTGTAGCTTGTTCAAAATCATTTGAAGCACCNGTAGTGACTTCACCAATTTTTAATACTTCTGCAGCTCTTCCTCCCATTGCTGCAGCTATTTGTGATTCTAATTGTTCTCGAGTAGCATAGGTTTTATCTTCCTGTTGCCATCTAGTGAACCCGCCTGCTTGCCCCCTGGGTATTATAGTGATTTTTCCTATAGGAGAACCTTCGGGCATAAAATGTGCCACAACTGCATGTCCAGATTCATGATATGCAGTAATTTTTCTATCTTTATCACTAATTACTTTACTCTTTCTAGCAGGCCCCATTGATACTCTGTCAATAGACTCGGTTAAGTTCTCAAGTGATATAAATTTTTGATTATTTCTTGCTGCTAACAAAGCAGATTCGTTTATAAGGTTAGCAAGATCCGCGCCAGAAAATCCTGGAGTTTGTTTTGCAACTTCTTCTAATTCTACTCCTTCTTTGAAAGGCTTTCCTTTAGCGTGTACATCTAGAATAGCAGTCCTACCTTTAATATCAGGGTTATCGAGTACTACTCTTCTGTCAAACCTACCTGGTCTCAATAGGGCAGGATCAAGAATATCAGGTCTATTTGTTGCTGCAATAATTATTATATTAGTCGATGAATCAAATCCATCCATTTCTACTAAAATTTGATTTAAAGTCTGCTCTCTTTCATCATGACCTCCACCCAAGCCAGCTCCTCTATGTCTACCAACAGCATCGATTTCATCTACAAAAACTATACATGGAGAGCTTCTTTTAGCTTGATCAAATAGATCTCTAACTCTTGAAGCACCAACACCTACAAACATTTCAACAAACTCTGATCCAGAAATAGAAAAAAATGGAACTCCTGCCTCACCTGCGACAGCTCTGGCTAACAATGTTTTTCCAGTACCCGGAGGACCAACTAGTAAAACTCCACTAGGAATTTTTGCACCCAAAGCTTGGAATCTTTCTGGAAATTTTAGAAACTCTACNACTTCTTCTAGCTCCTCTTTTGCCTCTGAGACACCTGCAACATCAAAAAAAGTAACATTTGCCTTAGATCCTATAAATAGTTTTGCCCTGCTTCTTCCAAAACCCATTTGTTGGTTGCTATTTCCTTGCACTTGTCTCAGCATAAATAAAAGAATTCCTCCGAAAATAATCAAAGGTAAAAAGCTAATAATAATACCAAATAGGCTAGAAATTCCACTAGATCCCTTTACTACAACGGTGTAATTATTATTATCGATATCTGCATTGCTTAGCAGCTCAGTTATACTAGAACCTTGTTCTTTTCTAGTTTTATACTGGCTGTCGCCCTGAATAACATTAATCATTTCTCCATCTATCTCAATTAATAACTTAGAATTAGGAGTGGAATTTTTTGCTAATTCGACAACTTCGTTTAAACCAATTTCTTTTGAATTAGCTAGAGGCCTGTTAAAGGTAAACAGTAATGCAGTAATAAGAACTAATCCCATTACAATATACATAAAATTTTTTCCTAAAAAATTATTTTTCAAACTTTGATTTCCTTTACTTATACTTAAGTTTTTTTAAATTTTGATAATTATAAAAAAATGGTATTTACATGCTTCTATATTAATCCTAACATATTATTCATAATATTTTTAATATTTAATGAAATATAATACATAGTAAATAATAATTATTTAGGGGGGAAACATCTCAAAAAATTTTAATGTGAATGAACAGATTAGATCTAAGGAAGTTAGGGTAATTCGTGGAGAATCATCTGATAATTCGGAATCGACAGTTATGCATGTAAGAGACGCTCTGATTTTAGCTGACGATTTGGGTTTAGACTTAGTAGAAGTAGCTCCAAATCAGAATCCTCCTGTTTGCAGGATTTTAGATTACGGAAAATTTAAGTTTATTCAAAACAAAAAGGAAAAAGAATCAAGAAAAGCCACAAGAAATCTGAGTAAACAAAAAGAAGTTAGGCTAAGTCCGGTAATGTCTGAAAATGATATATTAACAAAAATTAGGAAAGTAAATAGTTTTATTTTAGATGGTGCAAAAGTAAGGGTGTTCGTTAGATTTAGAGGTAGACAAAGAGCTCATCCGGAAATAGCTATGAAAGTCCTTAGAAGAGTAGCTGAAAGTACTTCTGAGATAGCTAAATTAGAAAAGCCACCCACTATGGATGGGAGAGTGCTAAGTGTAATGTTAGTTCCCGATAGCAATAAAAATAATAATCCAAAAAATAAGCAAATTAATGCTACTGTTTAGAAAAATTTAATATAAACATGTGAATTTAACGTGACTTTTCTTTCTTAATTCGAGATAATAGTTATCTGGAGAAAAATAAAAACGAGTGTAAAACATGCCAAAGATGAAAACACATAAGGGCGCAAAAAAGCGTTTCCATATAACTGGAACCGGTAAGGTAGTAAGGTCAAAAGGCCCAAAAAGCCATTTTAGAAGGCGGAAAGCTTCTAGAGTAAAGCGATTATTTGGCTCTAAAGTAGGTTTAGATTCTAATACAATTTCAAAGACAATTAAACAGGCTATAAGTGCTATTAAATAGGGGGTAATCTTGGCAAGAGTTAAAGGTGGTACAACCACAAGAAGAAGACACAAAGCAGTATTGAAGGCTACTAAGGGTTACAGATCGTCTCTTAGCAGGCGATATAGGGTAGCCAGAGAATCATTAACTCATGCTTTATCCTACTCAACATCCCATAGAAAATTAAAGAAAAGAACTAATAGATCACTTCAAATAATCAGAATTAATGCAGCTGCAAAAATCAATGATATAAGCTACAGCAATCTAATCCACGGTATATCGTTAGCTGGTGTGGGGCTTGATAGAAAAACTTTATCAGATCTAGCTATAAATGACCCGGATGCGTTCAAAGAAATTGTTACACTGGCAAAAGATTCACTAAATTAAGTTTTCTTTCAAAAAATTAGTGATAATTTCAATATATTTTTCTGGGTTGTTTAAAAACGAATCAAGATGTCCTATGTTTTCTCCTAGATAAATTTTTTGTTTTTTTGATTTATTTTCAACAAAATCATAACCTGAAGATCTAGCTAGCATTCTTCCATGCTCTGGAGGTATAATTTTATCTTCTAATCCGTGAATAATCATAATTGGTATATCAGATTGAGATAAATATCCAGAAGGCGTAATGTCATTTATGTTGTTTTGTAATAAAAGATTAGATAAGATTTTTGCTCCAGGTATAAAATAATGTAAGATTTTTTTCATTCCTCCTAAGGAATTTTTCCATAAAATCTCTAGATCNGCAAATGCACTATCAGAAATTATGGCACCAATATTTTGAAATTTTGAACCGGTGATTATAGCGGTAGCTCCACCAAATCCAAAACCCAATAAAGCAATTTTATTCTCTTTGACATCTAGCTCACTTTTTAAGAAGTTAATTGCACCAACAGTTTGCATTTGTTCAGACTCACCTATAATTTTATAATCACGATTATGTGATTCATTGCTATTAGTATCAAAAATTAAAATATTATATTTATTTTTGTTTAAGCCTTTTATAACTCCTAATGTTCCTTTTATTGGATCTATCATTTTAGTATGCTTATCAGGCACTATAATTACCCATGGTCTTTTATCTGAATTTCTTGAACATTCGATAATCCAAGCTGGTACTTTTGATCCATCAAAACTATTAATGAATGAACTCTCTTTAAAATCTAAATTGATATCTTTAGGAGTATTTGTTGAGCTTATAATATCATTTCTGAGTAAATTTTTAAGTAGAATTCCTGATATACCAATATAAGCACCTGCCATATATCCTAAAAATTTTGAAGTATTATATATTTTATTCATAATTAGATATTTTTTTTATAATGTATCAACTATCATTAGTACCCAAACTAAAGTTAAAAATAACAATGAGTACTTATATGTCTTTAAGGCGAATTCTTTACTTGTATTTTTTATAAGTTTTACACAGTAGTATATAAATAATGTGCATAATACAAAAGAACCAACAAGATAAATTTCATTAGTATGATCTGAAATAAATGTAAATGAAATTACAAATATAGAAAGCAATATTGTATATATCATCATTTGGAATGATGTGTTTTTTTCTCCTTTAATATTTGGAAGCATTGGGATGTTAGCTCTTTCATAGTCATCTTTAATCATTATCGCTAACGCCCAAAAATGTGGAGGAGTCCACAAAAATATTATCATGAATAAGTATATTGCAATTATATCTATGCTNTTACCTGCCGCTACATACCCAACAACTGGAGGAATTGACCCTGAAGCACCACCTATAACAATATTTTGATCAGTGTTTGGTTTCAAAATTATTGTATATAAAATTACGTATAGAAAAGTTCCACTTANAGCTAAGACTGCTGCGGTTAAATTTGTTGTATAGAAAAAAATAGCAAATGAAATTATATTCAAAATAATTCCATAAATTACAGAAACAANTGGTGAAATTCTGCCTTCTGCTACAGGTCTATTTTTTGTTCGTTGCATCTTTATATCTGTATTTTTTTCAATACCCATATTAATTGCNCCTGAACCTCCCGAAGCACAAATNCCACCCAAAAAAACACCTATAATAACTTTGAANGAAGGAAAGTTTTCTGAACCTATAAATACGCCAGCCAGAGCAGCCATAAGAAGTAANGACATAACTTTAGGNTTTGTTAAGTAAATTAGGTCAAGTACTAGATTATTTTTATTTTCTAGTTTNTTAAACATTAGTTTATTNTATANTAATTTCACTAGCTTTTGTTGGTTTNAGAAAAAAGCCTATCATAAAAACCATGTTTACCCATATTAGAGTTGCTAGGCTAAGATGCCCAGCTCTAACCCATTGATCAAAAGTTGTTAAAGGGTTTGCTGCGCCTATAATTATTTGAGCAAAAATCAATACTATTCCAGAGATAGCTGCAAATCTTAGATGGCGTGAAATTTTGTCTGTATTAAGTACTTTGTAGCAGGCAAAAAATACAACAAATACAGAAAGTATAGATATGAATCTGTGTATCATATGTATCCATGCAAGATATGATTGGGGAATTATACTTCCTCCACATAGCGGCCATGAACTACACACAGTTCCTGCTTGTTTCCAAACGGCATATGATCCTGACAATAATGCAACTAGAGTGAAAATTGCAGCAAAAACAGTAAAATTCAATATATTTTTATGCTCTTTGTCAATTTTACTCCATAGCCATTTAGAAGATTTATTTATAGGAATATTAAAAGTATAAGTAGAAAATATATAAGATAAAATCACTAATGCTGTTACTATTTGAGCGAGGGTTAAGTGCAAGGTTCTTACGCTTGGAGAAAGCTCACTAAGTACAACTTGTCCACCAACCATTCCAACGATAAATACTAACACCGAACTTAAAGTTACCAATCTAATTACTGAAGAATTTTTCCTATATTTTATCCAGACTATTGCTGTAGATATAAATATAAAAATTCCAAGTGATGCACCTAAAGTTCTATGTGCATACTCAATTAATGCATGGTATTCAAAAGGTGGTATCCAGCCCCCATAGCATTTTGGCCAATCAGGGCAGCCGTCTCCTGAACCTGTTACTCTTACAATTCCGCCAAGTGTAATTTGAGATATTACAGTTACAATGGATAAAATTAAGAAAAAAATAAGAACTTTATCACGAAATATATCTAAATTTTCATTTTTTGTAGAATTCATTTAGGTTCTTATTTTTTCTAATAATTATCTATCTCGAGAAACTCTTCCTTGATGAATTTCTTCATTAAGATGGATTTCTCCGTTTCGTATCTTAATGTTATATCCGCATTCAGGGTCAGTACATACCCACGCTTTGTATAACACTGATGCTCCATGTCCACCAAAATCAGACAATGGCACTAAGACGCCATTTTCACAAGGTGTTGGGCATGGCGGTAGTTCAAAATTACTCATTCTTCCACACTCCTAAACTTAAATAATAAGTTTATTTAATTTTTTATTACCTTTATTCTACAATATTAATTTCTATTAGATATAAAATAATATAATAAAAAATACAATAAATAATATTTATGTTTGTTTTAGGAATAGAATCAAGTTGTGATGAAACCTCTGTAGGTATAGTTGACGGAGAAGGAAATGTGTTGTCTAATATAATTTCTTCCCAAATTGATGTCCATTCTTTGTATGGTGGAATCGTACCTGAAGTTGCCTCTCGCCAACATATCAATCATATCCAAAAAGTATGCCGATCTGCATTAAAATCAGCATCAATAAATTGGTCAGATGTTGAATTAATTTCTGTTACTAATGGTCCAGGATTAGCTGGCTCATTACTTGTTGGTGTTAACTTTGCAAAAGGCTTAGCGGCTAATTTAAATATTCCTGTTTTCCCAGTTAATCACATGGATGGGCACATTTATGCTGCTTGGGCAAAAACAGATAAAAATAAATTGTTAGATTTTCAATCTTCAGTAGGAGAAAAAAATATTACTTGTTTAGTTGTTTCTGGTGGACACACAGATTTAGCATTGCTAAAAAATTATGGAGAAATAAAATTAATTGGCGAGACAAAAGATGATGCCGCTGGAGAAGCATTCGATAAAGTTGCAAGAATTTTAGGTTTGAGATATCCAGGCGGCCCTGAAATTCAAAAAGTTGCTGAAAAAACTGAGGAAATTGATAAATTACCTAGAGCATGGATGAAGGGAACAGATAATTTTTCTTTTAGTGGATTGAAAACAGCGGTAATGAATAAAGTAAAAAAATATAAAAATGAGAAGAATTTTTCTTCATATGTTCCAATTCTAGCTAATTCGTTTCAAGAATCTGTAGTAGATGTGTTGTTCAAAAAAACAATTAATGTTGCTTTGAGAGAAAATTCTTCCGGGATAATACTTGCTGGTGGAGTTGCTGCAAATTTACCACTTAGAAATCAATTTTTACAAAACTCTCCTTTACCAGTAGCTATTCCAGAATTTCAACTTTGTACGGATAACGGTGCTATGATAGCAATGGCAGGGTTAATTAATTACAAAATAAAAAATTACTCAGAAGATTTTGACGTGAAACCTAACCTCAGAGTAGGTGAATCATGATGTTGGATAATTTCTAAAATTATTAGTCAATCTTGAGTGTATTATATGTTTTTTTGTATATTCTAAGGAATTTACAAATTTATGAATTTTCTTTTTGTTAGTTTCAATTTTAATATTAAAAATATCCTTTGAAGTAGTAATTTTTAAGGATTTACCTTCAGGTGTAATGAAAAAGTCAAAAATAAAAAATAATGAAAAAAATAATGAAAAAATAAATATAATATTAATCAGGTTAGATTCAGGTAAAACTTGCCATAAAATTGTTGATGTAATTAAGCCTATAATACCCCAAATACCAGATGAAAAAATTCTATCTAATTTACATATTTCTACAGTGATTACATCACCTAGTAAAATTGAAATGAAAGGTTGTTCTTTACTTCTTATTAAGAGGTTATTAGATGTTAATTGAATGTTTGTTGACTTTGAAACTTTTATTTCATCAATTATTTTTTCCATGATTAATTTTCTCTTAGCTTTTGTTTGATATAAAGTCTCTGGCGTTATAATGCATTAGATCCATGATTGATAACTTATTCAAAATATCATCCAATACTACCTTTTGTGATTCTCTTGCTTTTAGTTCAACTTTCTTTGTAGACTCCAATCTTATAGTATTATCAGGATCTCCTGGAAAACCTAAGGATGCAGCGAAATCATTAGGGCCACCTGTAATTCCCGTTAGCCCTTTTACTGATAAAATTTCATCTATGTTTTCGAAGGCTTTTTTTGATTCTATTTGTGCAATTACTAACATATTAGTATTAGACCATTTTGAAAAATTTAATTTACCATCATAAATTTCATTTATCTTTTTGTCGTCATTAAATTCAGTACCTCTTCCTCCACCCCATGATCGGTGGCCTGAAGGGGGGAAAATACAAGCATCCACAAGTTTTTGAGCTTCATCTTTTGAGTTAATATGTGGACCAATAATTCCCTGAATACCTCTATCCAAGTATAAATTAATTTGATGAGGTGAATTATCTGGTACTCTAGCTGTGACTGATTTACCAAATCCATTGGCAACCCTACAAATATTATCAACATCTGTCTCGCTAAATGTACCATGCTCACCATCTAAATGAATTGCATCAAAGCCAACATGGATAGCTATTTCAACTAATTGTAAAGATGGAAATGTAAGCTCAAAAACATTAGCTTTTTTTCCGGATTGATTAATTTTTAATATAGAATTTTCTATCATAATTTTCCTCTAAACATCTTATCTAAGCATTAACATATTATGGATTATTATTAGCTAAAATTATCAATAATACAAGTTATGTTTTCAAGATTATTTATCAATATTTATAACTTTCTTAATTCTTTTGAAGAAACTATAGTAAAAATAGCAATAAGTATGCTTGATAAGGATGCAAATAAGACTGAAAATTCTATGCTTGTTTTTTCTAAAATATATCCACCGAAAAACCATCCTAACTGATAGGTTAATATTGTCATGTAATAAAGACTTACAACCCTACCTCTCATTTCATCACTCGCATGAGTTTGTAACATTACTGGTACTGTAACCATCCAGCAGGCAAATCCGGTACCCATCATAAAACTTGCTAGTGTAGAAATCAAAAAGTTAGGGGCAAAACCAAAAATAATTACTCCAATGTCAAAACCTATAAAAGATATTATGAGAACATATAAATTTTTCACTTTTTTCCCTAAAGAGAAAAGAATAATAGAACCAATTAAAGCTCCAATTCCGCTTGCTGCTAGGGTATACCCATAGTGTAATTCTTCTAAGCCAAGATTATTTTTAATTTTTACTGGAATTACTGGCTGATACATTCCTCCAAAAATAGCAGTAATAGAAATTATAAGTAATGGTCGAATTATAGGGTGTTTAATTGAGTATAGAATACCAATTTTTATATCCTTGAAGATACTTTGTTTTTTTATATTTGTTTTTTTATATTTACTTCTTGTCTTAACAGAAAATATCATAAATGCTCCTAAAATATATAAAGATGAAATAAAGTAAAAGCTTATATCATATCCAAGCCATATCAATATCCCTCCTAAGCTGGGAGCTATAATTTGGGCTAATGTACTTGCTGAAGTGTTAAAGCTTACAGCTTGAACTAACTTTTCTTTACCAACAACATCTACAACAAATGTCTGGCTTGAAGGATTATGAATACCAAACAATATTCCAATTATTAATGATAATGGTATAAGTATCCATATTGTATTTTCGGTAATAATATTTATTGATAATAATATTCCGGTAATTAAGGATATAAAAGCAACGGATAATTTAGTAACCCATAGAAGTTTCCATCTTTCAAATCTGTCTGAGAAAGCTCCTCCAAAAAGAGACATTCCTATCACGCCAATACCACTTATTGAATTTATTAAACCCATAGAAGTTTCTGATTCTGTTAAATCTAAAACAATCCATGCTAACGCCATAACCCTAATTTGATATCCAGCAAACATGGTAATATTTGCCACTACAAGATATTTATAATCACTTATTGAAAAAAGCTCATCTAAATTTTTTATAATATATCTTGGATATCTAAATAGGGTGTTTGAAATATCCAATTATCCACCACCAACAGGCTTTACTATATCCAATTTATCACCTTGATTTATGAAGGTTGTATCAAAATCACTTTTTTGTATAATCTCAGAATTTAAAGCTATAGCAACAGATAAATTTTCTAAATTTTTCATGATAATTAATTCAGAAATAGATATAGAATATTCAAGAATATCTTTTTCACCATTTACTATTATTTCTANCATAATATTTCTCCATGATTTAATTTATAAATAATTTTTTGTGATGTTGTCTCATTTGATAAAGATCTTATAGAAGCTATTCCAGATGCTCCATTCTCAAGAGGAATTAGGCAATTTTTTTCATCTATGCCACCAACAGCTATTATAGGTATTTTAACTTTTGAAGTTATTTTTTTTAGTTCTTTTATACCCAAGGGTTTTTGTCCTGGGTGTGATTTTGTGGGGAAAACACTTCCAAATTGTAAATAGTTTGCTCCAAGTTTTTCAGCTAAAATTCCAGATTGGATAGAATGAATTGAACAACCAATAAATTGATCATCATTAAGCATAGGTTTAATTTTTTTTATATGAGTAATTTTTTTTTCTGGTAAGTGGACACCATCCAATTTTGCAATTTTACATATTTCATAATCATCGTTAATGATTATTATAGGTTTATTATTTGTTATTAGCTTAATTTTTTTTGAGAGTCTTTTTTTTTCTTCATTAGAAAGATATTTTTCTCTAATTTGTATCATTGTAATTCCGAGATTTGTAGCTCGACTTATATTTTTTATCATTTTTTCTTTATTTTTATATACTAAAGAATTAGTTATCAAGGAAATTATCGGAAAAGTAAGTTGCTTCAATTACTACTTATCCCTTTTTGTGGACTACTAGGGTTAGCAGATATGGTTTTTGGTATTCTCCCAGCGATAAAAGATTTTCTTCCTGCTTTGACACCTAACTTGAACGCTTCTCCCATCAGTTCAGGATTGTTTGATTGAGATATTGCTGTATTAACAAGCACAGCATCAGCACCATATTCCATTACCTTAGAAGCATCTGATGGTACTCCTAAGCCCGCGTCTATTACTACAGGAATATTTGATTGTTCAATAATTATCTGTATTTCTTCCAGAGCCAAAACTCCTCGTCCCGAGCCTATAGGTGACCCTAGTGGCATCACTGTGGCACAACCAATATCTTCCAATCTTTTAGATAAAACAGGATCTGCACCAATATATGGTAAACAAATAAAACCTTCTTTAATTAGTGTCTCTGCAGCTTGTAATGTTCCGATTGGATCTGGTAAAAGATATTTTGAGTCGGGNATTACCTCAATTTTTATCCAATTCGATCCTGTTACTTCTCTAGCTAACTTAGCAATATAAATTGCTTCTTCTGCAGTTTTTGATCCAGCTGTATTAGGTAAAATTTGATAATCATTCCAATTTATATCATCAAGTAAATTTTTTTCCTGTGGATTCTTAAGGTTTATTCTACCAATAGCTACTGTTATAATTTCTGTTTCGGAGCTTTTGATTGATTTTAAAAGATCTTCTTTAGATTTGTGTTTACCCGTACCGGTCATTAGCCGGGAAGAGAATTTTTTTCCTGCAATAATTAATTGGTCATTCATATTTTTATTTTTCTAAATTTTATGCTTATGAATTACTTATTATCATGTATAATCCACCAATATATTTGGTTAGCGATGCATGTTTAATTCTTTATCAGCAAGTTTAGATTATTATAGCTATAATAATTATATAATAAATTATTTTACGAATAATATAAAAAATAAGTTTAGAGGTTTCTTTTATGGGTAAAAAATTAGTATTTTATAGCAAAAATGACAAAGGCAGAACCCTTAGTAGAAGTGATAGAGCCAAAGAATTATGTTTTGATAATTTAGATTGTGATTTTTTATTTTCTGGAGAAGAAGACTATTCTAATTCCGCAAAGATAAGGGAAGGTTTCGAAGAAAATCTTAATGAAATGATTGATGCTGAGGTAATAATATGTAATGGTGAGTTACTAAGTGGAGAAATGTTAAAAAAATTACCAAACTTAAGACATATTCAATTATTAAGTGCAGGCTTTGATGGTTGGGATATAGATGTAATAAATGAGCTAGGTATTAATATATGTGGAAATTCTCCGGCGATTTCTAATTCCGTCGCAGAACATACCATAGCGCTTATTATGATGTTGTACAAAAGATTAGCACAGGCGGTTGAAGGCGTAAAACAAGATCTTTGGATGAAAAATGCAATTACTGGTCCTTATGGTAATGTCCATGAGATTACTGGAAAAAACGTAGGGATAGTTGGCTTAGGAAATATCGGATCAAAAGTAGCCAAATTATTGAAGGGATTTGATGTAAATATTTATTATCATGATATTAAAGAATTTGTAAGTATTCAAAATGAATTAAATGTTAAGAAAGTTTCTTTTGAAAAATTACTAAAAATTTCTGATATTGTTTCTATACATGTTCCTTTATCAGAGCAAACTAGAGGATTATTTAGTACAAAAGAATTTTCATTAATGAAAAATAGTTCTATATTTATAAATACTTGTCGAGGGCCAGTTCACGATGAAAAATCATTGATATCTGCCTTGAAAAATAATGAAATTTTAGGCGCCGGTCTTGATGTAACAGAAGTCGAGCCAATATCTAAAAAGTCAGAATTGTTAAAAATGGATAATTGTGTAGTAACTCCTCATCTTGCAGGTTCTTCAAAGGAGAGTGTAGATAGGAGAATTATATTTGCTTTCGAAAATGCTAGTAAAACGTTAATGGGAATTAAACCAGAAAATATAATTTAGTTTTCTCTTAGTGCTTTCAGGCTAGCTTTGATTCCAGCCTGGAAAATTTTAGATTCGGTTTTTACAGTTTCTAAAAATTTGCTACCGTATTCTCCAATATTTCTATATTTTTTATTTCTTCGATTTTTTAATGTTTTAATATGAACTTTATTTATTTCAAAAAGCTGATTAACTAATAAGCTTTTTATTAGTTTTGCTGTTTTTGATGGATTTATATGGGCACCATTATTAGGTTCAGAAACAACATGGTCAATTATTCCTGCATTTAAACAATCTGATGCAGTAAGTTTAAGTGATTGAGCAATCTCAGAAATTTTACTCATATCTTTCATTTCAGTTTTCGCTCCTTTTTCAGGGATAATTGGAGTATATATGGCATTTTCTAACATTAAGACTTTGTCAGTTATAGAAAAAGCTAATGCTGCTTCAGACCCTCCCTCTCCTATAATTATAGAAATTGAAGGAGTGTTAACTCTTCCAATTTGGTCAATCATATTTGATATTGAGGTTGATAATCCTAGTTTTTCCATTTCCATCCCTAATGCTGGCCCAGGTGTATCAACAAAACTTACTATAGGTATTTTGAATAATTCCGCCAATTTAATGGCCCTTGTTGCTTTTCTGAAGCCAGAAGGAGTTATTTCACCAGATTGAGATCCAGATGAACTTTGACGTCTAATGTTTTTTTCAGATTTTTTTTGAGCAATAATCATTACACTGTTACCAGAAACTTTCCCTATTCCAGTTATTATTGAAGTATCGTCATATGAAACTCTATCGCCATGTATTTCGAAAAAATTTGTAAAAATTTCTTCTATATAATAATCTGATTTTGGTCTATTTTTATGTCTTGATAACTTTATGATTTTTTCTGGTGATGTGTTGTAATATTTCTTTTTTGAATATTTTTTTATTAAATTATTTGGGTAGGTATTTTGATTTGGGGAAAGTAAATCAAGTAATGAACTTATATTACTTTTCATTTTATCTCGATTCAATATTTTATCTATCTGCCCAAACTTAAGAAAAGTTTCGGATGTATGTGGATGATTGTTTGATATTTTGTCAAATTCTTTTATTTCTCCTAGAGAAGAAAACCCCAATTGAGCGTTAGGTTCTGAAATTATTATGTCAGATAAGGATGCAAAACTACTAAATATTTGCCCAGTAGTTGGATTGCTAAGTATTGTTATGAACGGAATATTTGCCTCTTTTAATGATCCTACAGCAAATGATGTTTTGGCCATCTGTAGCAGTGAAAAAACACCTTCTTGTAACCTTGTACCACTAGAGCTTACAGCACATATACATGGAATTTTTTTTCTTTTAGCTAACTCAAGTGCTAGAGTAACTTTTTCTCCAACAACAATACCCATAGATCCACCAAGAAAGCTTGAATCAATTACAATCATCACAACTTCTTTTTCATCTATTTTGCAGGTCCCAGTTATAATAGCTTCGCTGAGTCCTGTACGAATTTTATCTTGTATGAGCCTAACTCTATAAGATACCTTTGGTGAAAACTCTATTGGATCTAAGGATTGAATCCATTTACTTGTCTCATTAAAGCTATTTTTATCAATTAAAGAAGCTAATCTTCTTCTTGCAGATATTGAATAATGGTAGTTACATTTTGGACAAATTCTATACCTTTGATATGTTTTTGAATTATTTAATTTAAAATCACAATGTAAGCATAGTTCTAATAGATTTTCTAGTACTATTTGTTTTTCTTTTTTAGGTTCTTTATCAGGAAAGAGATCAGTTACTTTATTCAAAAATCAAATCCTTACTTATAATCTCTTATAAACCAGTATATAACTTTAAAATTAAAATTAAATTACTGGTCGAGCTTTTCCAGGTTCACCAGTTCCAACTATTCCGGCTTCTTCTAGCTCATCCATTAGTCTTGCTGCTCTGGGATAACCAATTCTAAGTCTTCTTTGTAAAAAAGAAACAGATAAGGTTTTTTGAGATTTACTTAACTCTAAAGCATTGTTGAACAATGAGTCATTTTCTGAGAATTCAACATTACTACTATCGTTACCATCGTTAGTATTTATCTCAAGAAATTTCATATTTGGATAGGTGTTTTCCTTCCATAAACCAACTATTGTATCCACTTCTATATCTGAAACAAAAGCACCTTGAACTCTTGAAGGTTTAGGTTTGTCTATAGGTTTAAACAACATATCACCCTTGCCTAATAATTTATCTGCTCCAACACTATCCAAAATTGTTCTTGAGTCAATTTGTGACATTACTGCGAAAGATATTCTACTTGGAAAGTTAGCTTTAATGAGTCCTGTAACCACATCTACTGAAGGTCTTTGAGTTGCTACTACTAAATGTACGCCAGTAGCTCTGCCAAGTTGAGCAAGTCTAACAAGTAATCTTTCTACCTCACCTGAAGCACTAAGCATAAGATCTGCGAGTTCATCAACTAAGACAACTAAGTACGGCATTTTGTGATCTGCTTGCTTATTAAATGTGGATATATTTTTTACACCAAAGTTTTCTAAAATCTTAAACCTATCCATCATTTCTTTCACTAATGATTTTAGAACTAGTACAGCTTGTTCTGCTTCAACAACAACAGGAGTGTAAAGATGTGGTATTCCTTCATATGGTGTTAATTCGACTCTTTTTGGATCAATCATTACTATTCTTAGATCATTTGGGGTTTTTGACATGATCAATCCAGTAACTATACTATTCATACATACACTTTTACCAGAACCTGTAGACCCTGCAACTAATGTATGAGGCATTTTTGATAAATCTGTCATTACAGATTCTCCACCTGAACCTAATCCTAATGGAACTGGTAAAGGATTATCTTCAGCAAAATCTTTCCATGCTTTTGTATCCATTATAGATCTCAATGTAACCTCACTGGGAGAATTATTTGGTACCTCGATACCTACTACAGATTCACCTGGTACTGGAGCTTCAAATCTTAAGTTTGGTGAGGCCAGTGAAAGAGCTATATCTTTCTCTCTATTTAGTATAGTATCAACTCTAACTCTTTGACCTATTTTCTCGTCAGTTTTTCCTTTCCATCCTGGACTGAGTCCATACATAGTTACAGTTGGTCCTTTTTTTACTTGATCGACAGTGACTTCAATACCAAACTGTTTTAAGGATGCTTCTATTTTATTGCTTGTTAGCTGTACTTCTGATTCGGAGATACCGCCCGGCATAGGTACCTTAAGTTTATCTAAACTAGGTATGCTCCAATTATGATTTATTGATTCAAAGACTTCTTCTAACTTAGGAATATTATTATCTTCATGATTGTTTTTTGGTGGCGGGATATAATTTTTTTCATTATTAGATTTTTTTACAGAACTTATATTTTCATCTTTAGGTAAATATTTTTTCTCATTTACAATATTTTTTTCTTTATCATATTCATTTTCATAATCATCGGGAATGTTATTTTTTTTAGTGATTAAATTGATACTAATTACTAAGATAGATTTAGTTAAATTTAGAGTTAAGTATATAAATTTAACTGAAAATTTATAAATTTGATATGCAACAATTTTCACTAATTTTGGCTTTATAATGGATAGTGCTAAAATGAAAAATAATAGTACTCTAAGCCATGAAATAATGTAGTCTAATAATGATATATTAAATCTATCCCAACTTAAGTATGATCTTGATATTACTATACCTAATTGTCCTCCGATAGATTCTCCAGAGAAAGATCCGATAGGAGCATAAAAGATGCCTAAAGATCCTGAGATTCCTATACATACCAATATATAGCTTATTTGATATTTCCAAAAGCGAAGAAATTTTTTATAAAAAAATGTAATAATTATTGGTATATTTATCATACCAAATGGGATAAAAGACCAACCAAAGAACTCCTTTGTTTCTTCTAAATTTCTTTGGAAAAATAAAAATGAAAAAATCGTAGTTATTATTATTATTGTAATTTTAAGTAAAAAAGTAACTTTTGTATTAATCATTATTCA
>PAOV01000026.1 GCA_002708145.1 Chloroflexota bacterium
AGCTGCTGGTCTAATACTTACTGCCGCAGAGTTTGGGAATAATAAAGAAATATTTCTACTAGATATGGGACAACCAGTTAATATCAACTTCTTAGCAAAAACTATGATCGAATTATCTGGTTTTATTCCTAATAAAGACATACAAATTATTTATACTGGTTTGAAACCAGGAGAAAAGCTTTCAGAAGATCTATCTTATGAAAATGAGAAAGTTATAAAAACAAAGCATGATAAAATTTTCGCTGTAGAAAACAATAACCAAAAAATTAAAATTAATCAAATTGAAGATTTTTTAAAAGATTTAGATAACTTAAGTACTGATACAATCAAGAAAAAACTAAAAGATTTTATCTAGATCCGTATAATTAAAATTTAGTTCTTTGGTAGATTGAGATCCATCAAATGAAGAATCTATTTTTATATTTTCATGAGAAACACTAGAGATAATCGAACCAAAAAGATTAAGCTTATTAAGTATCTTTATCAAAAAAATAATTAATTTTCTGCTTATAGGAATTTTTATTCTTCTATGTCCCAATAATCTCATTATTTTTCTAACAAATATACCTGTTTTTATAGGTTTATCTGCTACAGTATAAATCCTTCCCTTTTTCCCAAGATTAATTGAATTTGTTATAGCAATGACTAAATCTTCTGCCCAGACTGGACTTATAACTCGATCTGGAGCTGGCAATAAAGGTATTTTACTCGTAACAATTTTTTCAACTAAGTTACCTGAGTAATTCTTGATTGTTCCAAAAACAGTACCCGGTCTAATTACAACTCCATCTAAACCTTTTTTTGTTGCCTCTATAACTTTATCTTCTGAAAAAGCTTTGGTTTTTGCATATGCTGAAGATAATTTACCATCGTAGAAATGTTGTACATTTACAGTTGAAATATGTATCAATTTGGCTTTTCTAATTTCTGAAAATTTTATAATATTTTTTGTNCCATTNATATTTATATNTTNAATTTTCNNANATTTNTCTTTTGGTTTATGTACATGACTAGCTAANTGAATAACTGTATCTATATCTTNNGNTAGCAATAATAATTTTTCGTAGTNTANNATATCAGTNTTGATATAATTTANATTTTTTATTGCTATATAATTAGTAATATTTCTTGATATAACAGTAANCTTCAANCCTAAATTTGATAAATAATTGCATAAATANAANCCAATCATACCTGTNCCNCCAGTCACAAGTATGTGTTTNCTCACTATTTTTATATTTTTTTTCATCACNGTTAAATTATAAAATGATTATCATGACTAAAGGTAACACATGATAAAGAGAATTTTTGACATATTTTCAAGTCTTTTAGCTATTATAGCTTTTCTACCTATNTACNTGTTTGTTGGAATATTAGTATATTATTCTCTCGGATGGCCAATACTATATACAGCAAAAAGAGCAGGTAGAAATAATAAGGAATTTATTCTAATTAAATTTAGAAGTATGAAAAATTCTGATATTCATTCCTCTCATCACTCAGGTGATGACGATCCAAGAATTACAAAAGTTGGTAAATTTATTAGACAAACTAAATTAGACGAGTTGCCTCAGTTAATTAATGTACTTTTAGGGAAAATGAGTATCGTGGGTCCTAGGCCAGAAACACCTGAATATATAAAATTGTACAATGAAAATCAAATGAGGATACTTAGTCTGAGGCCTGGTATAACTGATTTTGCATCAATCGAGTTCTCTAACTTAGGGGATATACTTAAAGGTGATGATCCAGACAAATTATACTTTGAGAAAGTATGGGATAAAAAAATGAAACTTCGCATGAAATATGTTAAAGAAAATAATTTTTTTGTTGATATAAAAATAATTTTCTCAACTATTATGGTAATTTTTAAAAAATGACAAATAAAATAAATAAAACTATATTTTATATAACTTCTACTGCTTTATTTCTTATACCTTTGCTTTTTAGTTACTTTGATTTTGTCGCTGTTTATGAAGATCCAAGGCAATTTATTTTGCACCTATCAGCAATTCTAATAATAACTTTATCTATGTGGAAATTATATTTTGTTTCTCTAGGTAATAAATCATTAGTTACTAGGATAAAAAATTGGGATTTAATTTCATGGGCTAAAAAAGAAATTCATAATTGGATGATTGTCATTATAATTTTATACACAATAATATACTTGTTTTCTGCGATACTATCCCCTTTGTCGCATATTAGTTTTTTNGGACGNGATGATGCTGCTCCAGGTAACAATTTTTATGATCATTTATCTTNTTTGACTATATTGTTCGCAATAATCTTTTTCTTCAACAAGTTTGATAAATTACTAACTTTACTTTATTTATTAGTAATAAGTGGGATGATTACTGCTAGTTATGGGATAGCACAGTATTTTGGGTGGGATCCAATAGGAAAAAATGCTGATCAGATTAGAATTTTATCCAGTTTTGGAAACACATTAAATTTTAGTGGTTACATGGTTATGGCAATACCAGCAACTATTATTATAATTAACATGCTATATGATAAAAATAAATTTTTTGCTTTTTTATTCATCATAGGTTTAGGTTTTGAAATAGCTGGACTTTGGTTTTCTGCAGGAAGAGGACCTTGGGTAGGTGCATTTTTTGGAATGATTATATTTTTTTCTTTTTCTATTTTTACAATATCCAAAAAAAATATAATTAGATATCTNATATTCATNGTTATNGGTATTATCATTACTGCTATAATCTCATCAATTCCAACAGATAGAAGTGATATTTCTGGAAGAAGATTACTTGGAATAACAGAACAAATCACTCTTCCTACTGGCACAGAAAATTCAATACAATCAACAGATATCGAGGGAGGCATATCTGGAAGATTATCCATATGGAACTCATCTATTAAAATAATAACTGANTCTAAAACCCCTGCGGAAGAGCCAAGTTATATGTCATTCTTTAGAATTTTATTTGGAGTAGGCCCAGATATGTATGTTTACTCTTATCCACTTACNGCGTCTCCTTCATCTAAATTATCTATGGTAGATCATGCTCATAATTATTTATTACAAAATTTAGTTGAAATTGGAGTATTAGGCTTAATTACACTTTTAGCTTTAGGATTAGTAATTTTNTTAACTGTAATACGCCTCGTGATAACAATAAAAAATCATTATTATAATTCAGAAATTGCTTTTATATCTTTAGGAATCGTAGCTGCTCTAGGTGGTAAATTAGTAGATATACAGGCTGGAGTACCTAGAACATCAGATATAACAATGATGTTTGCTTTAATTGGAGGACTCATATGTATAAGCAAATTAACTACTGAAAATATAGCCAATGAAGTAGAATCAAATAATAAATTTAATCCAAATAATTCTCAATCAGAATATTTTAGTGTTGGAATATTAATATCTTCAATAATACTCACGATTATACTAATTACTATTTTCTTCTCTTGGGATTTTAGAAGAATTTCTGCTAGTTATCATTTAGCATCAGTAGTAACAGATTCTACTGCTACTCAGAGAGATCGAGCTATTGCCTGGGAAAGCTCTCAAGAAATGGCTCCTGAAAGAGATTCANTTATNAAACCCGTTTTTGATGCACATATGAATGTTTCACTTGAACAGTACTCTATGGGAAATAAAGAAGTAGCGATTAATCANATGATTTATGGTAGAAATTTATTATTAGAATATGANAAAAGAGANCCTTACGCTATTGATATCCAGCTAGGCTTGGCAAAAAGCGCTACACGGCTAACAGAATGGGGACTATCAGAATATACAGGGGAGATGGTATACAGATACGATAAATTAGCTAAAAATTTCCCTGCATATCCATCTTTATTAGGAACTGCTGCTACTGCTCTTGCCAGTGTCGGTTTATTCGAACAAGCAATAATTTATGCTGATATGGCTATTGATACTGAAGAAACAACAATGCCTTGGCCAAAAGCATGGTACGCTAAAGGCGCATCTTTGGCATCTATGAATTATATTGATGAGGCCATAGAAGTTCTTTTAACTGCGACAACTAAAGATCCTGAGGATGATGGTGCAATTTTGGCTCATCAAACTTTATCGGAAATATATACATATTTAGGTGATAATGAGAAAGCCTTAGAGCATAAAAAATTAGGAGATAGAACTTTATTTCAAGGTTGGTAACTATTCTTAATCAAAATAATTTTATAGAATAATGTTATTAGAGCGGGGGTAGCTCAGCTGGTAGAGCATCTGCCTTCCAAGCAGAATGTCGCGAGTTCGAACCTCGTCTCCCGCTCCATATATAATAAACATAATGAATAAAATAGCAATCATAAATAATCGTAAAATTGGTAAAAATAACCCTTGTTTTCTAATTGGAGAAATTGGTATCAATCATAATGGCGATATTGAAAATGTGTTTAATTTGATTGATGCTGCGGTGGAAGCAAAATTTGATGCAGTAAAATTTCAAAAAAGAACACCAAAAGAATGNGTTCCTATTGATCAATGGGAAATTATGAGAGAAACTCCATGGGGTCTTATTTCATATATAGATTATAGAGAAAAAATGGAATTTAGTTTTGATGACTATGAAAGAATAATCGAATACGCAAATCAAAAAAATATCACCTGGTTTGCTTCTTGCTGGGATGAATCTTCTGTTGATTTTATGGAAGAACTGGACATACCATGTTATAAAATAGCTTCAGCTTCAGTTACTAATCTTGATCTTCTCAAAAAAATTTCAAAAACAAAAAGACCTGTAATGATGTCAACAGGAATGTCAACCATGAAGGAAATACAAGCTGCTGTAGATATTTTAGATTGTGATAATTTCTTAATAGCCCATTCAACTAGCAGTTATCCAGCAAATTATAATGAACTTAACCTTAGAATGATAAATACATTAGACCGCACTTATGATTGTCCTATTGGTTATTCAGGGCATGAAATAGGATTGTCAACAACGATATCCACAATCCCTTTAGGAGTATCATTTATTGAGAGACACATAACACTTAATAGAGCAATGTGGGGTACAGACCAGTCAGCATCTATAGAACCTCAAGGCATGATAAGACTTGCTAGAGATATAAGAATAGTAGAATCCGCACTAGGAGATGGAATAAAAAAAGTTTACGATAGTGAAAAACCTATAATAGCCAAACTTCGAGGCAATTCTTAGTAAAAAAATAATGATTTTTAATTTTTTTTTTGCGCCTTTTATTTTTACAGCTCGTAATTCAATTAATCAAATTAAGGCATATCATTTAACGATAATTATGAGAATTATGACTAAGTAATTAAAAATCTAAATTCATAATATGTCCAAAAGCAAAAATAGAAACAAAAAACTCAATATAGCAATTGCAATTTCTTCTTTTTTCCCAAGTATTGGAGGAGCTCAAGTAACAGCTCATAATTTAGCATCTTACTTAGAAGAAAATAAACATCAAGTTATAATGATTATTTCATGGAAAAATTGGAGGAAAATAAAAAATAAAAAATTTCCTTATAAAATTATTCCCATGTTACCTGGCCATCAAAGTTTATTTGGGAAAAAGTATTTTGGAAAAATATATAATTTTATAATGAATAAATATTTATATTTTTTACAGAAAAAATATAAATTTGACGTTTGGCAATCATTTGGAACTTACCCTATGGGAATTTCACTAAGTAAATTCTTGCATACAAAAAATATCATCCATATAATGCGAACAGTAGGATATGATATTCAAAAAAACAAGGATGTAGAGTATGGGTATAGATTTGATATAAAAAAAGAAAAATTAATTACTCAATGGGCTCACAAATGTACCAAAGCTATCGCTCTTAGTGAATCAGTTATTCAAGATCTCTTAGATATAGGAGTTAAAAGAGATCAAATAGAAATAATCCCATGTGGAGTAGATTTAATTAGATTTAATTCATTTAATCCAGATACTAATATTATCAGAGAAAAATATAATTTACCGAAAAATAAATTTTTATATATTTGTGTCGGAAGAAATCATCCAAAAAAAGGTTTCAGTTATCTCGTAGATGCTTTTAATAATCTTAAAATAAATAACTTATTAGACGACAAACACCTGTTAATAATTGGCGATAATGTAAAAAATCTTAAAATGAAAATTAATAAACTAAAACTTTCAAATCACATAACACTAATTGACGAACTTGGCATAGATGATAATGATGATTTCAATGTTCCCAGTAAGTCATTGATAGAATTATATAAAAGTTCAGATGCCTGTGTATTTCCTTCATTAATAGAGACCTTTGCAATGATAAACATAGAAGCTATGGCTTCACATATTCCAGTAATTTCAACGGATGCTCCTGGATGTAGAGAAAGTATTGTGGAAAATTTTGATGGTTTGTTATCAAAACCTGCTGATCCTGAAGACTTATCAAATAAATTAATACAAATATGTTCTTCAAGTAAATTAAGAACTAAATTAATTGATAACGGTATTATTAGCGTCTCGAATAAGTATGATTGGAAAGTTATTGGAAAGCAATTTGAAGATCTTTACCAAAGAGAAATATCAAAAAAGGAGCTTAATTTTTGAGTCAAGTTGAAAAAAGTATAATTGAGGAAAGGTTATCAACTATAAATCAAGACAGATTTAGTAGTTTATTAATGCAAATTGAATCAGTGATTAATTTAAATAAAAATATAAATAATATACTGGAAATAGGTCCTGGAAATCAATTTTTCTATAATATTATTAAAACACTAGGATACGACATTAAAACAAATGATGTAAGAAAAAGAACAAATCCAGATTATTATGGAGATATCAGAAAAATTAATATTGGAGAAAAATTTGATTTAATAGTTGCTTTTGAGGTTTTGCAACACCTACCTTTTGAAGATTTGTCTCAAACATTAATTAAAATAAAAAAAATGACTAATCATTACATATTACTATCTCTGCCCTACCAGATCCATTCTTTTAGTTTCAACATTAAGTTACCAAATATTTTATTCCCAAGAAAATTAAAATTAGGTTTTTTTAGAAAAAAATTTAGTTTAAATCTTTTTTGGGAAAAACCTAGAAAAAAGGACACTCCATATGAATTATTATCTCAAAGAGAAGATTTCTGGAACCCTCACTATTGGGAAATTGGTAGAAAAAGTTTTCCTAAATCAAAAGTAATAAATGAAATAAGATCTTCGGGGTTAAATATTGTATGGTCAAAGCACAACCCAAGCTTCCCAATGCATTATTTTATCCTTCTAAGTATTTAAAAAGAGAGTAATTTTTGAAAGTACTAATTGTCTCAAGTAAATATCTACCTGAATATTCAGGTTCAGGCTTAAGGGCTCATAATACTTATATGAGATTAAGTAAAAAATTTGATGTTAATTTTCAAGTAATAACAAGTAGTACAGGAAATTATAAATCGAAAACTTATGAAATTAATGGAATTCAAATACAAAGAATAATCTCTAGGAAGATAAGAATAATAAACAAAATTTTTGGTAAGAGTATATTCAAGAGATTACTTAATGCATTAGTGATTATATTTGAGTACAGAAACGTAAAAAAAGAAATTAAAAACAAGAAATTTGATTTAATTCACACTTTTGGTATTTCACCAGCGACAATTGCTGCAATAAATTTCAGTAGAAATAATAAAATCCCTTTGATTATGGAAATCGTAAATCCAGTAAAAACCCCGTATCAATTTTTACCACTTCAAAAATATATAAGTAAATATGACTTAAGTAAAAGCTGCATAATTGTAGCAATAAGCAAAAGTATAGGAATAATGTGTAATAATTATAATCTAAAAGACAATGTATGGATCAGACCAAATCCAATAGATGAAAAAAGATTTAATGTTCCTACATTAGATTCAAAATATAAATCAAGGAGAAAATTATCTGACTTTAATTCAGAAGATATCGTATTAGTTTATGTAGCAAAATATCTTAAGAGAAAAAATCATACTTTTCTTTTGGATGTTATGAGTAAATTACCTGAAAAATACAAGCTTATACTTGCAGGGCCATTGTTAGAAAAAAATGATCTAGTTAATGGTTATAAAATTGATAATTTTTATAAATTAGAACAAAAAGCAAAAGATCTTAGAATTGAAAAAAGGGTAAAAATTTCTCATGGATTTGTTGATATGAAAGATTATCTTATTAGTGCTGATATTTCATGTTTTCCTTCGTATAACGAAGCAATGGGTACGCCCCTTCTAGAAAGTATTGCCTGCGGCGTTCCAGTAATAGCGAATAAGGATGAAAAAAGTTTCCAAGAATGGATAAATAATCATGAAAATGGTTATCTAGAAATATTAGACTCTGAAAAATGGTCTACAAGAATACAAGAATTATCTAATAAAATAACAAAAGAAAAACAAGTTAACATGTCAAAAAAAATTAAAAAAATATCATCTTCAGGTAAGATTGACTTAGATTACTATAAGATTATAAAAAAACTACATAACTCAAAAAATGAAAAACCCAATATTATGGAAATACTAACTGATGATTAGATATATAAAAAAATATTACGATTTCTTAGGAAGAAAAATTATTTTTTTACTTGTAATTATGCAAACTGCCGCACTGATTGAGGGCTTTGGAATAAGTTTAATTCTGCCAATTATACAAAATGAAGAATTAGAGAATAATAGATTACTTCAGACAATAAATTGGATGTTTGATTTTATCAACTTAGATCAATCCCTAATAAATATGCTTATTGTACTAATTTTATTTTTTATTTTAAGAGCCGTAATACTAATATTTCAATCATGGTTTCAAGCAGAAATCATTGCAAGCAATTTAATAAATATGAGAAAAAATTTAATAGATACATTAATACGATGTGATTATAAATTTATAAATACACAGAACAGAGGAACCTTAAGTAATGTATTAAATAATGAAATTGAGAGAGTTAATTTTGCCTTAGATCAACTTTTAGCATTTATAGTATCTCTAGCTACAGCATTAGTATATTTAGTGATAGCATTTGTTATATCCCCAGTAGTAACTTTTTTTCTAGTATTACTTGCAATTCCTATTGGAATCATAATGATAAAACTCAATAGTATTACAAAAAAATCATCTCAAGAGTTAACAAGTGGATCGAATAAGCAGCAAAATTTTATTTTAGAAATAATAGAAAATATCAAATATCTTAAGTCAACTGGTCAGTATCTACCAATATCAAAGAAAATTACAGCTGAAATAAAAAATGTAGGTAAAGCATTTAGGAAATTGAAATTTGTGCAAAGTATTTCAACTTTTTTGTTTGAACCTTTAATTGTAATTATAATGGCATCTTTAATTTATTTTTTTACTGAAATGCGTAAATCAAATACTATTGAAATATTATTTCTTTTGTTTATTTTTAGACAAGCTGCCATTAATATCGTAGCAACTCAATCACCATATAGAAAATTCATATCTTCAGTTGGTAGTATGGAAATATACTTCAATCTACAAGATAAGCTTGATAAGAATTTAGAAAATCTAAATCTTGATGGAAAAAAACCAAATCTTAACTCAATCCTAAAACTTAGAAATGTTAGCTATAAGTATAATAATCAAATAGCAATAGATAATATCTCTATAGAAATTAAACCAAAAACTACTATAGCATTTGTTGGCCAATCAGGTTCGGGAAAATCTACTACTGCCAACATACTTTCCTCTTTATTAAAACCATATAAAGGAGATTTTCTTATAGGTGATACATCAATAAATGAAATAAATCTAAGTAACTATAGAGAAAAAATAGGATATGTCACCCAAGAAACTGTTGTTTTTAATGCTAGTGTTCAAGAAAATATTTCTCTCTGGAGTAAAACTTTAAATTTTAAAAAATTAGACAACATAATTGAGCAAACAGGATTGATTCAATTATTTGAAAAAAACAAAAATATTAATGATTCAGGAAATAATTTATCCGGTGGAGAAAGACAAAGAATATCCTTAGCGAGAGAATTATACAGAGATTCAGAAATTCTAATATTAGATGAAGCAACAAGCTCAGTAGATAGTATTTTAGAGTCACAAATAGAAAAAATTATTTCTAGTCAAAAAAATTTAAAAACAATAATTTTAATTGCACACAGACTTTCAACCATAAAATCTGCAGATATCATATATGTTTTTGATAAGGGGAAAATAGTTGAATCAGGTAATTTTAAAGAGCTAATTAAGAATAATGGTATATTTACAGATTTAGCTAAAAAGCAAAATTTTAATTAGTCATATGAAAATTCTTTTTACAGTTAGATCTTTGAATATCGGTGGAACAGAGCGACAAATAATAAGCATGTCGAGTATGCTACTGAACTACGGTCATGAAGTTGAAATTGCTAGAATTTATCCAAACGGTGATCTAGAACAAAATACAGGTATAACTTTACATAATTTATCTAAAAATTTTATTCTTAGAGCTTTTGATATACGTAATCTATTTATCAATGGGAATTATGATGTAGTTTATAGCTTTCTACCAAATATGAATTTACTTTCATCACTAGTTGCGAAAACAATAAATAAAAAAAAACTTCCTAAAATAATTTGGGGTATAAGATCTTCTTCTCTAAATCCGGATGATTATACAAAAAAAGTCAGATTCGTTTATAGACTTGAAAAATTATTTTCTAATTCCCCAGACATAATCATAACTAATTCTGATGCTGCACTCCAGGAGTATATTGAAAAAGGATTTCCAAGAAAAAAAATATTTTCTATTCCAAATATTATTAATCATAATTATTTTAAAAATGTTTCTTCTGAAAAAATGTCTGTGTATCAAGAGTTTGAAATTCCAAATAATATGAAACTAATAGGAGTTTTTGCACGTATTCATCCTATGAAAGATCACATGAATTTACTAAGAGCAATTTCAAAAATAAATGAAACTGAAAATATATATAAAAATAAAATATATCTCATTTGTGTTGGAGGAGTTGCTGCAAAAGAAGAAAAAAGCAATTATTACAAAAATTTGTTAGAATTTAGAAATTTGAATGTTAAGTGGATCGGCGAAAGAAAAGATATACCTAGACTAATGTCAGCATGTGATCTCACAGTATTACCATCTGATAGTGGGGAAGGTTTTCCTAACTCAATTGCTGAATCTATGAGCTGTGAAATACCAATAGTAGCAACAAATATTGGTGATTCAAAAAAAATAATAAAAAACTTTGGGAAAATTGTACCCATCAAAGATTCAGAATCTTTATCAAATTCTATATTAGAAATTTTAGAAATGAATAAAAATACCCTAAAAAAAATCTCATCTGAAGGCAGAACATCAATAATAAATAGGTTTTCAGAGAAAATAATTTATAAAAATCTAATGAACATATTAAATAAAAATACTAAATAACTTATTTATTTATAAAATTAACTTATATTATGTGTGGAATCTGCGGAAAAGTAAATTTTAACCAATCTCCTCCAATTTCTATGGATGAGCTTAACTTCATGTGTGAAAAAATTCTCCATAGAGGTCCGGATGGCACAAAAAAAATGATTCGCGAAAAAATTGCTTTCGGTCACACAAGGCTATCAATAATAGATCTTGAGTTAGGATCTCAACCAATATCAAATAAAGATAATACTATATTTACAATTTTAAATGGAGAAATATATAACTACCAAAGCTTAAGGAAAAAATTAATAAGACTAGGATACAATTTTAGGACCAAATCTGACACCGAAACAATTGTCCATTTATATGAGGAATATGGAGAAGAATTTATCAATTATATTGATGGAATGTTTGCTATTGCTTTGTGGGATGAAAAAAAAGAAAAACTTTTATTATTCCGAGATAGATTTGGCAAAAAACCTCTATTTTATTATTTTAATAATAACGAGTTATATTTCTCATCAGAAATAAAAAGCTTTCCAAAAAAAATTGTAGAATCAACAAAGATAAATTTAAAGGCAGTCTACGAATATCTAAATTTAGGCTACATACCTTCTCCTATGAGTATTTATGATAAAATTCAAAAATTAGAACCCTCACATTGTTTAGTCTTCCAAAATAATAATATAGAAATAAAAAAATATTGGAATTTTGATCCCAAAACTGATAATAACCTAGACTCAGAAGAAATCGAAAAAACAGTATCTGATTTATTAGATAAATCTGTAGAATCTAGACTAATTAGTGATGTCCCTTTAGGTTTTTTTCTAAGTGGTGGTTTGGATTCTTCAATTGTAGTAGCAACTGCTAGTAAATATACGGATAAAATAAATACTTTTTCAATCGGTTTTGAGGAAGAAACATATAATGAATTAAATTACGCAAAACTAGTATCAAAGAAATTCAATACTAAACATCAAGAATTTATAGTATCCCCAAATATTATTAAAGATATTGAAGAAATTATCTGGTTTGCTGATGAACCTTTTGCAGATGCATCAATGTTACCTTTTTACTATCTATCTCAAATGACTAGAAAACATGTTACTGTCAGCTTAGGTGGTGATGGAGCAGATGAAATTTTTGGTGGTTACGAAAGATATATTGGAAAAAGAATAGCTGAAATTTATTATAAAATCCCACATATATTTAGAGAAGGTATTGGAATATTAACTAAGTATATAAATGAAAGTTTTGAAAAAAATAACAAAATTCGAAAAATAAAAAGATTGAGTTATCCTGCATATAAAAATCATGATGAATGGTACTTATCATTCTTAAGGCAATATAATTTTAATGACAAAAATTTTAGTATTAATAATATTTTCACTAAAGAATTTATAAACATAANTAATTTAGAAAACGAATATCAAAATGACCTCTTATCAGACACATTAAATAGTATAAAAAACAGAAAAAATAATAATGACATTCAACTTTTAGATTTATTGACATATCTCCCAGGTGATATATTGTTCAAATCTGATAGGATGTCAATGGCTAATGGACTAGAGGTACGTTCTCCTTTTTTGGATAAAAACCTTGTTGAATTTGCAATGACAATTCCTAAAGATTTTTTATTTCATAAAAATAAAGGTAAACAACCATTAAGAAAAATTTTTTCCCATATATTACCTTCAGAAATCATATCTAGAAGTAAAGAAGGATTCTCCGTTCCAATTGCTAAATGGATTAACGGTGACCTAAAAGGAATATTTGCAGATAAATTACTTTCTAATAATGCAAACATTCATAGCATAATTAATAAAACTCATATTAAATCTATGCTCGATCATCATTCTAATCATAATGTAGATTTTTCAGTTAAGTTATGGAACTTATTTTGCTTAGAATTATGGGCTGAAAGAAATAATGCAAAAATTATATAAAAGAAAAAAAATTTTACATCTTATTACTAGCCTAGAGGTAGGTGGAGTTCAACATGGATTATTGCTAGGACTACCAAAACTAGATAATAAAAAATATGAACATGCAATTTGCTCATTAACTAGTAAAATGCCAATGGNAGATGAATTTAAGAAAAAAAATATAAAAATTTTTACTCTTAATATAAATTCAAAAAAAGATTTCTTATACTCAATTAGATTAAGAAATATAATCAATAATTATAAACCTGATATTCTCCATACATACCTAATTCATGCAAATATTTTAGGGCGAATATTTGGGAAAATTTGTGATGTAGAAACTATTATTAGCTCAGAAAGAACAATTGGTCAAGCAAATTGGTACGAGCGATTTCTAACAAAAATCACTAATCCACTGGTAGATATCGTTGAAGTTAATTCTAAAAAAGGAAAAGATGCTGCTCACAAAAACCTAAAAGTTCCCAATGAGAAATTAAGAGTCATTTACTCAGGTATAAACATAAAAAAATACCAGATAAAAAAAACAAAATACCAGATAAAAAAAACTCTTCAAATTTCCAATTCAAAAAAAATAATACTTTGCGTTGGGAGACTCAGAACAGTCAAAGGTATTAACTTTGGCATTGAATCATTTTATGAGATTCAAAAAAGTATTAATAATGCTATTTTCCTTATAGTTGGAGATGGTGAAGATAAAAAAAAATTGGAAAAAATTTCCAATCAACTGCACTTGAATGATAAGATAAAATTCCTTGGTGTAAGAAATGATCTACCTGAATTATTTTCAATCTCTAACATCATCATTATGCCATCATTGACAGAAGGTTTCCCTAGAATAGCTATAGAAAGTATGGCTGCTGGGAAACCAATAGTAGCTACAAGAGTCGGAGGGACACCAGAAGCTATTAAGCATAAATTTAATGGAATATTAGTTCCAAGTAAAAGACCTAAGATTATGGCAAATTGGGTAATAAAATTATTAAGAGATAAAAAATTGTCTATGGAGCTTGGTATAAACGGGAAAAAATTTGTTTCAAATAAATTTACATTAGAAAAATATCTTCAAAGAGTTGACATGATGTATAGTAAATCTACTAGCAGAGAAAGAATTTCATGATTTTAAGTTCAATTAGAATTTTATTTTTTCTACCAACAAAAACAATTATTAAGTTATTTAAGTTTTTTCTTAATCCAAAACTTGCATATAGTTGGGCTATCGAGTTTATAGATGACAAGATTATCACCAAAAGACATAGAAAAAATATTAATTTTGAAAATAATACTCTAATAGATTATAAAAAAGCTATTAATAAAGTTACTAAAATTAGTAACAACCAAATTAAAAATTTTGAGAATAATTTTACAGATTTTTTATCATTAGATAATAAAACTTTACCTAATTTTTCATGGGCAGCAACTAATGAATTGGCAAGGCTTACTTATATAATCACGAGGATAGTTAAACCTAAAATTATTATAGAAACTGGAGTCGGTCCTGGTATGACATCTTGGAGTATACTGCAAGCAATGAGTGAGAATAACAAAGGACAGTTATATAGTATAGATTTACCAACACCAAATACAAAAAACATGCCTGAAGTTGGTTATTTAATTCCAGATTTATTAAAAGACAGATGGAATTTATTGATCGGGTCATCAAAAAAAGTATTACCAAACTTACTAAAAGAGTTTTCCGAGATAGATATTTTCATTCATGACTCACGGCACTCTTTTTCAAATCAGATGTATGAGTATGAAACTTCCTGGCCAAATATAAAAAATCAAGGCTTACTCATATCAGATGATATCAGTAATGATGCGTTTATTAACTTCTCAAAAAATAATGATAGANANGCGATATTGATAAAGCAAAATAAAAACTTCCCAATNGGAATTATNAAGAAATAACAAATGAGTATANCNAAAAAAAAAATAGTANTAATAGCAAATCAAAATGAAATTTTTTATCGTCTAAGAATACCNTGGGTTAANTTCTTGATAGAAAATAATTTTGAAGTTTTTGCCGTAACCCCNAAAGGAGAATGGACANAAANAATTGAATCGTATGGAGCTAAACACATAGNTTGGGAAATTAATCGNAGTAGCCTTAACCCATTTGGAGCNATNATATCTATNATNAGCCTGTATAAAATCCTTAGNNAAATCAAACCTGANNTANCACAAAATTTTCATACNAAACCAAATATTATAGCTCCAATAGCAGGAAAATTAGCNAGAGTAAANATAAATGTTTCAACTATCACCGGTTTAGGNTATGCATTTGTAGATAGAAATAATATTAATGGGAAAGTTATCCAGTATTTAGCAACTAAATTATATAAATTTGCTAACAAAATTTCCGATAAAGTATTTTTTCAAAATCTAGATGATCTAAATTTACTATCTATAAAAAAAGCAATAGATCCCAAAAAAGCAATTTTTGTTGAAGGAGGGTCGGGTGTAGACCTGAATGAATATTTACCGAATATTAAGCAAACAAATAGATCAAATTATAAATCTTTTAGAAAAGAATTAGGAATNCCTGAAAATAATTTTGTTTCAATTTTTGTAGGAAGATTACAATATGATAAAGGAATTAATGAATTTATTGAAGCAGCAAAAAATTTAAATAATAAAAAAAATCTATCATTTATAGTAGTTGGAGCCGTAGATTACGAGAACAAAAAATCCATAGATAAGTCAAAACTTAATGAATGGAAAAGAGAAAATAATATAATCTTCACAGGTAGAAGAGAGGATGTCCCAAGATTACTTTCTATATCAGATGTTTTTGTATCACCTTCCTATTACAGAGAAGGGGTTCCTAGAACTCTTTTAGAGGCATCAGCAAGCGGCTTACCATTGATTGGTACAAATATGCCTGGCATTAAAGACGTAGTTAAAAATAATGAAAATGGTTTAATCATAGATATAAAAAACAAAGATGATATCTCTAATGCAATTTTGAAATTATCTTCAAATAAAAAAATGTGCGAAGATTTTGGACTAAAATCATTAGAATTTGCTAAAAATAAATATCACTATAAAATAGTGGTAAATGAGTATATTAAATTTTATAATTCATTAATCAAAGATAAAAAATTATGACTGAAATTTTAGCAATTATACCTGCAAGAAGTGGAAGCAAAGGTCTTCCAAAGAAAAATATAAAATTGGTTAACGGTCATCCATTAATTTCTTATAGTATTCAAGCAGCATTAGAATCAAAAAGTATAAATAGAATAATTTGTTCAACTGATTCAAAAAATATTGGGAAAATAGCACAACAATATGGAGCTGAAGTGCCATTTTTACGTCCAAAAGAACTTGCACAAGATGACACAACTGATTTAGAAACTTTTTACGGACTATTGAATGAATTGAGAGATAGAGAAAACTACAAACCTGAAATAATAGTACAACTAAGGCCAACTTGTCCTATAAGATTAAGAGGTCAAATAGATGATGCTATAGATCTTATCAGGAATGATCAAACAGTAGATAGTGTAAGATCTGTAGCACTAACTAAAGAACATCCATACAAAATGTGGAAAATTAAAGATGAGACTTTATATCCGTTACTAGGGAGCAAAGACCTGAAAGAGCCATATAATATGCCTAGGCAACAATTACCGGAAGTATGGTGGCATACAGGAACAATTGATATCACTAGAGCGAAAAATATTTTTTCTGGAACAATGACAGGAAAGGTTATAAAACCATATATTATAGATGCGAAACATGCGGTTGACATTGATCATATTGGATCACTATATGAGGCAGAGAGAATCATAAAGTCAATTAACTGTATAAAACCATAAATGCAGATCTATTATTTTTTAGACTAGGAGATGTTTTGAATAAATATTTAGTTGTGGATTATAAAATTGCTGTAAAGTACAGATCTAATATTTTTGATAAAAATTTTAAATGGCCCGTAAACCACTCTTTTTATGACGATACCTACAAAATTTTTTACGATTGGATTTACGATTTTCCATCAATTATTGGTAAAAATGAAAAATTAAAATTAATCTTTGAACTAGTTGAACTTGATTTATTAGAATATTTAGGTAATATTTTTGGCACTTTAGTAGATGTACATATAAGTAAAAAAGAAGAACTAAAATTAGCCTATGATAAAAATCATTCTCTATATAGTATGATTATGAATGATAATTTCAACGAACACCATGATGATAAAAATTATAAAAAATATTTAAGTAACTTTGGTGATAATTTTTTTTCTACAGCCAAGATAATTAAAAATAAACTAAATAATTTCAGAATTAAAAATGAAGAAAATATTTTTTTTATCAGGAAAAATGATTTATTATCTGAACTAATGAAAACACAAGGTACTTATTTCAGAATACAAAAAAATAGTCTTGAAAATTATAGAAGTAATAATAAAGTAGATAATGATATAAAAAATCTTGGATATCTTATAACTCAAAAATTTATTAACATATGTAAAAATAAAGATATTCATATAACTAAAAATCTTAATTTATACTTATCAAAAAAGATTAATAGTATGCTGATAAATTCATATTCTGATTTTAATTATCAAGAAACTATTACTCCTAAAAATGATAGCGTATTACTTACTGGTTCTGGTGGAGATTATCTTACAAGGCTAGCTTCATTACATTTCATTAATAATGGGAATAAAGTTATAAGAATGACTCATGGTGGAGATTCTGTATTTTTCGATGACCCAAGTTGGACTACTATAGAATTACCTTTTATTACTGAGTATATTAGTTATGGTATTGAATCATCAAAAATTAATACTAACAAAATTAATAATCACCTTATGAAAAGAAATAATCGTAATAAAATTCAATCTTTTGCAGGAGGCTCGAAATTTCATGAAAAAATTTTAGACCAAATAAAATATGAACCTAATAAAGAGGTAAAAAACATAACTATAATGAGTGCCTCGTTTGGTGATAGAAACAGAGCAATACCAAATGTAAAAATACATGATGTCATATATTATGAATGGCAGTTAAGATTATCTAAAAGATTAACTAAGCATGGATACAATACTATTGCTAAGAGACACCCAAAAGGTCAGTCAACTAATGATTATATGTTTCAAGATGTAGTATCTACAGAACAACTTAGCGAAAGAATGAATACTACATTTGATTATACTGATGTCTATATATTTGATCTTTGTGGAGGAGCATTTATGGAAGCTTTATGTAGTTTAAAACCAATAATCTTAATCGAGATGCCAAATAGACTAATAAATAATAAAACTAAGGATTTATTAAAAAAAAGTGTTAACATAATTCCTGCAAGATATAACGATGATAATCTTATAGAAATTGATTTTAATCAATTATTTAAATCAATTAATAATTCTGTAAATATCAATGAAAGGCTCAGGCTAATTTCAGATTTTATTACCTCAAGAAACTACACAAAAAAATATTAGGCTTGATCAACATTAAATACGCCGTATTGGTCATCTGCACCTTCCGCTACAATATTTATTAATGGGGTATAAAATTGTTCAGATAAAACTTTTACTACATCACCTTTTTGATATTTCCAATCCCTAGTACTAAAACTTAATTTACTTGTGCCAAAAAAATGTATGTGAGCATCATCTGGAACTCTATGAAGAGGATATTTAAAGTGATGATCTTCGCAATTTGCTAGAGAATGAGACATATAATCTTCACCAGAAAAAATTTCACCACTATCATAAATTATTTTTTTATCTCTTTCTACAATACATCTGATTTTTATTTCATCAAATTCTATATTAGTAATTAATTCAGGACCAATGGAACAAGACCTCAATTTTGAAGGAGCCAGATATAGATAATTTATTTTTTCAGTTTCATGATCTGACCACTCATTTCCTAAACAAAATCCAACTCTTTTAGGATTTCCATTTCTATCAATAAAATAACATGCTGCTACTTCTGGTTCTTCTCCACCATCAAGTGCAAACCCGGGAACTTCTAATTCATCACCAGGAAATTTTAATATATTTCCATTACCTTTATAGAACCATTCGGGAGAAATGCCTCTTTTACCTTTATCTGGCTTTCCTCCCCTTAGACCCATATTAAACATTTTTGCTGAGTCACTTTCATTATCGTTTGTATGCATCTGATCCCTTGATTGCATACTACCTGTATGAGTAAGTCCAGTTCCAGAAATTAATAATTTATGTTTTATCGGATGATCAAATGGACTAATTAAGTAGGGTTTTAGTCCGCCAATTTTTGACCCTAAAAGCTGATTATAATCTAATAAAAGTGGTTGCTTATTTGATTTATTATTTATTAGTGAGTCAATTGTTGAATTGAAATCCCTATCCCATTTTTGAGATAGCTGAAAAATTTCATACACTGAGTCAATTTCAGGATATATTGAGGTTATATCGGAAACTTTATCATTATCAATTATCCCTACTCTTCTCCCAACTGATGGCATTATGTACTGAATTATTCTCATAAGTTTTTATTCCTGCTATATAATTATAAATATTTATTATTTATAGAATAATTATTACACTTAAGAGTTATGACTACAAGTAAATTTTTTTTTATACAGATGGCTGATCCTCAGTTTGGTTTATTTTCTCATCTCAGCGGAAAAAACGATTTAGAAATTAAGAAATTAAAAAAAAGAGACATTTTTATAAAAAAAACACCTAAAATTTATACATTAGATAATGAAATAACTCTACTAAGAAGCTCTATAAAGATTGTGAATAAGCTTAATCCAAAATTTGTAATCATTTGTGGCGACATGATTAACAATCTAGATAACAAAGAGCAAATATCTACATTCAAGACAGAAATAGCCAAAATAAATAACGCTATAAAAGTATATTTTGTTCCCGGTAATCATGATATTGCATATGATTTCAATCAACCAACTCTACAATCAATTGAGGAATATAAAAATATTTTCGGTCAAGATTATTATAGTTTTAACATTGGTAAAATTAAGTTTATATCAATAAATTCTACTATATTTAAGTCTAATAAAATAATAAAAAATCATGCAAATCACNAATTAGATTTCATTGAAAAAGAATCTAACCTTGCAAAATCACTTAACCAAAAAATTATAATTTTTAGTCATCATCCTTTATTTATAAATGATATTGAAGAAGAAGATAATGAGTGGTCTATAAACAAAAATTTTAGAAAAAAAATTATCGAATTGACTAAACCAAAAGGTCTATTAGCAAACTTCGCTGGTCATATGCATAGGAATAATATTGCATTTGATGAAGATTTAGAAATTATTACTAGTGGCCCTGTGGGACTATACCATGGTCCTTATGATAAAGGTGTATCTGGCATCAGAAGAGTTGAAATAAATAATATATCAATTTCCCATTCATATATAGAGATTTAACTAAATATCATATAAAATATGTACTAATTAAGTACACAATAAAAAAATGATCATTGAAGTTATTGAACAAAGACGTAACATAAAAGAATTTACAGAAGATGAAATTTCGGAAGATTCTGTAAATTATTTGTTAAATGCCGCTATCTGGGCTCCAAATCATCGAAAAACTGAACCATGGAGATTTATTGTAATTCCTAAAAATAGCAAAATGAGAATTAAACTTGCCAATCATATAAAAGATTGGAATTTTAAAAATGCCGCATCAAAAGATAAAAAAGTAAAAATACAAATTGCTGAAAAAGAAAAAGTAAAAATACTGAACGCTCCTGCATTAATATATGTTTACTATATTCAAGACTCAAATCCCGAAGTAGATAAGGAAAATTATTCAGCAGTTTCCTGTGCCATACAGAACTTAATGTTAGCTGCACATGAAATTGGAATTGGAGTTGGATGGTCTACAGGTAAGGTATGTAAAGCAAATGTAGAAACCTTAATTGGAGCTGAACCTGATTGGGAGATTGCTGGAGCATTATTCTTAGGTAAACCTAAAATTCAACCTGAAGGTAAAAGAAAGCCGATAAATGAATGCACAATATGGCATTAATCCATTTTCATTGCAACTTTTATTATTCCATCTTCCCTATCGGCATATAAATCATAGGCCTTTTGTACATCGGAGAAATCCATTGAATGAGTCTTAAGTACTCCTGGGTCAAACCAACCTCGCTCCTTTAAGGCAACAGTTTCCCTAATTTCTAATGTCGGTTGTGAAGTTGCAGCAACCTGAGTAGGAATAATTTTAGCCGCCTTGAACATAAATTCTTGATGAGGAAAAGATGAAATTTTTCCATCCTGCCCAGTCAAACTAAAACTAATGAAAGTTCCCCATCTATTGATAATACTTAAACATGTACCAAATCCCTCAGGGTCACCAGTGGCATCAACTACAACATCTATACCTTTACCGTTAGTAACCTCTTGTATAGCTTCTAATAAGTCATCTTTTTGAGGGTTAATTGTGTTTGTTGCACCAAGAGATAAGGATTTATCAAGTCTATAATCTAAATTATCTATTCCAATAACTTGTTGAGCTCCTTGTTTTTCAGCAATCATGGTAAATGAAAGACCTATACCACCCTGCCCTAATACAGCTATTCTTTTGCCTGCTGCATTTCCCCAATGCTTAGCAGAGAATAAAACAGTACCTGTGTGTTGACACATTACCCAATCATCCAGAGATCCCCAATCTGGGACAGGTATAACTCTATCGGGTGTCAAAACTAAATATTCTGTTAAGCCTCCTATATAGTTACCAACACTATCTCGTTGAGGAACCACAATAGCTCTTTGACCTTCCTTTATTTCATCTGTCTTACTTTCTATAACTGTACCCGCTACCTCATGACAAGGAGCTCCAGGATGCATTGGATATTCTTCTTCTGGTCTATTTGCATGGAATGCACCATGTATGTCACTACCACAAACTGATGTTGATTGTACTCTTACTTTAACCTTTCCTTCTGTTATATCCGGCTCGGGAATATCTACAAATTCAAATTTACCTGGGGATGCGATACGTGCAGCTTTCAATTTATTTACCTCATATTAATGTTTTTTTATAAATTATACTAAATAAAAACTTTACACCTACAAGTAAAAACGTACAATACTAAAAATTGATAAAACATAAATTGATTTATTTTTTTGTATTATATTGGAGTTAAAAATGAAAAGAATAGTAATGGGNGGATGCAGTCAGGAAATCTCTTCTTTCAATCCTGATAGTTGCGAATATGAATTTTTCCGCTTTAAGCATGGCAATATTATTGATCTTGAGTCTAGAGGAAAAAACTCATCATATGCCGGTGCAATTAAAGAACTAAAAAATGAATTTAGAGAAGACCTAGAACTTATATTCACCTATGATGCTGAAGGTGGAGCTGCTGGCCCTTTAAAACATGAAGCATTTATGAAAATTTCAAAAGATTTCCTCGATCCAATCAAGAAAATAAATGGAAAGATTGATGCAATATATTTTCAACTTCATGGCGCTATGGGAACAACTAAAGAGTTAGATCCTGAAGGTTTTTTACTTGAAGAAACAAGAAAAATTGTAGGATCTGAGGTACCTATAGTCATTTCTTTAGACCTGCATGGAATACTAACAGAGAAAATGCTTAGGAATGTAAATGGTGTTGCTTCCTATCATACTTATCCACATGTAGATTTTGAAGATACTGGTATAAGAGCAGCTAAAATTATTACTAAAATAATTAAAAATGGCGCTAAGCCAATCGCATCTAGGATTAAAATCCCAGCTTTGGTTAGAGGTAATGAATTAATCACAGAATCTGGTATTTTTGGGGAACAAGTAAGAACTGCCAAAGAATTAGAAGAAAACCCGAAAATTCTATCTGCCGGTTTTCATATTTGTAACCCCTTCACTGATGTACCAGAGTTATGCTCTCAAGGATACGTATTTACAGATAATGATATAGCTTTAGCTGAAGAAAGTGTAAAAAAGCTTATAGGCAATTTTTGGGACAATAGAAAAATAATGCAAGCGAATTTAATTTCTATCAAAGATGCTGTTGAGGAAGCAAAAGAATTATCTGGGCCTGTAGCATTTACAGATGCTGCTGATGCTCCTAGCTCAGGAGCATCAGGAGACAGTAATGAAATTATCAGGTTCATGATTGAAAATAATTTCCCTCATACTGTTCTTACTTCTATAGTTGATCCTAATGCTGTAAATAAAGCTCATGAACTAGGTGCAGGAGAAACTATTAAAATTGGTATTGGAGGAAATTTAGATAGTAGATTTATTCCAATTATTAAGGAATGGAAAATAAAATCTATATCTATTCAAGAAAATTTAGATATGGAAAAATGGAAATTTATCCTTAATCCAGGAAAATGTGCTGTATTTGAGTATGAGAATTTTACTATTGTAGCAATGACAGAATCAACAATGATGGTAGACAGAACAATATTTTATGCAAATGGACAAGATCCTAAAACTTTTCATTCTACAATTGTAAAATCACCACATTGTGAACCAGAATTTTATGATGATTGGGTGCAAAAGAATTTTAATGTTGATGCTATTGGCTCTACTTCTGCTAATCTAAAAAGTTTAGGTCATACAATTTGTAATCGACCGATGTTTCCCATGGAAGAAAATGCAGAATTTAATCCAATTATTGAAATATTTAAGTAGAAAATAGAAAATATTGGAAAAATTAAGAAAAAGAGATATTGTAATCATCGGATCAGGTGCTTCTGGTGGAGCAGTAATGTGGAATTTAGCAAAGCATAATTATGATGTTTTATGCCTAGAACAAGGTGATTGGATTGACCCAAAGACATATGCAACCAACTCTGAAGATTGGCAATTTTTACAAAAAACTAAATGGTCTGTAAGTCCAAATGTGAGAAAACTCCCTGTAGATTATCAAATAAATGAAGAAAATTCTGAAATCAATGTACTTATGTATAATGCTGTTGGAGGATCAACTATACATTGGACAGCTCATGCGCCTAGGTTTCATCCATCAGATTTTAGAGTAAAAACACTCGATGGTGTAGCTGATGATTGGCCTATTACATATTTTGATTTAGAAAAATATTATGACTTAAATGATATTATGATGGGCTGCTCAGGGATAAATGGTGATCCTGCCAATCCTCGAAGAAGTACGAGACCAATGAAACCTTTACCTTTGGGTAAAGATGGTGAAATGCTAGCAAAAGCATTCGATAATCTAGGATGGCATTGGTGGCCTTCAGACTCATATGTAAATTCAAGAAATTATAATAATAGAGGAGCTTGTAATAATTGTGGACCAATAGCATTAAATTGTACAAAAGGAGCAAGAGCTTCTACAGATATTACGTATATACCAGAAGCTCAAGAGCTCGGTGCTGAAATAAGAACTAATTGTACTGTAAATTCTATAGTAATTGATAATATTGGTCGGGCTAAGGGCGTAAAGTACTTTGATACAAATGGTAATGAATACTTTCAGCCAGCAAATGCAGTAATTCTTGCATGTAATGGTATAGGTACTCCAAGAATTTTGCTAAACTCTAAACCTGGCGGACTAGCAAATTCATCAGGTTTAGTTGGAAAAAACCTGATGTTTCATCCCTATGCCGGAGTTCAAGGAGTTTTCCCACAACTTAAAGGTAAAGCTTATATGGGACCTTTAGCAAATATAATAATGTCTCAAGAATTTTACGAAACAAATAATAAAAATAGCTTTAAAAGAGGTTATTCTTTTCAAATAAATAGAAGTAATGGACCTGCATTGACAGCTATAAACTTTACCAGATGGGGAGAAAATCATCATAAAGATTTTTCTCGTAGGTTTGGAAACATATTAGGATTAGGAATTATAGGTGATGACCTTCCAGAGGAAATAAACTGTGTTGAAATTGATAATAATATTACAGATAGACATGGTATACCTTCAGTAAAAATAAATTATAGATTATCTGAAAATTCAAAAAATCTACTTCTTCATGGAGTTCAATCAGCCAAAAAACTTCTTAAGTCTGCTGGTGCAGTTGAAATATTTGAAACTCCCCATCTAAAAGAAGCTGGATGGCACCTTATGGGAACAACTAAGATGGGGAATGACCCTGTAAATTCAGTTGTTAATAAATACGGTCAAACTCATGATATAGATAATTTATTTGTCGTAGATGGTTCGGTTTTTGTAACTGCTGGGGCAGTTAACCCTACTCCTACTATTCAAGCTTTCGCATTATGGGCATCTCAGCACATAATTGATCATAGACAGGATCTAAAATCATGAATAATAGTAATTTAATCGAAATATTAAACATTATTATACCTCCTATTGATAATTTCCCAGGAGCAGGTGATTTGAATTTAATTAATGATATCAATAGGATGACAAGTGAACATAATCGATACAGTAATATAATTGAGGGTTCTCTTGAAATAATTAATAAAAGCAAAAAAGCAAAATTAATTGAAAAAATATTATCTTTTGAATCACAAAGGCCAAAATTATTTTATTTATTTTTAGAAATTATTTATATTGCATATTACTCTAATAGAAAAGTTCAAAACAGGATTGGATGGCGTACAGGTCCTCTACAGCCNCAGGGTTTTGAAATAAAAAAATGGGACGATAACGTTTTAGAAAAAGTTAAGCAAAGAGAAGAATTTTGGAAAAAAATATAATTTTTTTATCTATTATTTGGCCACCAACTTTTTTTACCTAAAATTGTTGCCATACTAGGAACAAGTAAAGCTCTAACAATAAATGTATCAATTAAAACTCCAAGCATTACGGCAAAACCCAATTGAAACAACTCTCTCAATTCTAAGGTTGTAAAAATTCCAAAAGTTCCAGCAAGTATTATGCCAGCCGAGGTAACCACTCCGCCAGTTTTTGATATGGCTTTAGATATACCCTTCTTTATTCCTTCAATATCTGTTGATTCCTTAATTCTAGACATAACAAAAATGTTGTAATCCGCACCCAAAGCAACAAGAAAAATAAACATCCAAACTCCAGTTGCATAAGCAACACCAGTATGCTGAAATATTACTTGAAAAGCAAATATTGATAAACCAAATGTTGCAGCAAAACTCACAACTACACTAAACAGTAAGTACAATGGCGCAACTATAGATTTTAGTAAAATCATGAGAATCAATAAAATTGCTACTAGAGATACAGGTGCAAGCCATAGGATATCTGCATCAATAGAAGATTTGGTATCTGATGCTACTGCAGTATCTCCCCCAACATATATTTCGTAATCATTAATTATTAAAAATTCATTTTCAGCAGTTTCATTAATTATTTTCCTTAAATCCTTAATGAAATTTAATGAATCAACAGATAAATAATCCCCAGTAATTACAGCCTCAAGCCTTGTTGAGGAATTATCATCAGAAATATATCTAGCTCCACCACCCTGCTCAAGAATTCCTTCTAAAGTGTAAGAAGGATCACCATAAGGCCTTGTAGCACTGTATACTTTACTAATCTTGTCTGAATTGCTTATAGCTGCAGACAAATACTCTATATCCATTAATCCATCACTAATATTATTTGTGGGTGTTTTTATAAATATTTGGGTTGGAGATAACTGGCCTCCAGGAAAACCTTCATTAATCATTTTGTATCCTATTTTAGATTCCGAATTATCTGGAAATCCATCAACAAAACTAAAACTCGGCTTCATACTAAAAGAAGGAATAGAAGCTATAATAATACCTATCATTGTAACTAAAAATACTTGCTTAGGATTATTAACTACATATTCTCCAATCTTTTCCCATATAGCAAAAGATTCTTTATCAGATTGTACAAAATTAGATTTCTTAAGAATTTTTGTAGTGAAAAAGTTTTTTATGTATGGATATGGAGTCCAAAAAGCAGATTTACCAAAAAGTACGATTACTGATGGAATAATAAAAATACCACAAAGCAATACAACAAACATACCCATTGCCAGCATTGGCCCTAATGCTCTGAAAGAACCATATGAAGCAAATGTTAGAGCAGACATTGCAACTATTGTTGTTCCAGCTGATCCGGTTATTGAAGGAGCAACTTTTGACATAGCATTGGTCATTGCCTGCCATTTATTTGGGTTGTGATTAAGCTCCTCTTTATATCGTGAAACTATGAATAAAACATAATTTGTTCCTGCACCAATTACTAATATTGAAAGTATTCCAGTTACTTGACCATTAAGTGGTAGTTCAAATGTTTTAGCTAATAATGCCGCTAGAAAATTAGCTATACCCAATGCTGTAAAAATTAACAACAAAGGAATAATTGCTAAAATAGGTGATTTATAAATTAAAAACAGGATAAACACTACAAAAATAATACTTAATAATAAAAGTTGCTGATCAATAGACTGAAAAACCTTAACTGCATCATTGAATATTCCTGCTGGTCCAGTAATAGCTATCTCGGAAAAATATGAGATATTTTCAAAGTTTTCAAGATTTTTTGTCTCATTAGTTATCCAATCAACAGTTGATCCAAAATTTTCATCTTGTGGAGATCCAGAAATATTAACAATAATCATTGAAATGTTGCCTGAAGATAAGGATGGATCTTCAATTGGAGAAATTACAGATGAAATAGATTTTGGNGCTAAATCTGATCTCAATAAATCAACAAAATTCAATATGCCTAAGTTGGTTCTTTCTATATCAGTTTGATTAGTAGAAGGATTTATGTATGATCTAAGTGCTACTATCGCAGGTATTCCATCTGCAGAAGGAAATTTTTCGAATCTAACTTTCATTGCTGATACTGATTCTGAGTCAGAAGGTAAAAAATCATCTTGATTATTAGTAGTCACCTCGCTTAGCTGAGGAGAAATCATGAATAATAAATTCATTAATACGAACCAAGAAACTATAAATAGTGTAGCTGTTTTCCAATTTTTTACGCTTAATGTAAATATTTTTGTCATTTTTATACCTTTTTAAAAATTATATTTCTATAATAATATTTATTTATGCATATACTCTCGGACTACCTGGATAAGTACCACCCGCATTTAATGCTAAATTCCCACCATCCATTGGTAAAATAGCTCCAGTAACAAAACTAGANGCATCTGANGCTAAAAATATAGCAGGNCCNTTTATTTCATNTGGTTCACCAAGTCTNCCCATAGGGATTCCTCCNATGAATGTNTCNTCTAATTCNGGTACNNTCTGAATTCTTTCTCTTAGNCCAGNATTCCAAACTTGAGCAGGNANNATNGCATTAACTCTTACNCCNNTNGANGCCCANTCNGTTGAAAGNTCTCTAGTCATTTGAATTGTTGCNCCCATTGACATACCATANGCNGTATGACCNCTTCCTAGTGAGCTCCANCCACCTATTGATCCAAAATTAATTATTGAACCTTTTCCATTTTNTATCATACGTNTACCTGCTTCTTGACATGAAACAAATCTACCAATAATCAAAGCATCAATTACTTTTTCTAATTTTTCTACATCTAANTCAGCAGGNGGAGCTGTNGGACCNCCAGGTCCAGCAACATTAACTACAANATCTAANTTNCTAAATTTTTTATCAGAAANCTTCNTAAAGATTNTTNACTTGATCTTTNTCAGATACATCACACTCTNCNNCTATACANTTTACNCCAAGTTTTGAAATNTGATNAGCTGTTTCTTCTNCGCCTTNTTTATTGATATCTACAAGAATCAANTTTGCCCCAGACTTCNGCAAANCCTATAGAGATTTCTTTNCCCATTCCCTGNGCNGCNCCAGAAACTATAGCAACNCTTTCNGNAAGATCAAANAATTTATGAGTCATTATATTTTTCCTTTAGATTATCTACAATCGTCTGGTAAATCATACCCTATACGAGCATCTTTGTAACATGCTGAAGTCAAAGACCATGTTTTATAGTGTTTTTCCTGAGCCGTATCTAACCACCACACTTTACCACAAGTTTCATTAAAGCCTAGGACTAAACACTCTTCTGCAGTGGACGGAACTTTTCCTGTCACCTCTAAATCCCATCTTTGTTCTGAAAAACTACAGGACATTGAGAATAATCCTATTATAAAAAATATTATGACAAATTGTTTTTTCATTTCCTAAATTCCATTTTTAAAAGAATAATCGCTATGTAATTATAAAATTATAGCGATTATTCATATATTTCAGTTTAGCTTGATTGTGCAGCTGCAGAATCTGGTTCAGCTTCTGCTGACTCTTCTTCTGCTTTCTTTTCTTTAGAAGCATCTGCTTCTGCTTTTGCTGCTGCTGCTGCATCAGCTTCTGCTTCTGCTTTTGCTTCAGCTGCTGCTGCTGCTGCCAATTCGGCTTTTACAGCTGCTGCTTTAGCTTTTTCAGCATCTCTAGATTCTTTTGCTGCTTCTGCTTCTGCTTTTGCTGCTTCGGCATCTAATAGAGCTGATTCAGCTTCTGCTACAGCTTGGCCAGCATCAGTAGCTATAGTGGCTGCTTTTTCACTAGCCTTTTTAGCTAATTCTAGTTTTTCATTAATAACCTGCTGCTCTTTAGCATCAGCTGCAAGATATTCAGCTTGAAGTGCTGCTTCTTTAGCCGCTAATTCATCTGCCTCAGCTCGTGCTTTATTTGCTAACTCTTCGGCATCAACTTTCGCTGCTGCTGCTTTATCAGCTTCTTTCGCACTCTTCTTTACTGCAGCTTTTAGCTCTTTTTTCACAGCTTTTGCTTCAGTTGCTGCTTCGACTGAAGCAGTAGTATCAAACAAATTAGCCATTACTGAAAGTGCATTATCTGCAGCAGCGGGAGCAATAGTCTCAATATCATCAGGTGATGATACTATTACTACATCATCGTCAGGTCCCTCTGTTATTTCAAGAACAGGGAAACCTAGATCAAGAAGTTCTGTTGGCGTTAATTGAGGAGCATCTATAGCTGTAATTAGATCATCAAATGAACCAACTCCACCAAGAAGTAGAGCTTCTTCTGGAACAATCTCAAGTCTCACATCAATTGGGAAGTCATCAAATTCTGGTACAACATCACCAATTCCAAGTTTAGCTTCAGGAGCAAGTGCAGTCATCTGCTCAGGAGCAAATCCTGCTATTGCATCAAGAGGTAGTTCTACTACCTGCTCTGGCAAGAAACCTGCCATCGCAGATGGGTCAAAGTTTGCTATATGTTCTGGAGTAAGAGCAGTCAAAGCAAATGGGTCAAAGTTTGCAACTTTATCAGCATCAAATGCTGTGAAAAGAGATGGATCAAAAGCTTCTAAATGTTCTGGACCAAATCCTGCCATAGCCATTGGATCAAATGCGGCCATTTTTTCTATATCAAAACTTTCAACAACTGTCGGATCAAAGTTTGCTATATGCTCAGGACCAAATCCTGCCATAGCCATTGGATCAAACGCTGCCATTTGCTCAGGACCAAATCCACTCATTGCAAACGGATCAAAGTTTGCAACCTTATCAGCATCAAATGCTGTCATTAATGACGGATCAAATGCAGCCATGTGATCTGGACCAAATCCTGCCATAGCCATTGGATCAAATGCAGCCATGTGATCAGGTGTAAATCCTGCCATAGCCATTGGGTCAAAGTTTGCAACTTGATCTGGCATAAATCCTGCCATAGCCATTGGGTCAAATGCAGCCATGTGGTCAGGACCAAATCCCGCCATAGCAAATGGATCAAAGAACTCTACTTCTGTAGAATCAAACGCTGTCATTAATGAAGGATCAAATGCTGCCATGTGCTCAGGCATAAATCCAGAAAGAGCCATTGGGTCAAACGCATCCATATGTTCAGGTGTAAATCCTGCCATAGCCATTGGGTCAAAGTTCATAACGTGACTTGGTTCAAAACCAGCCATAGCCATTGGGTCAAATGCAGCCATGTGATCAGGGCCAAATCCTGCCATTGCATAAGGATCAAAGAACTCAACTTCTGTAGCATCAAACGCTGTCATTAATGAAGGATCAAATGCCTCCATATGACTAGGTCTGAATCCAGTAAGATCAGTAGGTTCAAAAGCCATCATATGATCCATAGACATCCCAGCCATAGCCATTGGATCCATGTGTAACAAATGATCAGGTTCAAATCCTGCCATAGCCATTGGATCAAAATTCATAAAGTGGTCTGCGCCGAATCCATTCATAGCCAT
>PAOV01000027.1 GCA_002708145.1 Chloroflexota bacterium
GGTATTGATTTATCTCTATGATATGCCTCCATACTGGCTAAGCACTTTATTCTATCAATTTCTATATCTTTATTTTTTGAAAAATTTTCATAGTATAGATCATCCGAATCAGGGAAATTTAAAATATTAAAACAGTCATGAAGATAATAAGACATCCTATCATATAAGTCATATGCTGAAGATGAGCTCTCAGTAATTATTACCGATGGTTTTTTTTGTTCGCGCAGAAAAGCTGCTAAAAAAAAATCTTTAGCAGGAGTAAATAAACTCATATCAAAATCTTTAGAAGAATTTATTCTTTTGACTATAGATTTGAATTTATCGTTGTCTTCGAGTACAGATAATAAATTATTTATTGACATTTAATTACTATCAAAGGGTTAATTATAAAAAATTTTAAAAATCTGTGAAAGTATTTATCGTGTGAATAATATAAAAATATAATAAAGTATATATAAGAGAAATTAATATAATGAAAGAAATGTTTAAAAATTTACCATATAAGAGAATTGTTATAAAACTTGGGACAAATTTACTAACTTCTGGTAAAGAACACCTAGACTTAGATGTATTTAAATCTATATGTAAACAAATTTCAGAGATAAAATCTCAAAACATTGAAATAATTATAGTTAGTTCTGGTGCTGTTGCCTCAGGAAAAGGGATTGTTGAAAATATTTCAAAAATCACATCAAAAAATAATGTTGCCTACAGGCAAATGCTTGCTGCAATTGGTCAACCTAAATTAATGTTGACATTTGATGAGTATTTTAAGAAAGATAATATTATAGTTGCACAAGCTTTATTATCAAGATCTGATTTAAGTAGTAGATCAAGATATCTAAATCTTAGAACAACATTAGAAAAATTATTATCTTTTAATGTTATTCCTATAGTTAATGAAAATGACGTAGTGGCAGTCGATGAATTGTCAGGAGAATTCTTTGGAGATAATGATAGATTATCCGCAATGGTTGCCAATTCCATTGATGCGGATTTATTAATTCTTTTGGGTGATACAAATGGATTGTATACTGCAGATCCACACATAGATAGTAATGCTAAATTAATCCCTTTGGTAGAAAATATAGATGAAAATATCGAGAATTTAGCTCATAGTTCCCATAATACACTTGGTAGAGGTGGAATGATTAGCAAACTTGCTGCTGCAAAGATTTCTATGGATGCAGGGATACCACTGATAATTGCTTCTGGAAATAATGTTAGTTTGCGAAAAATAGTTATTGAACATCAAAATATAGGAACAATTTTTAAACCCAAGTTAAGTCGAGTGGAAAGTAGAAAAAGATGGATTCTCACTGGTAGAAGTGAAAAAAAAGGAACATTATCTATTGACGATGGAGCATATGAAGCAATTAAGAATGGTGGTAATAGCCTATTACCTGCGGGTATAAAAAATTTAACTGGTAGTTTTTATAGAGGAGACATAGTAGAAATTAATAACCAAAAGAATATTTTAGGATGGGGAATTACTTCATATGATTCAAAAGATATAATGTTAATAAAAGGTAAGCAATCATCAGAAATACATAGTATGGTAGATATTTTCTATGGTGAAGAAATTATACACAGAAATAACATGGTAATAGCATGAATAATAAATCTTCAAAACACACTTTAGTATCTCAGGCAAAACTGGCTAAAATTTCTTCCAAAAATTTGGCAAATTTGAGTACTAATGAAAAAAATTCAATACTCTCCAAAATAGCTCAAAACCTCGACAATTATACTCAAGAAATATTAGTTGAAAATGAAAAAGATATACATATTGCAGAAAAAAATAAAATGGAATTTCATATCATTGAAAGAATGGCATTAAATTCAAACAGAATCAAAGATATGATCAACGGTATAGATAATATTATCAAACTAGATGACCCTATAGGAGAAACTATTGATAATAAAATACTACAAAATGATCTAAATCTAAAAAGGATACGCGTTCCACTTGGAGTTATAGGTGTGATTTATGAGAGTAGACCAAACGTCACAATTGATATAGCTGCACTATGTTTAAAATCAGGAAACTCCGTTATTCTAAGAGGTGGAAAAGAATGTATTAATACTAATATTTATTTACATAAAATAATACAAAATTCAATTGATAATTTAGGGTTTGATCAAAACTGTGTTCAGCTAGTTAAGTCAACAGAGCGATCACTTGTTAAGGAGATGCTTTCTCTAAAAAAATTTATTGATTATATGATTCCTAGGGGTAGCGAGAATCTAGTATCATTTGTATCGGAAAACGCAAAGATGCCTGCAGTAACAGGAGGTGTAGGTGTTTGCCATACATATGTAGATGAATTTGCAGATATAGAACTTGGTATTGATGTAGTTATTAATGCAAAGACACAAAGACATACTGTTTGTAATGCTATGGATACATTGCTAATTCATGAAAAAATTGCTGAAGAATTTTTGTATAAATTTCTACCATTAATAGAAAAATATACCGTTGAACTAAGAGCTGATGAAGCTAGCCTTAGGATAATTAAATCAAATGACTATAAATATAAACTCACTAAGGCGACTGAAAATGATTTTGGCAAGGAATTTTTGGACCTAATAATGTCTATAAAAGTAGTTAAAAATCTTGACGATGCAATTAATCATATAGATACTTATGGATCCCAACACTCAGAAGCGATAATATCTCAAGATAAAAATAATTTAGAAAAATTTTTGAGTTTTGTGGATGCATCAGCAGTATTCGCAAATACGTCTACAAGATTTAATGATGGCTTTGAATTTGGCCTAGGTGCAGAAGTTGCGGTATCTACAAGTAAGCTTCATGCAAGGGGTCCTATGGGTCTTGAAGCCCTGACATCCTATAAATGGAAGGTAATTGGAAACGGTCAAACAAGAAGCTAATATTTATAAGAATTAAATAACTTACCCCACGATGTTTTCATTGCACTCTTAATTCTTCTTCTTCCTATAAACGGTAACCAAAATTTATTATGATATATGTTTGATGCAAGGAATGCCCATGGAGCAATAAAAGATCTTAGTAAAATTTTTTCTATGGGCTTTAATGGACCATGGTATATAAGCTTTTGCCCTCTTGATGCCAAAGTATTTTCATTGGACTTAAAATTCCAATTAATTTTAGATATATCATCTCCTAAAATTTCGATGTCTTTTGGATCTCCCACACCTAATCCTTTTTCATGAGATAATCTTATCATGGGAATTTCCATCGGGTTCAAGCCCATTAATTTTGCAGCAATAGAATCTATAGCAACTTGATCTGCAGATGCCAAAATTATACCAGGAGTATGGATTCTCATGGCCCTTGGTCCAGGTCCATCGCCAGCAAATGTTCCATCCATAACAGCAAAGATTCCTGAATGAATTTCTTTTTGTATTTGTAACAAATCTACGAGTGTTTCATGAATTACTGAATGCGTCCAATGTCTATTTCTATGTAATAAACCCCCAAATGCATTTTTGAGTGCACCTGTCATTGTAGTAAATACATGAGTTTTTACAGTGGGAAGATGAATAATATTTGTATCAAGCAATATCTCGGGTATTTGCAACTCATCTTCATATACTTTATCCAATACTAGTAATTCATTCTTAGGCTTATATTTTATCCACTTAATAGGAGGTTGATCTAAAACAACATGCTTTAGCCCTAATTTATCTTCAATAAGTTTATGTTTATTATTATATCTTCCTTCTTCTGGATCTACGACGACAGTCCCATTATGTGCAGCCAGTAAATCTTTATATCCGTCTTTAATTAGCTTTTTACCAACACCTTCTAATTGCCAGGGAGCTGTTGAGCAGGCTGGATAATAATGCTGCCATGAAATATTTACTTTTAACAAACTTCTATTATTTTCTACTAATGCTTCATTATAATTGGATATTTCTAGTAATTTCTCATAATCTTCAATTACATTTTCAGGCTCTGTCTTTACAACTGCGACTTTGCCCATAGTTGGTGATGCTTGATGAATATCAGGCTTTGATATAATTTTAGAATTTTTTAGCAATATATAAACTTATGAATTATTAGAATTTATTATATAAATATAATAATACTTTAAATAAAAAGATAATCCGACGCAAATTTATGACAAAAAATACCAAAAATAAAATAATCGACAGTATGGTGCATATTCTTCCTGAAGAATTTAATGTAAATCGAAAAGAATTCATGAAAATAGACTTAACTTTCGGAGAATTATTTCAAAATCCAAAATCTTCAATACATAATATTCATAAATTACTTGATTCAATGAATATTAATAATATTGATAAATCCATCTGTTGTGGATTTGGTTGGACCAGTAAAAAATTAGCAAAATTATCTAATGACTACATAATTAAATCATATAAAACCCATCCAAAAAATATTATCCCATTCTGTAGCGTTAATCCCTTATGGGGCATAGAGGCAATAGATGAGGTTGACAGATATTTTCAAAGTGGCATAAAAGGAGTTGGAGAACTTCATCCTAACTATCAAGGTATGCTTGATTGTAATCTGGATGATTTGAGGCCATTTTTTAACTATTGTGAGTCTAACAAATTGCCAGTAATAATTCATTCTTCTGAACCTATTGGAAAATATTATCCTGGCAAAGGCTCATTTACCTCAAAATATATCATAGAGCTAATAGATTTTTACCCTAAAAATAAATTTATTTTTAGCCATTTAGGTGGCGGTGTACCATTTTATGCTTTGATGAAAGAATTTTCTAATAAATTTAATAATTCATATTTTGACACTGCTGCATTCTCTTACATTTATGATAAAAAAATTATCGAAATTATAAAAGATATTATTGGTATAGATAGAATAATATTCTCATCTGACTTTCCAATTATTAGTCAAAAAAGAATTATTGAAGATATATGTTCATCGAAAATCTCACATTCTGAAAAAGAATCAATATTTTATAAAAATATTAGTAATTTATTGAATTAATCCGAAAGACTAACTTCTGTTCCAAGATTATTTTTTTTGGCCATTTCATAAACAAAAGAAGCACATGAGATATCCTGTATTGCTAAACCAACACTTTTGAATAATGTTATTTCTTTATCGTCTTCTCTTCCAATCAACTTACCTGAAATAATTGATCCTATATCACCATATATTTTTTCAGGAGAAAATTTTCCTTCTTCGATTGGTATTTGTATATCGCCAGCCTCCTTCAGACAAGCATCAATATCGTCGCAGACTAACTTGGAATTAATTACTGTATTTGAATCTAATTCCCTTACACCAACAGCATGTGAACCAATAGCATTTATATGCACGCCATCTTTCCACCATTTGTAATTTACTACTGGCTCAACTGATGATGTTATTAAAGTAACTATATCTGAATTTTTTACTAACTCTTCTGTGGAAGATGCAACTATAACTTCCTTATTAAGTAATTCATTAAACTCAGATACAAATTTATCTCTTTGATCAACATTATTTTTTGAATAGACTAAAATAGTTTCTACATTTGATGAAGAATTCATTGCTATAATTTGATTCCGCGCCATTACACCTGTACCTATAATACCTCCTACTTTAGAATTTTTTCTTGCTAAATATTTAGTAGCTACCCCAGCAGAAGCACCAGTTCTAATACCAGTTAGTAAACCACCATCCATTATAGAAACTACTTCTCCTGTTTGTCTATCTTGAACTAAAATCGTTCCAATAGTAGTTGGTAAGCTAAAGTCATTAACATTATTTTTATATACTGAAACAGCTTTTATTCCTAATTGACCGTTTGAACGTAAATATGCAGGCATATAACCTAACCATCCATTATTTTCATTATCTATAATGACAGTTCTTGGAGGCATATCAGCAGTTTTGTGACTTAATTCACAAAAAGCAGATTCAAGAACTTCTATAGCTTTATCCATCGATAAAACTTGTCCAACTTCTGTTCTATTTAATATTAAAGTCAAAATTTTTCTCCATTTTTATAATTAAATATAATTATATTTTTCTTCACTTTAATTTTATAAGCAAGAATTTTAATTGAGAATTATATGATTTTTTTGTAAATATAATAAAAAATACTAAAAGTACCTATATAATATAATACTTAGATTACTAAAATTTTGAAAAGTTAAATTAAATAATGAAATCTGAAAAATCTGAATCGCCATATCCAATGATTGAATCATCAGCTTCATTTCCTAATATTGAAGAAAATATTTTAAAAAAATGGAAAAAAGAACTAACTTTTGAAAAGTCTATTGCAAATCGTGATGATGCTAATGAATTCGTTTTTTATGATGGACCTCCATTTGCAAATGGACTTCCACATTATGGTCATTTACTAACTGGATTTGTAAAAGATATTATTCCTAGATTCCAAACTATGAAAGGTAAAAAAGTAGAGAGAAGGTTTGGTTGGGACTGCCACGGTTTGCCGGCAGAAATGGAATCCGAAAAAGAGTTAGGTATTTCAGGCCGTAAACAAATCACTGATTATGGTGTTAATAATTTTAATAATCATTGTAAAGAATCTGTTATGAAATTTACAAAAGTATGGGAGGGCACAGTAGAAAGACAAGCTAGATGGGTTGATTTTGAAAATGATTATAAAACTATGGATCTAGACTACATGGAATCAGTAATTTGGGCATTTAAGCAACTTTGGGATAAGAATTTAATTTATGAAAAAGATAGAGTTATGCCATATTCATGGAAAGCTGAAACTCCACTGTCCAATTTTGAAACAAGACTTGATGACGCATACAGAGAAAGAAAAGATACCGCAGTAACAGTAAAGTTTGAAATTTCATCATCAGAAATTATAGATAAAAAAAATAAATGGTATCTTTTAGCTTGGACAACTACTCCATGGACACTACCATCTAACCTAGCATGCGCTGTAGGAAAAGATATAAAATATACTCATTTATCTAACGGAAAAGAAAACTACATATTAGCTTCAAATAATCTAAGTAAATACGAGAAGGAGCTTTCAGAATTTTCACCAGTTAGGGAATTCCTAGGTAAAGACCTGATCAATTCAACTTACAAACCACTATTCCCTTATTTTCAAAACACAAGTAACGCTTTTAGAGTTTTATCAGCGGACTTTGTTAATACCGACGAAGGTACAGGTATTGTACATATGGCACCAGGTTTCGGCGAGGATGACCAAAACGTATGTGAAAAAAATGATATCAAACTAGTTTGTCCTGTAGATGAGCAAGGAAACTTCACAAAAGAAGTATCTGATTACGAAGGAATAAATGTTTTTGATGCTAATGAAAAGATTATAGATAAATTAAAAAATATAAATCAACTATTAAAAAAAGAAGTTTATGCTCATAATTATCCACATTGCTGGAGAACAGACCAGCCTTTGATATATAAATCTGTAAATTCATGGTACGTAAATGTGTCTTCATTTAAAAATAGAATGGTTGAGTTAAACCAAGAAATAAACTGGATACCAAATCACATCAAAGATGGTTCTTTTGGTAAATGGTTAGAAGGCGCAAGAGACTGGTCAATAAGTAGAAATAGATTTTGGGGTTGTCCAATTCCGGTTTGGAAATCAGATGATCCTAAATATCCAAGAGTTGATGTATACGGAAGTCTAGACGAGATAGAAAACGACTTTGGAGTAAGGCCAGATAATCTTCATAGACCTAATATAGATCAATTAACAAGAAAAAACCCTAATGATCCTACCGGTAAGAGTAAAATGATACGAGTTCCTGAGGTTTTCGATTGTTGGTTTGAATCTGGTTCTATGCCATTTGCTCAGGTTCACTACCCTTTTGAAAATAAACAATGGTTTGAATCACACTTTCCAGCAGATTTTATTGTTGAGTATATTGGTCAAACTAGAGGTTGGTTTTATACTATGATGGTACTAAGTACTGCTATTTTTGACAAACCTCCATTTAAAAACTGTATATGCCATGGAATAGTACTTGATGTGAATGGCTTAAAACTTTCAAAAAAATTAAGGAATTACCCTGAGCCTGAAATTATTTGGAATAAATTTGGCGCTGATTCTTTACGATGGTTTTTTTCTTCTTCAAATATACTCAAAGGAGGGAATCTTCAAATTGATATGAATGGTGGAGGAATTTCAGATGCTCAGCGACTTATAATTACACCATTGTGGAATGCATTCTATTTCTTTTGCCTTTATGCAAATGCTGAGAATATAAAAGCTAAGGAAAATTACTCATCTAAAAATCCGTTAGATGCATATGCATTGTTAAAAACAAGAGAGTTGATCCAAAATATTGAAAAAAACTTAGCTAATTATGATATTGCAGCTGCTTGTCAATTAGTTCCTAATTTTATCGATTCAATAAATAACTGGTATATTAGAAGAAGCAGGCCAAGATTTTGGAAACATGCGGATGATAGTGATTCAAAAAATGCATATGATACTCTATTTACAGTATTACTTAATACTACAAAAGCATTAGCACCACTACTACCTTTTGTTAGTGAAGAAATTTTTACAAAATTGACAAATTTAAATAGTGTTCATCTAGAAAATTGGCCGGAAATTGATAATTTTCCTAACAATGAAGATTTTTTACGAGAAATGGATATTATAAGAGAAATATCTTCTGCTGGCCTAGGAATTAGAAAATCTAATAATATAAGAGTGAGGCAGCCTTTGGGTGAAATTACTATTGCTGGAGAAAATATTGATTGGATTAAAAAATATGAAAATTATATTTTGGATGAAGTAAATATAAAAAAAATTATATTAGACAACGACACAGATTCATTATTTAATTTAAAAGTTAAAATAAACTTAAGAAAAATGGGGCCTAAATTGGGTAAAAAAATCAATGATTATATATCTGCAGCCAAAAATGACAATTGGGTGATTAATGAGGATAAAACTTTATCTATATTAGACATTAAGTTAGAAAAAGATGAATACATATTAGAAAAAGAATCCAAAGATGGAACAGATAATCGAGAAATAAACAATGGAAATTTTATAGTTTCTCTTAACCTAAATATTGATGAGAATCTAGAAACTGAAGGAATAGCTAGAGATATTTTACGAGCTATACAAAATGCTAGAAAAGAAAAAAACTTAGATGTTTCAGATAAAATTATTTGTAATATTGATGGTAACAAGCAAATTAAAAAAGCTGTTGAAATTTATGAAGATTATATAAAAGCCAATTCGCTATCTGAGAAGTTAATTTTCGATGAAATTAGTTCAGAGGCAAAAATATTAATCTCCAACAACTTACACATAAAATTAGTTATAAATACTCAAAACTAAAGATTAATCATAGAAGATGTTGAGCGAATCCTTTGTAAATTTTTAGATAGTTTTTCATTTTGATTTTTTTGGTCTAAATTAGATAAATAATAGGAATATCGCATTGTTAACATTGCTCCTACCAATAAAATTATTGATGATACATATATAAAAATCATCAAAACAATTATGGTACTTACACCGCCATAAATATTTGAAGCTATACCGCTCATATTTCTAAGATAAAAAATAAACACAAATTTTGATATTTCAAAAGCTATCGCACCTAATAGAGAAGTGAGCCAAACTTCCTTAAATCTTACCTTCACATTTGGGAGCCACCAGTATAAAACTAAAAAAACTATGTAAGTGAATATCCAAGGAAGAAATAAGGCCAATTGCTTCCATAGTACTGGAATAATATCAGGAGTCTCAGGCAAAATAATTTTAGTTAAATCTTCAATAAAAACTAAAAACCCTGATGTAAATACTGACACTAACAAAAGAGTTGAAGCGCCAAACATTAAAGCTAAATCTATAATTCTTTCCTTTAAGAATGGCCTTGTTTTATCTATTCCCCAAATTATATTTATATTTTTCCTTATTGAACTAAAAACTTGCTGAGAAACCCAGAATAAACCTATAATTGCGATAATACTACCTACTCCTCTACCCTTAGAAATACTTTCAAAAAAATTGCCTAAAAATTCGTCATCAGCTTCAGCAAGAACTGGAATTTGCTCTCTTAAAGCTTCAATTAATTTCTCTTCCATACCATCAATACCAGGGCCTACTAAAGAAAAAACAGCTATCAGACCAAGTAAAAGTGGGAAAAGAGAAAAAAAAGTATAAAAAGATATTGATGCAGATAAAGATGCACCATTTTTATGTAAAAATTCGTTTAAAACACTAAGAACAAATTTAAGTAANTTNANTATAAATANAAACATTATTACTATTTTATCANTTATNGTANATANNGTTCAAAANTGTAATTTNCCAGATCTANANTTACTNATGTANTTCATTGCAAATTCATCNTTACCNNTTAGTAAATCNAANGCCAAANCTACNGAATGATCTTTTTTATTAATNTTNATTGCNGANTCNATAGACATNNTNANNGGGTCAATAATTCCAGAATCAAGNCCTTCANCTAAACATAAATTTAAAAANACNTGNTTAATTAATTTTCTATTAGGAATTCCAAAAGAAACATTACTTATTCCACCAGTTATATGAATTTTNTCTCCNTATTCNTTNCTNATCANNNTAATTGTNNTNAAAATATGANNAGGNTATTTTGAATCAACNGNNACAGGAAAAATTAATGGNTCAACAAATATTTTTTCNANATTTANTCCATNANNAANNCACATATCAACAATCTTAACTATNTTATCCATTCTTTGATATTCATCTTCNGGCATACCNNNCTCACTCGCAGCAGANACAATAACNTTNGNCTNNTATTTTTTNGCTAAATTTATNGTTTCNGGTCTCTCCAANGCAANNGAATTTAACATAGNNTCNCCNTNNTTTCNTGAANAATTNNNTANCCCNNCTTNNATAATCTCAGGATTNGANGAGTCTATACATANTGGNTTAGTNGTAANNTTTTCTATGAATTCAACAATCCAAGCCATAGCTTTTTTTTGTTCATCAAGCTTATATGAAAATTCATCTATATTTATATCAAGATAATCTGCTCCATAATCTATCTGTTTTTTTACCTCATATTCAATATAATCAGCACCTTCTTTAAAGCCGTCTGATTCATATAAACATTTCCATAATGCTATTAAGAAGTGCTTTATATTGCCCTGTTGAAATGGCTGAGTTTTATAAAAATTATCAGGTACAATCACATACTTAACCTCATCAAAATTTTTATACATAATTGCTTCTCTTCCATCATCAAAAGTATAAGATTTTACACCTTTTCTCTTGATAATCCTAGTTGTATGTATATTTTCTCCAATTACAATAAAGTTCAATATTTTATACTCTTTTTCCACTCTAATAATTCGTTAATACCACCAAATGGGAAAAAATGTAAATTATCATAGCCACTTAATGATTTAATAATATCATTTGGGTTATGTCTTAATAATTTTGCNAAACCCAATCCTTTATTTTTTGCAATTATACTAGAAGCAGAAACTCCACAAACTTTTGCATAATTAATTAGAGTAGTGAATTTTGCAGGTCCCGCAATTCCTAAATGTATTTCGCTATTAGTTGAAATATTTGCTATCTCTTTTTTTATTTTTTCTATCCACTCATTAGTTTTATTTGAATCAAAAGTCCACTGGGTAACTATATTACACTTAAAATTTTTTCTTACTAACCAATCTAGTTTTTTCAATAGATTTAAGTCAGATTCTGTATCATATGGATTTCCTTCAGGATGGCCAGCAATATTAATTTGATTAAAGTTTAAATTTTGAAAAATGTCTGTCTCAAAAATTTCATAAGTTGAATTAAAAAATATATTTTTTTGGTTAGAACTACCTCCAATAGCTAAAATCTTTTTCACATTTAATTTATTTAATTCGGATAGAAAAAATTCTAATTCTTTTTCACATTTAAAATTTCTAGCTNGTNCATGAGGTATTATACTAAATCCATTGCNTAATAGATTTTCACATGATGAAATAATTTTTTCTATTGGGTCACCTGGAATAAATGCAACATATATCTCACCAAAAATATTTTTGGGTAAAGACAAAATTTTTTCCCATTGTTTCGGGACTATTTCAAGAGTATTTAACATTATTATTACTTATCAACATAAATTATTTATTAGTAATAATAATAGTTTATATTTAAAGTGTTATAAAAATACACTAATACGTTTATAAAAACCGAAAAATACATGTTTTGCATTGTAACCACAACTTTTATTCCTAAAACTTACCATAAAAGTTACTTTACCGTGTAAAATTATCTACGATACCGTGTAGTTAGAAAATATTATGAAAGAAAATTCACAAATAATTGTAGTTGGCCTTGGAAGATTTGGTAGTAATGTTGCCAGAACGCTTTACCAATTAGGTCATGATGTATTAGCTATTGATAAAGAAGAAATAAGAGTTCAATCAATGATGGGAGAAGTAACTTATCCTGTTACTGGGGATGCTACCGAAGAATCTGTGTTACGTGAATTAGGAGTGCAAAATTTCAATATAGGGGTAGTAGGAATTGGTACAAATATAGAATCAAGTATTATGGTAAGTGTTTTACTAAAAGAAACAATGAAAATTGATACTGTTGTATCGAGAGCAAGTACTAGACTTCATGGAAGCGCCTTAGAGCTAATTGGTTGCGATAGAGTTATCTATGCAGAAGAAGAAATGGGTGTGCAACTTGCCCATAATTTATTTAATCCAGATGTAGAGGAATATATGCAAATAGCTCCAACCTATGGAATTAATAAACTATCTGTACCTGAAAGATTCGTAGGAATGANCCTTAAAGAAGCTGGATTTACTAATGTTAGAGATAAATATGGTGTATCAATAATTGTATTAAAAAGAGGNGATAACATAATNNTAAGTCCNGATTCAGGTGAAAAAATNAAAGAAGGAGATGAAATTATTGTCTCTGGNTTAGATGAACANATTTCAAAATTAATTGATTANNTATGTCNANAAAAATTGTTTTATTANTTAGNAAATATCANGAAANCNATANNATGATTCAAAATGCTTCAGAAATNATAAGAAATCATGGAGGANTNNTGTACTTAATTTANGTNATAAAAATGNAAATGGNNGTNTCTNTTGATGCAGANGTAGAAAATCTTGTTGAAGAAGGAGAAAATTATCTAGATGAAGCTACTCAAACNGCTAAATTACCTANAANTAGTGTNGAAACNCAACTTCTTCAGTCAAGANATATTGGATCTGCGATNATATATGAATCTAATTTAATTAATCCAGATATAATTTATTTAGGTCAGAATAAAAATTATGATTATGAAAAGTTTTTTCTTGATGAAGATATAAAATATATTTTTGAAAATGCAAATTGCGATGTAGTATTCTTTTATAATAAGAGCAAATGAAAATAGTTATTACAAATATTAATAAATTGACTTTAGATTTGGCCAATTTTTTATCTAATGAATCAGAAAAATACGAAATAATATTATTATCTGAAAAAACTAAACATTCAAATAATAATTTACAAAAAATGATTAAGATTTATGATGTAAAAAATGACTTAATTGCTTCTATTCTAAATTTAGACTTGGATAATAAAGATATCATAATCTGTAACTTCGATAATAATTATGATAATAATATTGTTGCACAAAATATATTAAACAAAAATCAAAATATTAAGATATATATACTTGTTTCAGATGATTCATTACTAGATCTTTACAATAATAATGATCACATTACTGTTATTAATGTTAATAATGTTATAAATAATTTACTAATGAAGACAATTTCTCAGGAGCAATAATTTGTACATAATAATAGTTGGTGTTGAAAATATTACCTCTGAACTATCATATTCCCTTAATAGTCAAGGACACGAGGTTTTTGTTATAGATAACAATCTTGAAAAAATAAAAATATTACAAGAACAACAGGGATTATCAATTGGAAAATATATTGATGTTTCTAATAAAAGTTCTTTAGTAGAAATAGGTATTGAAAGAGCCGAAAGATTAATTGCTGTTTCTAGTTCTGATGCAATTAATTTAACTGTATGTCAGATTGCTAAAAATATAATGGTGGATAATAGCAACTTTAAATGTATAGCTGTAGTAAATGAACCAAAAAATCATGAATTATTTGAGATTAATGATATAGATATAATAGCAAATCAAGTTGATTTATTAGTTTCATATATTGCTAATGCCATACCATCTCATCCAATAATAAGATTGATGCCTTTGCCTAATAGTCAGGAATTAATTTCTATTAAAATTCCTACCTCAGGAGTAGTAAGTGACAAATTAATTAACGATATTATACTTCCATATGGATGTAGTATTGTATTAATAATAGATATAGATGGTAAAAATAAATTAATCACTGATAGAACAGTAATAAATTCTGGTGATGAAATTATACTAATTACAAACTTAAATGCTATAAATGAAGTATGGAATTTACTAACTGAACTGAGGTAAATATGAAGAATATAGGTTATTTAGGGCCAAAAGGAACTTTCACCGATGAAGCTGCATATAATTATGCAAGTAATGAAAACAGAATAGAATTTTCTTCTCTTTTGCATCTAACAGAAGCATTAGAAAATCATTCTATAGATGAAATAGTAGTTCCAATTGAAAATTCATTACATGGAACTGTAATTGAAATAATTGATTATTTAATTAATTCAAAAAATGCTCATATAATACATGAACAATATATGCATATAAATTTATGCTTAATAGGAAAAAAACATATTGATTATGAAAAAATAGAAATTATTAAATCTAAAGAAGAAGCATTAACTCAATGTAGAGAATTCATACATAAAAATATGCCAAATTCAGAGCAAATCTTTACTACAAGTACTGCAAAAGCTATAAAAGATATACACAATAATAATAATAATAATTCTGTTGCCGTTGGGCCAAAAAGAGCCGCGGAAATTTTCAATCTAAAAATTATAGAACAAAATATTCAAGATAGAAAAAATAATGTTACTCGATTTGTAACTCTTTCAAATAATGAAAGTCATAAAAAATCTCATGATAAAGTTTCAATTGCTTTTGCATTTGATCGCCCTGATGCACCAGGCCTTCTATTTAGTGTATTTAAGTTATTTGCTGACAGAAAAATCAATCTTTCAAAAATAGAATCTAGACCTACTGGAGAAGGAATAGGTAAATATATTTTCTTAATAGATTTTAATGGAAATATTTTTGAATCGAATGTCCAAGAATGTATTGATGAAATAAGCAAAAATTGCTCAGTATTTAAAGTTTTAGGAAATTATTTTTCGAACTCTTAATTGTTTATAAGTCTATATCATCTAAATCTAAATCAGCAAAACTATCATCTCGCATTTCTTTAGTAGCCTTTTTTCTAGCTGCAGAAACTTTTGAAACTTTTTCCTTGGCATTGCCTGACATTTCAGTAATTTTATCTTTCCATTCTTTACTATAGTCTTGCACAAATGATCTCAATTCTTCCCCAGACTTAGGAGAAAGTAAAGCACCTGCAATTGCTCCACCAATGGTCCCAATAAACAAACCAAAGAAAAAGCCTCCACCACTATTGTTATTATTTGACATTATTACACCTATATTTTTATTTCTTGAATAGCTTACTAATACCTACTAAGATAGCTCCAAAACTTACAACACTCATAAGCGGTTTGAAAGATGAATTCTTTATTAAATTTGCGCCGGTGTTAACACTTTCAACAACATCAGTAATGCCACTCTTAGCATTATCAGCATGATTAAATATTTTATTTATTTTTTTATATATTTTTACCCATAAATAAGTAGAAATTATCAAAAGCAATAAAGCAAAAATCACAAAAAAGATTATCAATAAATCCCTAATAAGTGTTATAGTATCTTGTTCCATAAAATTCATCAAAAAATAGTAGTTATTATTATTATAACAAAATAAACGATAATTATAAAGTATTTACTTTATAATATTAGAATAAAAAGTCTCTAAGGGCGCTTGATCTGGTTGGGTGTCGTAGCTTTCTTAGGGCTTTAGCTTCTATCTGCCTAATTCTTTCCCTAGTAACACCAAAATTATCTCCAACTTCTTCCAAGGTTCTACTTCTTCCATCTTCTAAACCAAATCTCAATTGCATAACTTTTTTCTCTCGGTATGATAATGTATCCAATATATGGTTTAGGTGATTTTTTAATATTTCATAAGTAGTAAATTCTAATGGTGAAAGCACATTATCATCAGGAATAATATCTGACAAAAATGAATCCTCTTCATCGTTTAGCGGAGTATCTAGTGAAATAGTTTGTTGAGATATTCTAATCATTTCTTCAACTTTTTCCTCAGTTAGATTCATAATGAATCCAATCTCAGAGTATGATGGTTCCCTTCCATTCTCCTGAACAAGAGTTCTAATTGTTTGGTTTAGTTTATTGATATTTTCCACCATGTGCACTGGAATCCTTATAGTTCTAGATTGATCAGCGATAGAACGCGTTATTGATTGACGAATCCACCATGTAGCATAAGTGCTAAACTTATAGCCTCTTCTATAATCAAATTTGTTTACGGCTTTTATAAGCCCCAGATTACCTTCTTGAATCAGATCCAGCAGAGGCATTCCTCTAGCAATATATTTTTTAGCAATAGATACTACCAACCTTAGATTTGCTTCTGAAAGTTTTCTCTCAGCTAGATTTGATTTATGATGAATGTCCTCAAAATAAAAACTTAAATCTACCTCATCTAAATTATAAAATATATTTTTATATTTCTTTTTACTTAAATTAATATCTTTAATATTTTTAAAAATTATTTGAGTATCTAATAGAAATATTTCATTTGATATTTTCTGTACAATATACCTTGCATAATCATTTTCAATAGAATGAACATCCATAAGATAATTAATAAGTATTTCATCATAATCATTATCTAGTAATTCTCTTAATAAATCTGATGAAACTAATTCACCAATAGATTGAATTTTAATACTCAAATACTTACAAAATGTAAAAATATATTTATTACTTTCAAAGAGACTGTCAACTAACATTTCCGTAATAAACGAAGGTGATGGTTGTTTACCAAACTTTATAAAATAATCTTCACATAGATGCTTCAAATATGCACTTACTTCAATAGACCTAGCAATTTTTTTCTCTTCCAATGAAGTCAATAATTTTATATTTCCAATTTCGCTTAGATACAATTTTACCGGATCATCAAATATGTCTTTGATTGATTCTTTTTTTTGACTAATTGAATTCTTTGAGTTAAGATATTTATTACTAAAATCAGAGTTAATATCATCTAAATTTGAGTCATCAATATTTGAAGAGTATTTATTAATTTTCATTATTTTCTACCAGTAAACATCTTTTTTAAATTTTCATTAGATTCTAATGAATTTAGTACAATCTTATCCTTGAGCTCAGGATTACTTTTCAAATCTTCTATCTCTTGAATTTTCAGCTCTCTTAAATATCTTTCTTTTAGCCTTTGTATTATCTGATTTATATCCTCTATTTTTCTTGTAAGGTTTGACTCAGGAATATCACGCAATTTTAAGTATTCAATTTTTTCTGACAACTCTTCATCTATTTCAATATCGTCATTAATAAAATTTTTTTTCCATAAACTAAAAATTACCCTATTATCACTCTTATTAATATAATTTTCTGGAATTGCAACTCCGTACTCCTTAATGTCGTCGTTCTGAATAAGTAATGATAAAAAATGCTCATCTAAAGCGTCTATATTTTCATCAATATTCTTAATTTGATTTTTTAAATTATAGTAATTATTTGAATTGTTCTTTTGCAAACCTTTATTTAATAGAGCAGAAAGTTCTCTATGAGTTATATCAAGTTTTTTTGATAGAAATTTTGTAAAATTTGGTAGTTCATCTTTATCAATTATTGATATTACTTTAGAAATATCAATAACAAATTTTTCAACATTTTCAGGAGATTCTTGTATATTATAATGTAAATACTTAACATCAATAATATAATCCATTATATTTTTTGCGTTTTTCAGCGAATTTTCCCATTCTATAGGTGCTAACTTAATAGCTTCATCAGGATCTTTTATTATATCTTTGGATGATGGATTTTTTATACCTATCTGAGCTATTTCTATGTTTACATTTTGCTTAACTTTTTTCATAGATATGGAATCAACAATCACTTCAAGAGCTCTATTTGTTGCTTCAACACCCGCATTATCTGAGTCTAAGCATAGTATTATCTTTCCAGGCTCATCATTGTTAAAATATCTCATAAGTAAACTTATTTGCTTTGTAGTTATTGCAACTCCCATAGCTGCAACTACATTATTATATCCATGCTTATGGGCTGTAATTACATCCATATATCCTTCAACAACAATAGCCTGATTTTTCTTCCTAATATTATCTTTAGCCCAGTTTATACCGTACAAATTAGCAGATTTATCAAAAGCAGGAGTAGAATTGGTATTTATATATTTCGGAGAATTAGTATTTTCAAGAATTTCCCTACCTCCAAAACCGATAATATTATTATCGGAATCATAAATATTGATCATCAATCGATCATAAAACATATCACCCCATGTACTATCATTTTTCTGAATGATTAATCCTGATTCTTTAGCAATTTTTGAGCTTACATTATTAAGTTTTAGGTACCCCGCTAAAGAATTAGTACCAGACAAAGATAAGCCAAAACCTTTTTGTTCTATGTCGTCTTTATCATAACCCCTAGTGCTTAAATACTCTACTACTTTTTCACCTGCTTGAGATAAAAGTTTATTTTTAAAATATTCAGAAGCTATTTTGTTAATTTTATGTATTTCAGATATAATGCCTTTATCCTCATTATTAGTAATTTTAGAAAAATTAGTTTCTCGTATACCTAACTTATCACCTAAAATTTTAAGAGCTTCTGAAAAGTCTACATTTTCAATTTTTTGAACAAAAGAAATAACGTCTCCACCTTCATTACAGGAACCAAAACACTTCCAAGATTTTCTTTCAGAATTGACATGAAATGAAGGGGTTTTTTCAGTATGAAATGGGCAAACAGCCTTAGCTCTATTTCCAGAAATATTTAATGGAACATATTCTGACACGATTGCAATGATATCTGCACTATTTTTTATTTCATCAACTGAAAACATATATAAAATAATACAATATTATTAATGTTTAATCTCTATACGAAAACGGATAAATCACATATATAAATACTTAAATTCTTCCCTTAAAAATATCCTTGCTTATTCCAGGGTAAATGTTTTCTGCAAATAATAACGCAAAATTATCGGTCATTCCACATAAATAGTCGGAAACAGCATTTTCATTTGTATCAGATATAGCTCTTATCCAATCTGGAATTAGATGCATATTTTTAAGCAAATATACAAAAATAGCTTCTATAATTTTTGATGCGGTTTCACCAATTTCTGAATCACTAATAATATGATAAAAGTTATTGAACATATAATTCCTTAATTCTGTAACTGTTTTAGCCAAATCATCAGACATTCTTATCCAGGGTTCAATTTCCTCAGATAAATTACCAGAACAATCCCATGAACTAATTATTACATCATTTACTATGGTATTTATTCTTTCAGAATGCCTCACACCTAATTTTTCTATTATCGTCGATGGGAATTGATCAATTGTAATAAATTCTGATCTTAGAGCATCCAAAATATCGTGAGCTAAATATGCTATTGCATCAGATATACGTACTATTTGAGATTCTAAGGATAAATTTTTCACACTATTTTTATTTAAGAATTCCCCCTCAGGTTTTGAATGATTTTTTATTCCATCAATCACTTGATCTGTGAGATTTAATCCTTTACCATTTTTTTCTAAATGGGTAACTAGTCTAACTGATTGTTTACTATGGTGAAATCCTTCTGGGAGCATTCTGTTAAGAACACTTTCTCCTATATGCCCAAATGGTGTGTGACCTAAATCGTGTCCGAGTGCTGTAGCTTCAACTAAATCTTCATTCAAGTTTAACGCCCTAGCAATAGACCTTCCAATTTGCGAGACTTCAATTACATGTGTTAATCTTGTCGTAAAATGATCGCCTATTGGCGCAACAAAAACTTGACTTTTATGTTTTAGTCTCCTGAAAGAATTTGTATGAATAATTCTGTCTCTGTCTCTTTGAAACTCTGTTCTAGTGGGTGATAATGACTCTTTTACTCTACGCTTAGAATTGATAGATAAAGTTGCATATTTGGAAAAAAGCTTTTCTTTTGCTTCCAAATTTTTTCTAATTATGTCTAAATTTTGATATTCCATTTATTCAATCAAACTCTGGATTTTCATGTAAATTTCTTATTCTTTTTTGAGTTGCAAGTATAATTATAACTAACATAATAATCACTGTAGGACCAATCATCATTCCAAATCTTAATCCTATTAAAGACGCCCAATATCCAGTCCATAGTCCTGCAATAATGCCTACACTGCCTGTAATAATAAATATCCCCATAACTCTACCTCTTATTAGCTCTGGTAGCCTTATTTGGACTGCAACCGTTGTAGTGTTATATAAACTGCCATTTCCAAAATGTGCTAATCCAGCCAAAAGCATTGAAAGGTAGAGATTTTCTGATAAAGAAACAAAAAAAAGCATGATTGAAAATAATAGTGCAGAAAATAATATTAATAACCCATAATATTTGCCAGGAGACAATCTGGATGACAATATAACACCAGTGGTTGCTCCCACTCCACAAGATGAAAATAAATAACCAATCTCTTTTGCCCCACCGTCAAACCTTTGTACATAAGATGGCAATGTAGTTATCCAGCCAAAATTCATTAACATATTTATAAAAAGTAATATGCTTAATATTAATATTATTTTTTGTGAATATATATATCTGAACCCTGTAGTGAGTTCAAAAATAATACTCCTTTGGTAAAAATCCACCCCTCTGTTTGGAAGAAAAAATGTTGAAAAAGCCATCGTAGCCCATCCAATTGCAGCTATTAGAAATCCTATATATGTATCAAATATTGATATTACTATTCCTGCCAAAGTTGGAGCTATAACGGAAGAGATAGAAAAATTAGCTGTATTAATTTTAACTGCACTTTTCATAGATATTTTTGGCACTAATGAAGGAAAATAAGCTACTCTAGAAACTTGATCTATACCTGAAATAATACCAATAAAAATTGAAAAAATAATTACATGCCAAAATTCTATATAATCAAAAAAATCTAGTAATGCAATTCCTACAAAAGATAATACACCTAAAGAAGATACAATGAGTAGTAGAACTCTTGATTCATAACGATCTGCTAATACACCACCGAAGAGATTAAATATAATCATTGGTAATGCTAAAGAAGCTGCACCTACACCTAAAGATAACTCTGTTCCAATCAATTTCCATATCAATATACCTTGTGTTACTACACCTAATCTATAAGCATTTTGTCCGAAAAATGTACCTAAAAAATATATTCTGAAAAATTTATAACTAAAAGCATTGTTTGATTTTTTCATCATGCTATTTTTCTCCAAAATAATTCAAATTTCAAATTCATTTATTCATAACTTAACTATTTTTGATAGATTTCTTGGTTGATCTGGATTATTACCAACTGCTTTAGATAGATTATATGAAAGCAACTGTAGTATAAATAAATTAAAAAATGGAAGTGAAATTTCTGAGGATTTTGGTATAAAAATCACTTTATCTGCAAGTTTAGAAATATATTTCTCTCCCTCAGGCAATATAGTAATTACTGGAGATTCACAAGATATAATATCTCTAACAATCGATAAGTTTTTTTCATTTTGCAGACTATCATTTGCACAAATTAAAACTGGCATGCTTTTACATAATAATGCAAATGTCCCATGTCTAAGTTCCTCAGGATTGTAACCTTCAGCATGTAAATATGCTGTTTCCTTTATCTTAAGTGCTCCTTCAAGAGCTATAGGAAATAATGTATCTCTTCCAAGGCAAATAATATTGCTATAAATAGATAAATATTTCGCAATATTATTAATACTATTTATATTTTTTTTATCTTTTAAATATCCGGATAATAGCGAAGGTATTTTTCTAATATCATTTAGGTATTTAGAAATCGAAATAGATCTTTTATTCCCAAAATAGATTGATAGTTGAAGAAGTAATAAAATACTTAAACTAAATGTTTTTGTGGCTGCAATACTATATTCAGGCCCTGAATTAATAGGTAAAAAAATATCAGATATCTTGCTAGCTTTAGAATACTTTGATTCAGAAACTAATATTTGAAAAATATTTCTTAATTTTGCCTCTTGCATCATCTGAATAACATCTGATGATTCGCCGGATTGTGATATTGAAATTAGTAATGTTTTATCACTGAAAGAATAATCATTGTGATACATTTCTGAGGCATATACAGCCTTACATGGAATTTTTGCTATTTTCTCCATAATATTTGCACCATATAAGGCGGCATTATAAGAAGTTCCCATACCTGAAAATATTATCCTATCAATAGATGAAATATCTAAATCCGAATTTTCAATTTCAGGAAATTTTATACTAAAATTAGAGAAGATAATCCTATTTTTTAAAGAGCTATTAATTAACTCTGGTTGATCAAATATATCTTTTTTCATCGATGATGATTTTTTACTTTTATTCATAATTTATTTTTTCTCTGTTAATTTCAACTGTAACAGTAAACTCTTCTAATGATAGTTCTTTATAATAACCTTGTTTTTCTTTAGGTAACATTCGCGAAATTCTTAACATAATTTCTTTGGTTACTGAAAAAATACCAGATCTGGAAGATATATTTTTTAATTTCTCCTTATCAACAATAAATGGCTTTCCGATATTTAATCTTATTTCTGCAGAAGGTTTTAGAACTTTTATTGGATTTTGCAGATTCTCAGTACCAGATAGAGCTATTGGGACTATGGGTAAATTACAATCAATTGCTAATTTCGATACTCCTGGCTGACCCTTGATTAAACCTCCAGTTTTACTTCTGGTTCCTTCAGGAAACATTATGGCGATTTTTTTTTCATTAATCAATTTATTTTTTACCCATTTTATTGCCTTATTATCTCTCCCACTTCTATCAATAGGAAATGCTCCATAGCTTCTTAGCAAAAATGAAAGTAAAGGAAAAGTAAATAATTCCTTCTTAGCAAGAAATACTGGAGGTCTAGGCATTACTGAAGCGATTATCGGTGGATCAAGATTAGAGATATGATTAGGAGCTACAATATATGGACCATCAATAGGCATATTTTCCAAACCATCTATTTCTAAATTTGAAAACCAATTAAGGGTTTTTTTGAAACCAAAATTGCATGGTTTGAATAGCCATTGCTTCATAAGTTTTCTCCCATAAATATAGAGTACATTTTATCAACTACTTCATCTAAAATAAGATTATCGGTATCAATGATAAGTGCATCTTTTGCAGGCCTTAATGGAGAGTCTTTTCTTGTACTATCAATTTTATCTCTTAAATCAATTGAATTCTTAATTTCCATAATAGATTTATTTGAATTTTTTGACTGATTAAATCTTCTTTTTGCCCTTATTGATGATGATGCATTCAAATAAAACTTAAATTTCGCATTTGGTATAACAACTGTGCCTATATCTCTACCAATCATAATTATATTCTCCTTTTTAGCGACTGTTCTTTGTTTCTCAACTAAAAATTTCCTAATACATGAAATTGATGAAAATTTAGATACCAATGAGTCTGTATCAGGGAGGAATAATTCACTCATAACACTCTTATCATTGACAAAAATATTAGCTGTCCCTACTTTATTAAAATTTATTTTAAAGCTAATTTTTTCAATTTGATTTTTGATTTGCTGTATTTGTTCTGGAAGTATATTCTTTTGTATAAAGTAGGTAGTTATTGCTCGATACATTAAACCAGTATCTAAGTATCTGAAATTTAATTTTTCCGATAACAATTCACCTGCGGTAGATTTTCCAGATGCCGCTGGACCATCAATAGTAATTATTTGTGTGCTAAAATTTATTTGATTAATCATAAAATTGTTTAACTAAGTATACATGTGGATAAGATGAATATTATTGATTGGATTACATTAACCGTAATATTATTTTTTATTATTTGGGGTTATAAAACAGGAATTATTAATGCTGTTTTTTACACTATAGCTATATATATAGCTATTTTTCTTAGTGGATTATTTGCTGGCAGAATCTTAAATATAGTTTGGAGCTCTCTTGATACTGATATTAATAATAAAACTTTTTCAACTATTATTGGTTATATAATAATTTTCATATTAGTACTGTTATTAAGCAAACTAACAATATCTCTAATAAAAAAAACTTTTACTTTTTCCACACTAAGAATTTTTGATAAGTTTGGTGGAATATTTTTAGGATTAGTTGCAGGAATAATGATCTGTGGTGCTATAGTTACTATTTCTGCACGTTATGTATATATCCCATCCAGTATGGAAATATCTTCTGAAAAATCTATAACTAATAATATTGAAGACATAACTGAATCTCTTTCAAAGGAATTTTTTGAGATGGGATATAAAGACCTTATAGATCAAAAACTTATAAATTCTAAGTTTGTTCCTTATATGATTGAATTACGTAGGTTTGTTATAGAATTTGCCCCTGAGGAGTTTGGTCTAGGTTTAGATATATTAAGTTCAAGAATTAAGTAATAGATCAAAATATTACAGATGGTTTAATATCAGAAATTTTATCTTCATTTATAAAAGGTAAATCCATCATTAGAACTTCAAAAATTAACTGAGGAGATCCATTTTGGTATAAAAATTCAGATGAATTTTTGATTGTTTTGATTATATATATAATTTTTTTTTCTTCAATGTTTTTGGAAATACTCAGTAACAAATCATGCCATTCCCGATTAACTATGTGCTCTCTTAAATCATTTTTTAAAATTAGTATATCTCGCCAAAAATCTAACCATCTTAATATTTCTTGATATACCTGATTTTTATTTTTTCTGAATATATTAGACATTTCCTTAGCATAATTAAATCTTTTATCTATAGTGCCACATAATATTTCTGAAAATTTTAATACCGTTTGAAAATAGTCATCAATAATTGTTTGATCGTTACAAGCATTTATTGCAAAGCCAATTTTACCCTTAGATATCCTAGAAATAAACTCTGATTTACTTTCATCAATATCAAATTTTTCTAAAATAAAGTTTTGTATGCTTTGCTTTTGTAAATAATTTAAACTTATTACCTGGCATCTTGATACTATAGTATTTGGTAATGACTTTATATTTGGTGCAGTAAGTATAATAATACCGTCAACAGGAGGTTCTTCTAAAATTTTCAACATAGAATTATATCCTGATTCCATCATATTTTGAGCTTGATTGATAATATATATTTTTTTCTCACCTTCAAAAGGTTTTAGATGAATTTCTCTAATTATTTCTCTAATTTGTTCAATAGAGATTATTAAACTTGATTTTTCTTTTTCATTAGAATCACTATCTATAATTTTTATATCACTATGATTACCTTTCAATATTCTAGATCTTTGGTTATTAGAACTTATATCAATTAAAAGTTGTTCACCAAACATATCTTTACTTGGCTTGGAGTATAGTATTGAAGCTATATCTATAGCTAACGTTTTTTTTCCTATATTTTCAGGTCCAACAATTAAGTATGCATGTGATGTTTTAGACATCACAAGAGACTTATTTATGAACTCCAATGCTGTATTATGACCAAATGTTTTACAACCTAAAATTTTTAATTCTTTACTCAAAAATACTAAGCCTTAATAAATCATTATAAGTTTCTCTCCGACTAATTAGGTATGGAGGTTCTGATGAAGACTTTATTAGAACTACTGCAGGTTTAGTTTGCATATTATAATTGCTTGCCATCATCAAGTTGTATGCACCAGATGCTGGCAACGCAATTAGATCACCCACTTCTGGATTAGGTATATAAACATCTTTTGCTAAAATATCTCCAGATTCACAAAATTTTCCAGCAATTGTAACTAAATTATCTCTTTCTTCATTTACCTTTCCAGCAGAAATAACTGAGTATTCTGATTGATATAAAGCAGGCCTTATATTATCACCCATTCCTCCATCAACGCTAACATAAGTTCTCACATCCTTGATTTTTTTTATACCTCCCACTGTATATATTGCAACTCCAGATCTTCCAATTATCGATCTACCTGGTTCAACAATTAATTCTGGATACTGAAGAGAATATTTATCACATGACATTTTTATAGAATCAGAAATAACTTTTGCATACTCTGATATTTTAGGTGGTTTTTTTTCTGTTTTATATCCAATTGCAAATCCCCCACCTGGACTAAATCTTTTTAGATTAAAAGAATATTTATCTCTCATCTCAGAACAAAAACTTATCACGTATTCTATTGCTTCTGAGAAGGGTTCTAATTCAAATATAGGAGACCCTAAATGAAAATGAACACCATCTAAAATTAGATTAGACTTATCTAAGGTTTGCTTTATAGCTAATTCAGCATCTCCAGTCTCGATTGAGAATCCAAATTTAGAATCTAAAATTCCAGTGGAAGTTAGCAAATGAGTATGAGGGTCAATGCTTGGCGACAAACGCAACATAACTTTTTGAAATTTTCCCAAATCTTCCGAAATACTATTAAGTAAATTTATTTCTGCAAAAGAATCTATTGTTATATATTCCACTCCATATTTTAATGCTTCGGTTAGCTCATCTTTACCCTTATTATTTCCGTGAAAATTTAATTTATTTGGAGGAAAATTACTATTTATGGCAACAGCTAATTCTCCACCTGTAACAACATCCATGAATAAACCTTCTTCATCAATAATCTTGTTTACAAATGGATTCGCAAAAGCTTTACAAGAATATTCGATATGAGAATTTTCGTAATGATTACAAAAATTCTCCCTGAATTCAACACACATTTTCCGAATGGTATCCTCATCATAAATATAAAGAGGGCTTCCAAATTTATCAATTAATTCATCCACAGAATGACCATTAATCTGCAACACACCATCAGGGCTTACACCTGATGAAAATGGCAAGATTTCAGTTTCTTTAAACGAGTTCAAAAGTACCTCCTATTATAAAGTATTTACTTAACAATTGACTTTTTTCCATATTTTTTCTCTCTGAATTTTACTTAATTCAGATATAGACTTACCTTTCGATAGCTTTTCCATCGCCAAAATTTTTGCCTTAATCTTTTTAGTATAATCTCTAAGAGCTAATTCTGGATCAATATTTTTTGAAGCAAGGAAGTTAACTATAGAAAATAAAATTTCCCCTGAGTTTTCTTCCAAATCAAAATTTTTCGAATCAATATTAAAACCTATTTCTTGATATTTTACAGGAATTTTAGCTTTTTTTGATTTTTTTATTATAGAAATAGCGTAAGAAAGAGACGGGAGATTATCCGGTATATCTGAAACTAAAGAATAATCTTTTTTATTTTTTCTTCTTTCTTCTTTTTTTATTTGTTCCCAATTATCTACAATGTCATAAGATGTCATTTTATTATCTTTTTTCTCAAAAACATGTGGGTGTCTATTAACTAGTTTCAACCTAACATATTCACATAAACCGAAGAAATCAAAATTTGAATTATTATGAGCTATATCTGAATGATATAAAACCTGCATAAATACATCTCCCAATTCTTCTTTTATTTTTTCATAATTGTCTTCTTCTATGGCATCTAAAAGTTCATATGTTTCTTCTAATAAATTACTTCTTAATGATTGATGAGTTTGCTCCATGTCCCATTTACATCCAGAAGGACCTCTTAGGTACTCTACTAATTCAATTAATGATAAACATGATTCAATACTATTAGCTTTATTTTGAGTATCTTTATGCATTTTATTATCTTTCTCAATTATAATAGTTTAAGTTATATTTTAAATATTTATGTATTCTCAAACAAAAAATATCCAAATACTTTTTTCTATATTTTATATTATTATATTACCTATATTTTTTATCTCAACAAATGTAATTTATATTACTAATTCGGATTGGCTTTATTCTTATGGTTGGGATAGAAACCAGATAGAAAAGTCAACAGGTCTAAATATTGATCAATTAAATAGCGGCGCAAATCAAATTAAGTCATATTTCAATAACAATGATGAATATTTAGACCTAATTATTGAAGAGGGTGGAATTAAGTATTCTTTATATAATCAAAAAGAAATACTTCACATGAAAGATGTGAAACAACTAATCAAACTAACTAAATCTTTAATCTATTACTCAGCTGTAATAATACTTATATACTTTTCGCTTACTATTATCACAATAAAATCAATAAAAAAAAGTACTAATCATATATTTAGGACTTCTAAAATTTCTGCATATTCTACTTTAGTATTTTTAACTGTTTTTGCATGCATTGCGTCTATAAATTTCACTTGGCTATTTAGGCAATTTCATTTTATAAGTTTTAGTAATGACCTTTGGCAACTAAACCCAAACACAGATTACTTAATTGCTATGTTTCCACAAAGATTTTTCTTGGAAACTACAATTTTTATAGGAATACTTACTATATTAGAATTCATAATTTATCTAATTATTATTAAAAAAATATAACTATACATCCCATTGTTCAATTATTTTTTTTATATCTATTACAGACTCAACAAAAAAATCTGGCTTACAAGAAAATTTATAATCATTACCATTGCTTATCCAAACCGTACTGGCTCCAACTTTTTTTGCTCCACAAATATCAGTATTAATATTATCGCCAATATGTAAAACATCTTCAGGTAATGAATTTACTGAACTAAATGCCATATGAAATAGTTTTTCTGATGGCTTTGCTAACGATAGCTCGTTTGAGAAGAAAAAACCATCAAATTTATCGTATAAATCAATCTCCTTAAACCATTTTATATAAGCTTTGGGACTTGTAAGTCCAGTATTAGAAATCATTATTATTTTATATTTTTCCCTAAGTAAACTTAATGTATCCAAAGCCCCTTCTAAAAGTTGCGGAGGATGTTCTAAAAAAGCATCATCAATAACTGTTGCTATATCTTTTACTAAGTTGTTTGTTAATTTATCCGTATCAAGAACTAAATTATTTAGACCTAGAGAAACCCATTGAATAAACTGCCTATCAAAACCTTTTTCATGCCCTTGAGTTATAATATCAGAGATTTTGTTAAAGCAACGTGATATTTTTTCAGTTGATAAATCTATATTATACTTGGATAATTTTTTCTGGATTTTTTTGCTTCTTATATTTCTTCTTATTTGAGAATTAGCTGATAAATCCGACTCATATATTAAAGTTAGCCAAAGATCAAATGATAGAGTTTTTGTTCTTTTATTTTTCATAAGCTGCCAAACAATTTAAATCGATACTATCAGGTATATTGTTCCTTCCATTTAAGTATAAAAGTTCAACAACAAACATTGCACAAACTACTTTCACCCCAGAGCTAGATATAAGTTGAATAGCTGCACTTAAAGTACCGCCTGTTGCTAATAAATCGTCAATAATAATCACCTTTTTTAATGATTTAAATGCATCTTCTTTACATTCTAAGCTAGATTCTCCATATTCAAGCTTATAATTAATACTTTTTATTGGGGGTGGTAACTTTCCAGGTTTTCTAATTGGGATAAAAGGAACTTTTAATCTATTAGCCAATGGAGAACCAAAAATAAATCCTCTAGCATCAATTGCAGCAATACAATCAAAATCTAGAGTCGAAGCATGATTTTCAAAACTATCTAAAACATAGTTCAAGGCCTGATAATCTCCAATTAACGGACTAATGTCTCTAAAAATAATCCCAGGAGATGGGAAATCCAATATATCAGATATATATGATTTTATATTCATGAAATTTCCAAACTAATTAAATCACAAATGCAATTATAATCTTTATTATTTTGTTAATATATTATTAAAATATATATGTAAATAGTATTAGGATAAATCAAAATTTACCTCTCAAAAATACAAATATTAGGATTTAGAAACCACATAAGTACAGAACTTAGCTTATCTGAAGGTTTAACTGTATTTTATGGAAACAATGGCCATGGAAAAAGTAGCTTACTTGAGGCTATTTATATGCTTTCGATTGCTAAATCGCATAAATCATCCAGCGATAAAGAAATTATTAATTGGAATACCTTAGAGGAAAGTGGGCACATGCAAATACTAGGAATTTCTAGGAATGAAGATATTACAACACAAGCGCAAATAGATATAGATGCCTCAAATAAAGATTTATCATTTAGGAAAGGGCTAAGAATTAATGGTATTAACTGCAATTCATTAGATTTTGTAGGGAATATCAATAGTGTTTTTTTTGAGGCAGAAGATATTGAGATTATATATGGAGGACCAAGTAAAAGAAGAAGGTATCTTGACATTCTTATAGGGCAGTCTATTCCTTCATACCTAAAAGATATTCAAAGATACAAAAAAGTAATAGCTCAAAAAAATAAACTATTGAGAAGTATAAGAGAAAGAAAATCTGATAAAAAAGAGCTAGTCTTTTGGAATGAGCGTCTGGCATATGAAGGATCAAAAATAATTGACTTAAGAAGAAAATCAATATCTTCTCTTAGTTCAAATTCAATAGTTCACCACTTAGAACTAAGTGGAGGTGAGGAGATTGAATTAAAATATAAAACAAAAATTTCCTCTTCAAATGAAGTCCAAAAGATAGAAATTGAATCAATGTCTAATGAAGAGATTGAGTCTAAATTTTTGGAAACTTTGATTAGTAATACTGATAATGAGGTACGTCAAGGAATTTCAGTATATGGACCTCATAGAGACGATATAGAGATTTTATTCAATAACAAAATAGCAGGTAAATACGCATCACGAGGGCAAGCTAGAACTATAGCTTTTGCACTTAAATTATCTGAGGCAATTTTTGTAGAAAATACTACTGGAAGAGTTCCGATTATTATTTTAGATGATATTCTCTCAGAACTTGACCCAAACCGCAGGAATTTAATATTGGATATGTTTAAAAATTATCAACAAGTAATATTAACTGTTACAGAGTCTGAATTACTTCCGGATAAGATAAAAAAAGAATCAAATATTTATAATATTAACTCTGGCAATGTAAAGAAAAAGTTATTTTGAAAAAAAAAATTAATCAAGTTGCAAAATTATTATTCGAGTCTAATTATGCTGTAGTTATGACAGGGGCAGGTATGTCGGTAGAAAGTGGAATACCTCCTTTTAGAGGAACTACAGGAATATGGACTAAATACGGTCAACCAAAAATGGATTCTTTTTCAGATTTTAAAAAAAACCCAACAAAATGGTGGGATGATAGAAGAAATTTAACAATAGATAAGCATATTATGGAACTTAGGGAATCCTTAAAAAATGCGAAGCCTCACCTTGGCCATTATAGCCTTTGTAAGCTTGAAAAAAATAAATACATAAAAAGCATAATTACACAAAATATTGATGGACTAGACTTAATGGCTGGTTCAAAAAACGTTATCGAAATTCATGGAAATAGAAAAAGATTAAGGTGTCTTAGCTGTAACAAAAGAATTAATTTAGGGGAATATTTACCTGTTTATGCACCTGAACCATGTGAAATTTGCGGTGGTACTGTTAAGTTTGACACAGTATTATTTGGAGAACCAATTCCAAAAGATATAATGGAAAAATCTAGGCAGGAGATTGATAAATCTGACTTAATAATTGCTGTAGGTACTTCTGCAACTGTAAGACCTGCAAGTGGGTTATTTTGGATTGCTAAATCTCAAGGAACACAAATCATTGAGGTAAATATTGAAAAAACTAAATTAACAACAATTTCAGATTTTTTTATAAGTTCTAAAGCCAAATCTTTTTTTGTTGATTTAGAGAACGAATTATTTGCTAATTCTAATCATTAATAGCTTATACAAAGCTTCTAATATTATACTAAATGACATTTTTGACTTACCTAATTTTCTATCAATGAATACATAAGGATGCTCAATTATTTTAAATTGTTTTTTTTGACATCTATAAGCTACTTCGGACTGGAAACCAAAACCTTTTAATTTTAATTGAGACAAGATAACTTTATCAAAGACATGGCTATTGTAACCCTTAAATCCTGATGTAGCATCTCGAACTTTCAATCCCATCAATAGCCTTATGCCAAAATTACCAAAAGAGCTTATTGATTTTCTTAGTAAACTCCAATTTGGGTCTACACTACCATTGTCTATATACCTGGACCCTACAACAATATCCGAACTATTTAGCAAATAATTAATTTTTAATATTTCTTTAGGAGGATGAGAAAAATCTGCATCCATTTGGATGATTTTTCTAGCTTTACTTTCAATAGCGCATCTGAAACCTTCAACATAGGCGGTACCTAATCCCATTTTTTCTTCTCTGTGAATAACTTTAAAAAAGCCTGGAAATTCATTAGATATTTTATCTGCAATTTTGCCTGTACCATCAGGAGAACCATCATCGATAATTATAAACCCAATATTATTAATACCTAAACTTGATATTTCCTTAACTATCTTAGGCAAGTTATCTGCCTCATTATATGTAGGAATAACAATGATTGTTTCTATAAAATGCTGAGAGTTAATCATTTTTTTTTACCTCTAAGTTTCGATACTTTCCTAAAAAACTATTTAGCCCTATCTTAAATACATCAATTACAGCTAGAAAGCCCTTAACTAAAGTCATTTTTGAACCTTCTTTATAATACCAACTAATTGGGATTTCTCGAATAGTAAACCCTGATTGCCTAGCAATTACTAAAATCTCAACATCAAAGGCCCACCCATTAAATGACTGATTAGAAAATAAAATATTAGATGACTTTTTAGAAAACAACTTAAATCCACATTGAGTGTCTTGTATACCTCTTAGTGTAAAAATTTTTACCGCGTGATTAAACAGCCTTCCTTTAATATGTCTAATAAATGGCTCATTAAATCTTTTAGATCCATCAACTTCTCTTGATGCTATATAAATATCATGTGTGGGTGGCGCATCATCGGATAAAAATCTAGAAAAATTATCTATATCCATTGATAAATCAGCATCACATAAAAATTTCCACTCGCCCTTAGATTCATTCATACCTTTTCTTACAGCTGAACCTTTTCCCTGATGATCTAACTCTAGCAGTTTAATTCTAAAATCATTTTTAATTAAATTTGAAACTATTTTACAAGTAGAATCAATTGATCCATCATCTACTACAACAATCTCCCAATTATAAGAACATTTTGAGAAATATCTAACTAACTTAGATATAGTTCTTTCTATCCTTAGTTCCTCATTATATGCAGGAATAACTATACTTAAATATATATTTTTCAAAAAAATTTACCTTATAAATCTAGGGCTTTTCTAACTCAAATGCATCATGTAAAGCTGTAACTGATTTTTTAATATCATTTTTATTTATTATTGTGGTTATTCTTATTTCAGAAGTAGTAATCATATCAATATTTACATTCAAGCTAGATAATACAGAAAACATTTTTGCTGCATATCCCGGCGAATTCTCCATGCCTGTACCAACTATACTTAATTTTGCTAAATCCTTACCAGATTCAATCTCTTTATAATTTATTTGGTCTAAGGAATTCATTAAATTAACTGCTCTGTCTAGGTTAGATTCAGACACGGTATAGGTAAAGTCCGTTGTACCGTCTGAACTTGTATTTTGTACAATAACATCAATACTTATTCCTGCATCTGAAAGAGGCTTTAGAAGATCAGCAGCTATTCCTGGTTGATCAGTTACCCCCTTAATTGTGATTTTTGCAACATTTTTATCTACAGCTATACCAGTAACTGCTTTTCGTATTTCCATATTTGAACTCCTATAAATTAATGTACCATCTGTCGAAGAAAAAGAAGATGCTACATATAAAGGCATATTATAAACCAACCCCAATTCTATAGATCTAGGGTTCATTTTTGCTCCTAAAGAAGCCATTTCTAACATTTCTTCAAAACTAATTTTATCTAATTTTCTAGCATTATTTGAGATTCTTGGATCCGTCGTAAAGATTCCTTCAACATCTGTATAAATTTCACATCTTTCTGCATTTAGAGCAACTGCTAATGCTACAGCTGTTGTATCTGAACCACCTCTACCAAGAGTAGTAACATCTCCTAAATCATTTAAACCTTGAAATCCAGCAACTACAACTACTGAATTTTCACTAAGTTCTTTTTGTATTCTATTGGTGTTTATATCTGATATTCTTGCTGAACCATGAACAGAATTTGTCATGATTCCAGCTTGTGTGCCTGATAAACTTACAGCATTTTTACCTTTGGAAATTAGTGAAAGAGTCATCAGTGTAGAACTAACCAATTCTCCCGTTGATAATAATATATCCATCTCTCTAGTTATTGTATTTGCATTAGAATTAACTTCGGACGCCAAACTGATTAGGTTATCAGTGGAATCTCCCATAGCTGATACCACTACTACTACCATATATCCTTGGTTCGTTTTTGAAATGATTTTTTCAGCTATTTTGCTTATATTATTAGTCGAAGACAAAGAGCTTCCACCATATTTTTGTACAACTAACTTATTTCTACTCAATCCTTCACCTTCGCTCCTGAATCTGATATGGGTATTACCATAGTTTTTCCGTTAATTCCAAAAGTTCTAGCCGTTTCCGACATTTCATACCCAATCGTATATTCTCTTTTGTCAGACAACGCAATTATTGAAGATCCAGAGCCTGATAAGAAAGAGCAATAAGCTCCACCTCTTAAGGCTGCTTCAATTATATATGGCATAGCTTTATATGTTTTAGATCTTTGCTTCTGATGTAATTTGTCTTGGGTGGCAAATTTTAGTAGGTCATATTTTCCAGAACTTAATGCATTAACTAATAATGCTGCTCTACCAATGTTATGTACAGCATCTGTTCTAGATATTTTTGATGGTAAACTCATACGAGATTCATCTGTATTTAATATCATTTCAGGAATAAAGATTACAGCATTAAGCTTTGATTTAATTTTAACTTTATCTATGACCCAACCATTTTTTTCATCCTTGATACCTATAGAACAGCCACCAAAAATTGCTGGAGCAACATTATCTGCATGCCCCTCAATGTTAGCCGCTAATTCAAAAATTTTCTCATTTGAAAGTTTAGATTCTGAAAGATAATTTGCCGCTAATAACCCCGAAACAATTGCGGCTGAGCTACTCCCCATACCTCTTGAGAAAGGTATTTTATTATTACAGGAAAAGTTTAGAGTAGGTACAGGTTGTTGAATTAAATCATAGACTGACTTAATTCCTATGTAAACTAGGTTAGATTCATCCACAGGAAGTTCATGCTCACCTTCACCAGATATTTCAAAAGCAAAATTTCCTGATGAAACAGTTAATTCATTCCATAAATCTAAGGCCACACCTATAGAATCAAAACCTGAGCCCATATTGGCGCTTGTAGCCGGAACTGTTACTGATATTTTTTTATTCTCATTCATTTGGTATTTGATTATTTTTTTTATTCAACATTTAAAGTATAATCATTGATACAAAAACTAGTATATGTATATGGTATAAAATTTTTAGGTAATAATAAAAGGATTGTTTATGTCAAATGAAATAATTATNCTTGGTAATTTTGANAATTCNGATAATAGCGCTTTNCAAAAAGACTTTATGGCTAAAGATTTATTAGAAGTAGCAAAAAAAATGAATCTACAAATTGGATTTGTTAGCAATAAAGAAGATTATCAACAAATAGTTGAAAAATGTAAGAACGCAAAAGTAATTATTCCTTCTGCTAAATATGACTTACTAACAGATTTATCTGGTGATTTAAAATCACTTAAACTAATACAAACTTTTAGTGCTGGTACTGAGTGGATAGACAAACCTCAATTAAAAGAAATGGGAATTAAAGTTTCGAATAATGGTGGAGCTAATGCAGTTGCGGTTGCAGAACACGCGATAGGATTGATGTTTGCAGTAAATAGAAAATTAGATATTCAAATTGATAGTGCAAAAAATGGTACTTGGATGGATGGAGTAGAAGGAGATCGTGACGAATTTCAGACACTAGCAGGAAAAACTGTAGGAATTATTGGACTGGGTAGAATCGGTTCAAGAGTTGCAAAAAGACTTTCAGGCTGGGAATGTAAAATAATATACTATGATACGGAAATTTTTCATAAAAATTACGAACAAGAGTGTAATGCAAAAAAAGTTTCGCTAATTGAATTATTAGAAAACTCAGACGTCATAACTTTGCATGTACCCTATGATCGTTCAACAAGACATTTTATTTCTCATGAAGAGCTTGATTTAATGAAAAGGTCAGCAATATTAATTAATACTTGCAGAGGAGGTGTAGTTGATGAAAATGCATTAATTAAAACCCTCGAGTCAAAGAAAATTCGAGCAGCAGGACTTGATGTCACAGAAGTAGAACCTATCGAGAAAAATAACCCGTTACTTAATTTAAGTAATGTGATTATCACACCACATTTAGCAACAAGAGCAAAGCAATCTGAAGTTAACGCCATGCATAATGTACTTGCTAATGCTTCAAGAGTAATTAAAGGTCAAGAACCTGAATGGGTAGTAGAACCAGTTTAAATAAAAAAGGAGAATAAATTGAAAATAACTGATATTAAAACTTACGTAGTAGAAAATGAATTAGGTCAACGAGATCATAATAAACCTGCNGCAACNTATGTTGGGGGNAAATATTTTCTATTTNTAGAACTNCANACAGATGAGGGAATTATTGGATTAGGAGANAAAGTAACTGGAAGTTCATTCAACGATACANATTGGAAACAATTTTCTTCTCANATTTCTNTACTNCATGAAACAGCTGAGGCTTTTGTTATNGGAGAAAGTCCATTTGATATTGAGCGGATATGGGAAAAGATGTANGCTAATAGGCATGATTATAGACACCCTAGCTTACACTTCGGATCAATTTTAGCTGGTATAGAAATGGCGTGTTGGGATATAGTTGGAAAAGCTACAAACCAACCAATATATAATCTTTTAGGTGGAAAATATTGGGAGAAACTTAGAGCTTATGCTTATATGCCTAACCCTAGTAGCCCTGAAGAAGCAGGAGAAATATGCCAAAAACTTATTGAAGAAGGTAATAGTGCGTGTAAGATAGATCCTTTTGGTGAAGTAATATATTCATCTAGAAATTCTGGAGATAATGGGTTTTCTACATTAGCAAAAAATCCACGAGTAAGAGACATACCATTAGAACAAATAACTTATGCAGAAAAAATCTTTGAAAATATTAGAAATACTGTTGGGAATAAGATTGAGGTTGGAATTGGTACTCATGGACAATTAACAACTTACAGNGCTATAAGGGTCGCAAANGCTCTTGANCCTTANCANCCTTTCTGGTTTGAAGAACCTGTAAGTCCGGAAAATATTGATGAAATGGCTAGAGTTGCGCGTAGCACNAGTATACCAATTGCATCNGGNGAAAGACTAGTTACTAAATATGAATTTTCTGAATTATTAAGAAAGCAAGCTGCTCAAATTATTCAGATAGATGTCGGTCAAGCTGGAGGAATACTTGAAGCAAAAAAAGTTGCTGGAATTGCTGAATCATATTATGCAGTAATTGCACCTCATATGTACTGCGGACCTATAGCTTCTGCTGCAGCTATTCAAGTTGATGTTTGCTCCCCCAACTTCCTTATCCAAGAAATGAATCAAGGTCCATTGCATAAAAAAATATTTAAAGAACCTCTAAAATTAGAGAATGGTTATGTAATTCCACCTACAGGCCCCGGATTAGGAGTTGAGCTTGACTACGATATTGTTAAGAGTCGAATAGTAAACAAATAATAGACAAGGATATAAATTTGTCCCATCATGATGTTCTTATTCTTGGCGCAGGACCAGGTGGACTAGGAGTAGCAGCAACATTAGAAGGCTGGCATCCATACAATAATAAAGGTGTGAACCTGCTAACTATAGACACAAAAACTTTGATGAAAAATGGTACAAGGCCAATTGCTCATTTCAGAGATTTGCACCATCCAAATGAAAATTTTCTACAAAATTCACAATCCCTAACTTTTAAAAAAAATAAAAGAATTGATTGGGCAATAATAACCGATGATGGGGCTGGAGGATTATGGAACAATGTACCTACTAACCAATTGACTCTTGGGCCAGCTAACTGGATGGAGTTATCTCATTATCCTATAAAACAATATAATATGGACTATAATTCTAATATCGATATAAATGAAATAATAAATAAAGATAAACTATTAAATTACTACAAAAAATACTCAAATAAATTGGGTTTAGAAAAACATATCTATAATAACCACAGGATAATTTCTATAAAAAAAGAAAAAAATGGAAAATTCATAATCTATTCTATAAAAAATGACAAGAAAAGAAAATTTACAAGCAATTATTTAGTTTTTGCTTTAGGTCCAAAATCAAAAAAAAGAAAACTCGGAGTTCCTGGAGAAAATCTTGATTTCATTAAAACTTCATANACANATCCTAATGACTNNAAAGNAAATAATATCACNATTATAGGNGGTGGAAGATCTTCCGATTGGGCAGCACAAGAACTTTTTGATAGNGGTAAAAATATAAATTATATAATGAGGCAAAAAAAACAAAATCATATGAAATTGATTNTNGAATCACAATTTCTAGATTATTATAAAAGATGGNANGANATNATATCTAATAATGAAAAAAACATNAATNTTTTTTATGAAACANAAGTTATAAACTTTTCAGAAAACAAAGAAATTANANTTANAANAAACCATAAACAAAAAACAATNAAATCTGACCANNTAATAATTGAAATTGGTGGNACCCCAGACTATAAATTATTAGANGATTTTAAAATAGACTTCNATGAAAAATTTGACAATTACAGNTTNCAACTTCTTCAGATGAAAGTTCATCAACATTCTTTTGAATCNATNAATATAGAAAATTTATATGTTGCCGGNTACTTAGCACAAGGNACNGGTCTNAGTGTNATAGGCTTTCATGCAGGTAGCTTCTTAATTTCAGGANATATACTGAAAAAAATAAATTTANTTCCTTAAGGANTTATANTCACTTACATATTGATATGCAGATAGNGCAGATATNGCACCTTGAGATGCAGCGGTGATAGTTTGNTTTAACTCTGTACCATCAGTCAAATCTCCAGCAGCATAAACTCCTTCAATTGAAGTTTTTTGCGCAATATCAACATGTACTTCATTAGAAGTAGAGTTTAGTTCCAGTCCTAATTTTTTTGGTATTTCAATTCTTGGGTCTGCTCCAGCTTCAATAAATAAGCCATCCACATTAATCTCTGAATTTCCATCCAAAGGTTTTGAAATTCCTATGGCTTTTAATCCTGCTAAATCATCTCCTATTAAGTTATTAATTTCTGTATCAAATAATACTTTAATATTTTCAGTTTGATCTAAAATTTTTAATAAAAGTGGCTCAGGTCTAGTAAATTTATTTTTTCTATATATAAGATAAATTGTTTCTGCATATTTAGATAATAACAAAGCTCCTTCAACTGCCGCATTACCACCACCAACAACTGCTACAGATGATTTATTTTTATATAACGGAGCATCACAAGTTGAACAATATGAAATACCTTTTCCTGTCCAAGATTCTTCATTTTTTAAACCTAATTTCCTTCTTTCACGTCCTATACATAATATTAAAGATATAGACTCTACTTTTGATCCATCTTCTAATACAGAATAAAATTTTCCTGACTTTTTTTTAACATCCACTAGATTTGAAGTGTGTATAGGGGTGTTTAAGTTTTCAATTTGCTCCTTAAATTTAAGCATAAGATCAAAACCATCAATATCAGGCTGACCAGGGTAATTTTCTATTAATCCACCTATAGCAGTTTCTCCTCCAAAATGCTCACCTACAATTAATGTACTCATCTGATACCTAGAGGAATAAAGTCCTGCTGCAAAAGATGCTGCACCTTGCCCAGCGATTAATACATCTACTTTATAGTTATTTGTCATATTTTTCTTTCTCGTTCTAGGGAACTGATAGATTTATTGAAAAAAGTTATATACATCAGTTTATACAATTTATTTATTATAAAACATGTATATATTTTACAAATAAGATTTATTTTGTGCCTGTTATAATTTTAAAATAATAAAAAGAAATTATAATTACAAATAATATGAGTACAAAAATTATATCAAAGGGAAATATAGCATCCACTAAAGGATTTCT